>JAEELW010000074.1 GCA_016282915.1 Lachnospiraceae bacterium | reverse complement strand
CTCTGAGCGATTCTGTGAAAGCAGCGCAGTGCTTTGATACAGCGCGTTGCTGCCGGAAACGTAAAAGCAGGTGAAGGGGAGAGGAAAAGCTACATCTTGCGGTATCCTCTGTATTGTGCTACAATGTCTTGGTGAGTGTTTGCACAGCAACTTACGTTAAAGGAGAGGGAGAATGGGTGATTTTATTCTGAGCTGCTGTTCCGCAGTGGATCTGACGGCGGAACAAATGGAAGAACTGGGGATCTCCTACGTTCCGTTCCATTATGAACTGGGCGGTAAGGATTATGTGGATGATCTGGGCGTAACGGTTCCCTATGATGAGTTTTACCGCCGCATGGTGGCCGGGGAGGATACAAAGACCTCTCAGGTGAATGTGGAAGAGTTCGTTAATTATTTTGAAAAATACCTGAAGGAAGGAAAGGATGTGCTGCATCTGACGCTTTCCTCGGGGATCTCGGGTACGCTGAATTCCGCAAAGCTCGCAAAGGATATGCTGGAGGAAAAATATCCGGACCGCAGGCTCTATATCGTGGACTCGCTGGCGGCAAGCGGCGGTTACGGTCTGCTGATGTGGGAGCTCGCCGAGATGAAGAATTCCGGCAAGGATATCGACGAAGTTTATGATTATGCGGAGAAACATAAAAAACAGCTGAACCACTGGTTCTTCACTACGGATCTGACGTTCTTCATCCGCGGCGGCCGCGTCTCAAAAACGGCCGGCTTCGTGGGGACCATGCTCAATATCTGCCCGCTTCTTAATGTCGATTATATGGGCAGGCTGATCCCGAGGGAAAAGATCCGTACCAAGAAAAAGGTCATCAACCGCATCGTGGACATCATGGAGGAAAAAGCTTTTAACGGGAAGGATTATGACGGAAAGGTACTGATCACGCATGCGCATTGTTATGACGATGCAAAAGCCGTTGCGGATCTGATCGAGGAGCGTTTCCCGAAGCAGAAGGGCAGGGTGAAGATCAACTATATCGGCAATCTGATCGGCGCGCATACCGGGCCGGGAACCGTAGCATTGTTTTTCTGGGGAGACGAGCGGGTTAACTGATGAAAACTGCAGTCGTAACGGATTCAAACAGCGGCATCTTCGGCGATGAAGCCAGGGAGATGGGGATCCATGTGGTTCCCATGCCTGTGATCATCGACGATCATACCTATTATGAAAATGAAGACATCACCCATGCGCAGTTTTTTGAGGCGCAGATGGGCGGTCATAAAGTGAGCAGCTCACAGCCTTCGCCGGCCTCGGTCATGGATGTGTGGGAGCTGGTACTGGATACGGCGGACGAGATCATCTATGTTCCCATGAGCAGCGGGCTTTCCGGCGCTTACCAGTCGGCGGCCATGATCGCGGAGGATTATGACGGACGTGTGGAGGTGGCGGACAATCACCGTGTATCCGTCAGCCAGCGGCAGTCGATCATGCTGGCCTGCAGACTTGCGTCAGAGGGACAGAGCGCCGCACAGATCAAAGAAAGGCTGGAGGCGGATGCCTATAAATCCTGCATCTACCTTACCGTGGAAAGCCTGGAATATTTCAAACGCAGCGGGCGCGTGACGCCGGCAGCAGCCATGCTGGCAGGGCTTCTGAACATCAAACCCGTGCTCGTCACCCGCGGGGAGAAATTTGATACGCATCAGAAGATCCGCGGCGTGGAGAAATCCCGTGAGGCCGTGATCACGGCCATGCTCGAGGAGAGAAAGCAGCATTTCGCGGAATATGAAGACAGCCAGCTCATCATCGGCTGTGCGGGTTCGTTTCTGGATCCGGCAGATGCGGAAGCCTGGCAGAATCGTGTGCAGGAGGCGTTTCCCGGGATCGAGACCTATTATGATCCCCTGTCGCTGAGCGTATCCTGCCATACCGGCCCCAATGCGGCGGGCATGGGGATCGGGCTGCACCCGTCAGTATAAAAGAATGGAAAAGCGGCCTTCGGGCCGCTGTTTTTGTTTCAGGGGATAAGATTTCGCAGATCGTATATCTACAGGATCACACGGTAGGAGTGTTCTTTCAGGATGGGGATCGCGGACTGCATATCCCCTTTTTCATAGAAAGCGATATAGAGTGCGCCCTCGGCCTGCTCACGGTTGTGGGTGATGCCGATGTTCTTGATATTGATGCCGGCGCCGGCCAGGAGCGTGGCCACGGCGGCGATGATGCCCGTTTCATCGGGCACGTCCACATACAGGCGGTAATCGTTGGGGATCGCGCTGGAGCGGCGGTCGTTCATGCCGTTTCTGTAGGCGCCGCTTTCTTTAAAAAGTTCCGAGATCTGCGAAAAATCGCCTTCTTCCAGCGTATGATCGATCCGCTTCAGACCGTCGATATATTTTTCCAGGAGCAGGCGGATATTTTCCGTATTGCTCCGGCAGATGCTCTCCCACATGGCGGGATCCGAGGATGCGATGCGCGTGATGTCTTTAAAGCCGCCGGCGGCAATGGTGCGCATGAATTCGTCTTCATTATCTTCCTCTTTTACGGTACGTACCAGCTGCGCGGCGATCAGATGCGGCACGTGGCTGATGGCAGCCGTAGCGTAATCATGTCCGGCGGGATCGCTGAGCATGGGGATCGCCTTCAGCTCGCGGACAAGCTCCGTATACTTTTCGGTATATTCCGGCCGGGTCTGTGACGAAGGCGTGAGGAGATAATAGGTATTTTCAAGGATGCGCGCATCGGCAGCGGCGTAACCGCTGGTCTCACGGCCGGTCATGGGATGACCGCCCAGAAACTGCGCCGCGATCCCGAGTTCTTCTGCGGTCTTCTGGATATCGCCTTTCACGGAGCCCACATCCGTGACCAGGGTGTCCGGACGGAGCAGCGGGGCGATAGTACGCAGATTTTCGATATTGCTGCCTGTGGGCGCGCAGAGCAGGATCACATCCGCCTGCACCACATCGGAGACGGGGCTTTCCGCGATGCTGTTCAGGGTACCGTCCTCCACGGCCGGCCGTATACGCTCGGCGTGCCTTGCCCAGGCGCTGATATAGACGTCCGGTCTGGCGGCACGGAGGCCTCTTGCGATCGAACCTCCGATCAGTCCCAGTCCCAGAAAAAGAAAACGCTGCATTTTAAATCCTGCTGCTGATTCCATTGATGATAACCTGCCTTGAAGAAATATCGATATTCTTCAGTCCGGGCCGCGCACCTGCTGCGCGGCTGCGGGCCGATACTTTGATCAAAAGGCCTGCGCCCGTCGGCGAAGGCGCTTCTGCATGGCGGACAGAGCCGCTCCCGTAAAAGCCTGTTGATGCTAAAACTCCAGTACCCTGAGCTTCGGGGAGAGTTTCACCCTGGAGTAGATCGCAGCATATTCTTCTTTGCTCAGATGCTCCAGATAGTTCTTCGTATAATTACGCTTACTGCCTTTGAACTTCAGAAGATCCACGGCCTTGTTGTAGGCGATGGCGGCCTCGTCCTCACTGGCATAATCCCCGATGATATAATTGCCGCGCACGTGAATGCGGCTGCGGAAAATGGTCCGGCCCCTTTTGACTTCCCTGGTGACCCCGATATAACGGTTGACGATGCTCAGATTGGAGGAGCGGAAGTCCAGGATATCGCCGTTTAAAAAGAAATAATCACGGCCCTCCACGGCGTAACTCCTGATGCCGTAACGGTTTAAGATGTTTACCTGCAGCCCGTAATCAGCGGCAAAATAGTGGTTTCCCCGCCGCATGATCTTGTGGGAGCTGTAGAAAAAGAGCTCGTCCGCGTCAAATTTCAGGATCTCCGTGGGGCTCAGATAGTAAAAAAACATCTTATGCATGATATAGACGGGATTGACCACATAAATGCCGTTGTCGCGGAAGTTCACCAGACATACCCACTTCTCAAAGGGCAGAGGGGAGGGCTCATGATAGTCGAGGATCCCGCATTTCGGATCGCGCAGCAAAAGACGCGCCTGATTGTAGGCGCGGTGCGCTTCTTCGGCATCGTTGAAGCTTCCGAGGCTGATATGCTTCCCCTTATGGGTGATGGAAGCGCGGTAATACAGGCTTCCGTCCTTTTTTGCGGCCGTGTATACTCCGGCATTATCTCTGCTCATAAAAGACAGTATAACAAAAATACGGGGAGGCGGCAAGCATGTTACGTTCAGTGGCCGGCAGGAGAGCAAACGCTAACAGTCATCCGGGCCGGCGAAGGGATAAAGCGTTGTTTTTCCGGTCTATCCGGTCTGCGGATGGACTTGCGGGACCCTGTATTTTCGGATATAATATAATGACAGTTTCTATAAAGCTTTATGAGGTATGTATATGAATCTTCGGGAAATCACGGGCAGCAGCTCCGGCAGTATCTCCGATCTTTCGGCGGGAACCGCCAGGATGGTCCTGGAAACCAGTTTAAAGCTTCGGGGCACGACGGATTTCAACGCGACGATGCAGGAAGTGATCGCGGGGATCCGTGAGCATTGTGCCGCAGATCACTGCTGTATCCTTGTGATCGATGAAGCCAAAAGGAGCTGCAGCGTCCTGGCCGAAGCTTTTGCGGAGGGCTCCGGACTCATGCCGATGGCGGAGTATCTCGACAGCAGTTCCTATGAATTCATTGAATCCTGGAAGAAGACCCTCGGTATTGCCAGCTGTATCTTTGCCAGGGGACGGGAGGATATGGAGCACCTCCGGAAAAAGAATCCCGTATGGCATGAGGCCCTCGTTTCTGCCGGCGTACGCAATATCGTACTCTTTCCCCTGAAATCCCACAATCAGTTTCTTGGATATATCTGGGCCATCAATTTTGATGCCCGCAGGGCAGCCAAAATAAGAGAAACCCTGGAGATCACGACCTTTATCCTCGGCTCGGAGCTGGGCAATCACCTGCTCCTCGACCGGCTGCGCCAGTTAAGCACCCGGGATATGCTCACGGGCGTCATGAACCGTAACGAGATGAACAATGTGGTGGACGAGCTCAGTTACGGGCTTGAGGAGAACACTTCGGTCGGCGTGGTCTTTGCTGATGTCAACTGCCTGAAAGCCATCAATGACATGGAAGGGCATAACGCCGGCGATCTTTTGCTGAAAAACGCCGCCAGTATCCTGAAATCGGTCTTTTCCGAAAACGAGATCTACCGTGCCGGCGGTGACGAATTCACGATCATTGTCAGGAATATCACCAAAGAAGAACTGGATGAGAAGATCGAAAGAGTGCGGCAGGGCTGTAAAGGATATGACCGCCTTTCGTTCTCAATCGGCGGCTGTGTCGAGAAGAACTGCCGTAATGTCCGCATGGCGCTGCGGCGCGCGGACGAGATCATGTATGAGGATAAAAACCGCTTTTATGAGCAGTTATCCGCGCAGAGCGACGGAGACCGCAGGCGTCTCCTTCCTCCGGGGGCGGAGACCATGCAGCTGTCCGAAAAGCATGAGAGGGAGAACCGGATCCTGCGGGAGATGAATTATGATTCTCTCACGGGACTTCCCAGCATGACCTTTTTCTTCCAGCTGGCCGAGAGCGGGCGTAACGACATGCACGCAAAGGATATCCTTTCGGCAGTGGTATATCTGAACCTGGGCGGGATGCGCTATTTCAACATGAAATACGGCTTTGCCGAAGGCGATATCCTGATCCGGGAGCTGGCGGGACTGCTCGTAAAGCATTTCGGAGCGGAATGCTGCAGCCGTTTCGGACAGGATCATTTTGCGGCGTTCTGTGAAGCCGGAAGCGTGGAACAGAAACTGAAGGCCGTATTCCGGGAAATGAAAGCAGCCAACGGCGGCAGGACGCTTCCCATCCGCGCCGGTATCTATCCCGATTCCATGGGGATGGTGGAGAGTTCCCTGGCCTGCGACCGGGCCAAATACGCCTGTAATGTCGCCAGGGACGATAATCGTTCTTATTTCACCTATTATGATAACAGGATGCTTACCCGTGAGCTCAACCGTCAGTATATCGTCAGCAATCTTGACCGTGCCATCGAGGAAAAATGGATCACGGCCTTTTATCAGCCGATCGTCCGTTCCACGAACAAGAAGGTCTGCGATGAGGAAGCGCTGGCCCGCTGGATCGATCCGGTCAAAGGCATGCTCTCTCCGGCGGATTTTATCCCCATACTGGAGGAGATGCGGCTGATCTACAAGGTGGATCTGCATATCGTGGACATCATCTGCGAGAGGATACGGAAACAGAGGAAAACGCATCTTCCCGTAGTGCCGATCTCGGTCAATCTTTCGAGGACGGATTTTGAATGCTGTGATATCGTGGAGGAGATCTGCAGCCGCCTGGATGCGGCAAGGATCCCCCACAGCCTGATCACCATCGAGATCACGGAGAGCGTCATCGGTGAGAATTTCGAATTCATGAAGGAGAGGATCAGCCGTTTCCGGGAACTGGGCTTCCAGGTATGGATGGACGATTTCGGCAGCGGTTATTCCTCACTGGATCTCTTACAGGAACTGGATTTTGACCTCATCAAGTTTGATATGCGTTTTATGCGGCAGTTTGAAAGTAATCCCCGTTCCAGGATACTGCTCACGGAACTGATGCGCATGGCCCTGAGCCTGGGCTTTGAGACGGTCACGGAAGGCGTGGAGACGGAGGAGCAGTTTGCATTTCTCTGCGAGATCGGCTGTACGAAGATGCAGGGCTATCACTTCTGCAAGCCGGTTCCCTTTGAAGCGATACTGGAAAGGAACCGTCAGGGCATACAGATCGGTTTTGAGGCTCCGGAGGAGTCCGATTACCAGAGGATCGCAAGCTCCATCAATCTGTATGACCTGGATGCGGTCTCCAGCGATGAGATCGATTCCGCAGGGCATTATTTCAATACCATACCCATGGCGCTCCTGGAAACGGACGGACAGGCTTTTTCGATCCTCCGGAGTAACCGCTCTTACCGGGAGTTTGTGGAAAGCTATACCCGGAGCGATGAAACGGAAAAGGTGGCGACCACACTGCTCAATTCCATGAAGCAGTGCGAACAGATCGGTCAGAGGGTCTTTATCTCCGAAAGCACGAAGAACGGAGAAACGGTAAACGCCCTGCTCCGGAAAGCGGCGGAAAACCCGGTGAAGGACGTAGATGCCTATGCTGTGGCCATCTTAAGCGTGACACCGCGAAACGAGAACGCCGTTACCTATATGAGCGTGGCCGGAGCGCTTTCTGCCGACTATATCGATCTGTATTATGTGGATCTGGAAACGGAGGAGTATTCCGAATACCATTCGGAAGCAGGCAGCTCGGATATTTACATAGAAAAGAACGGAACGGATTTCTTCAATGCGGCCCGTAAGGATGCTCTTGAGTATCTTTATATCGACGACCAGGAAAAGTTTGTAGGGGAATTCACCAAAGAAAACGTGACCGCAGCCCTGGAGGATCACGGCGCGTTCACGCTCACATACCGGCTTATGATGGACGGGGAGCCCCGCTATGTGAGCATGAAAGCGGTCCGTATGCAGGGGGACAGTTCTTCCATTGTGATCGGTGTCAATAATGTGGATGCGCAGATGCGGCAGCAGGAGATGATCGAGCGCCTGAGGGAGGAGAGCATCACCTTCTCCAGGATCTCGGCACTTATGGGGAATTTCATCGCGATCTATACCGTGGATCCCGAAAGCGGCACTTATATGATCTACAGTGCCACGGATGAATATTCCCGTATGGGCTCGTCCAGAGCCGGAACGGACTTTTTCGGGGATTCGGTAAAGGAGGCGCTGCCCCGGCTGCATCCCGACGATGCGGAATGCTTCCTGGCCGGGATGGACAGGGAGAAGATCCTCGAAAAGGTGAAAAACGGCGAGGTGTTCATCCTCAGTTACCGTCTGAAGCTGAGCAGCGATTATGAAAAGCTCAGTCTGCGTGTGGGACTGGTCCATGAAAAGGACGGGCCGCAGCTCATCGTCGGTGTGAGCAGAGTATAAAGATTATACAGAATTTTTCGGAGCGGCGGCCGGGCAGGCCGCCGTTTTTGTCGCCCGTCCACTTGTTCTTGCGCGCTATTTCTGTTATACTCATGGCAATTCGCGGGATCGTGATCCCGGACAAAGGAGCCAGATACCGTTCGAGGCTGCGAAGCAGGCGAGATTACGGGATCGGCATCCGACCGGTATAAACCGGAAATAAATGGTTGTTTATAGAGGAGAGAGAGGAAAAATGGAGATCTTTTACCACAGTACGAGAGATAAAGAAGCGCGGCTGAGCGCTTCCCAGGCGATATTGAAGGGGCTTGCGGATGACGGCGGGCTCTTTGTGCCGGAGCGGCTGCCGGAGGCGGATGCCGGGCTTTCCAAATGGAAGGAGCTGGACTATAAACAGCTGGCCTATGAGGTGATGAAGCTTTATCTTACGGATTTCACGGAGGAGGAGCTGAAGAGCTGCATCGAACGGGCTTATGATGAAAAGTTTGATACGGAGGTGATCGCGCCGCTGGCGGAGGCGGAAGGGGCTTTTTACCTGGAGCTTTACCACGGAGCGACCATCGCCTTTAAGGATATGGCGCTTTCGATCCTGCCGCACCTCATGACGACGGCGGCGAAGAAGCAGGCGCTGAAGGAAGAGATCGTGATCCTTACCGCCACCAGCGGCGATACGGGCAAGGCGGCCATGGCGGGCTTTGCGGATGTGCCGGGCACGCGCATCATGGTCTTTTACCCCAAGAACGGCGTATCCCCGGTGCAGGAGCGCCAGATGGTGACACAGAAGGGAAAGAATGTCCGCGTGGTGGGGATCAAAGGCAATTTCGACGATGCGCAGAGCGCGGTGAAGAAGATGTTTGCGGATACGGCGCTGCGTGAGGAACTGAAAGAGCGCGGTTTTGTCTTTTCCTCGGCAAACTCGATCAATATCGGGCGTCTGGTACCCCAGATCGTCTATTATGTCTACGCCTGGCTGCAGCTTCTGAAAAACGGCCGCATCAATGAAGGGGATGCCATCAATGTCTGCGTGCCCACAGGTAATTTCGGCAATATCCTGGCGGCGTGGTACGCGAAGCAGCTGGGTGTGCCCATCCGCAGGCTCATCTGTGCATCCAATTCCAACCGCGTACTCTTCGATTTCTTTGAAAGCGGCACCTACGATAAGCTGCATGAGCGCGATGAAAAAGACGGAAGCTTTAAGGCGGAGCGCAGCTTTATCCTGACTTCTTCGCCTTCCATGGACATCCTCATCTCCAGCAATCTGGAGCGTCTCATTTATCATGTGACCGGCGAGGATGAAAAGAAGACGGCGAAGTTCATGGAGGATCTGAAGGAAACGGGAGCTTACCATATCGATGAAGCGATGCGGGAGCGCCTGAAAGACTTCCGGGGCGGCTACGCGGACGAAGCGCGTACGGTCGCACAGATCGGAAAGATCTTCCGCGACTGTTCCTACCTGATCGATCCGCATACGGCGGTGGCTTCGGCGGTTTATGAGGATTACCGCAGAGAGGCGTCGGACGATACGCCCACCGTGATCGCATCCACGGCCAGCCCCTACAAGTTTGCAAAGACCGTACTGGAAGCCATCGATCCCGCCTCGGCGGATAAGGAAGCGATGGATCTGATCGAAGCGCTCCATAAGGCTTCGGGGATGGAGATCCCGCAGGCGGTAGAGGAATTGCGGAACGCTCCGGTACTGCACGATATCGTGTGTGAAGTGGAAGAGATGCCCGAAGAGGTCAAAAGATTTTTGAAGTAGTCCGAAGCACCTGCTGCCGTAACTGTTCATAACCCGGAGGGGCGGAACAGTTATTCCTGAGGTAGAAACATTCCATGAAATCGATCCTGATGGTGGATGACAGCACAACCAATCTGAAAAGTGCTGCGGAAGTATTACAGCCTTTTTACCATCTGTCCATGGCCAAGTCCGGACGGCAGGCTTTGAATTTCCTGAAGAAAAACCGGCCGGACCTGATCCTTCTCGACATTATGATGCCCGAGATGGACGGCTATGAGACCATGGAGCAGATCAAGCTGAATCCGCGCACAGCCAATATCCCCATCATCTTTCTGACAGCGGATACGGAGCATGAAAGCGAGATGAAGGGGCTCAAGATGGGAGCGCTGGATTTTATCACCAAGCCCTTTGAAGCAGAGGTGATGCTCTCCAGGATCGAAAAAGTGCTGCAGATGGAGGATATGCGCAGGAATATCCTGGGCAGCGGCAAAAAGGATCTTCTGACGGATCTGTGGAATGCGGAATATATGGAGGCGGAGGTAGACAGCCGCATACGCTATGGACAGTCGCCCGCGGCGCTGGTGATGGTGGATATCGACGGCTTCACCGCTCTGACCCAGGAACAGGGGATGAGCAACGCCAACGGCGTGATCCTGCGTTTCGCCGATGCACTGAAGCGCCTGGCGCTGACCGACAGTATCCTGGGCCGGAGCGGGGAGGATGAATTCCTGATCTATATCCCCCAGGATCTGAGCGAGGCCGAGCTCATGAGCTGGTGCGAGGAGATCTGCGGACAGGTCATGAAGGAGGCAAACATCGCGCGCAGCGGCGGGGATCCGCTGACGGCTTCGGTGGCGGCGGTATTCATACCGCGTCACGGCAGGGATTACGATACGCTCTACCGCAAGCTCCAGATGGCCATGTATCATGTAAAACTTTCCGGCAAGAACCGGGTACATTTTTTCAGGGAGTGAAGGATATGGAGATCGGAGAAATGATCACGCATGTGGATCATACGCTTTTAAAGGCTTTTGCCACCAAAGAGGAGATCATGGCACTGTGTGAGGAGGCGTTAAAGCTGCATACGGCCAGCGTATGCATACCTCCGGATTACGTAAAGGATGTAAAGGAACGCTACGGGGACAGGCTGAAGATCTGCACGGTCATCGGCTTTCCTCTGGGCTACAATACGACGGTGACGAAGATCTTTGAGACGGAAAACGCCATCATCAACGGTGCGGACGAGATCGATTCGGTGATCAATGTGGGGCGCCTGAAGGCCGGAGAGGACGAAATGGTGCTGGAGGAGCTGAAGGCTCTGCGCCACAGCTGCCGGGGGCATATCTTCAAGGTCATCATCGAGACCTGCTATCTGAGTGAGGACGAGATCATACGGGCCTGCAAGCTGGTGACCGAGGCAGGCGCGGATTATATCAAGACCTCGACGGGCTTCGGCAGCGCCGGGGCCACGCCGGAAAATGTGCGCCTCATGAAGGAGCATATCGGTCCGGAGGTAAAGATCAAGGCCGCCGGCGGCATACGTACGAGAGAGCAGCTGGAGGAGTATCTTGCTCTGGGCTGCGACCGTGTGGGAGCTTCCGCGACGGCGAGCTTCGTTTGATCGCGGGAGTGCGCGGCAGGGAGCAATAGGAAGCTTTCATACGGCACTAAAAGACGAGCCGGTCATGCCTGCATGAACCGGCTCTTTATACTTGCGGACGGGATCGGCTGCCGTTTCCGCTTTTCGGACGCGGTATATGCATTTACGTTATACGATAGAAGCAAAGGAGAGAATACGATGGATGTTTGCGGAAGGCTCCGCGCTTTGCGCGAAAGGATGAAGGAATGCGGCGCGCAGTGGTATCTGTGCACCTCGGAGGATCCGCACGGATCGGAATATGTCAATGCCCATTATCATGACCGGGAATACTACAGCGGATTTACGGGATCCGCAGGTACCCTGCTGGTGGGAACGGAAGAGGCCCTGCTCTGGACCGACGGCCGCTATTTCGTGCAGGCGGAGGCGGAGCTTTTCGGCAGCGGCATCCGGCTGATGCGTATGGGAGACGCCGGCGTACCGACACTGAACGCTTTTCTTGAGGATAAGCTTCAGGAAGGAGAGTTCCTGTTCCTGGACGGCCGGAGGATCAGCGCCTCGGCAGGCAGGGAGCTCGCGGCTGCTGTAAAAGCAGCCGGCGCAAAGCTCAGGATCGGCAGCGATCCCGCATGGGATCTGTGGGAGGAGCGGCCCGCGGACAGTGCGGAGGAGATCCTGCTGCTTCCGGAGGAACTGGCCGGGAAAAGCTTTGCCGAAAAGCTTTCGGAGTATCGGGACGCACTGGCCGGGGCCGGCGCGGTGGCTGCGGTGATCAGCGCTCTTGATGAAGAAATGTGGCTTTTCAACCTGCGGGGCAGGGATGTGGAGTGCAATCCCGTAGCTTACGCCTATACCGTGGTCACGCAGTACGGCGTTTCTCTCTATGTAAAGGAGGAAGCGGTAACGGATGAACTGTGTGCCTTTGCGGAAAGGGAATGCATCACGCTGAAGCCCTATGCGGATTTTTACAGGGATCTTCCGAAGCTCCGTTTTGACGGCGACGTGCTCCTGGATCCGGAAAGGATCAATTATCTGATCTTCCGCATGCTCCAGAGGAGCGGCATCGGGATCGTCGGGGCGCCGAGTCCGATACTTTTTGCCAAAGCCGTAAAGAACGAAAGCGAGCTGGCCCGGAGCGAAAAGGTCTATCTTAAGGACAGCGCGGTCCTGACCCGTTTCCTGTACCGCGTAAAGCAGAGGGCGGGAAAGGAAGCCATGGACGAATATACGCTGGCGCAGGAACTGGACGGAATGCGTCTGGCGCAGGAGGACTGCTATGAGCTGAGCTTCCCGACGATCAGCGCCTTCGGACCCAATGCGGCGATGATGCATTATGAGGCGACAGAAGAGCATTCCGCGGCAGTTTCCGGCGACGGCTTTTATCTGGTGGATTCCGGCGGGCAGTATGAGGGCGGTACCACGGATGTGACCCGCACCCTGGCCCTGGGCTGTATCCCGGATGAGCAGAAGCGTGAATTCACACGGGTGGCGGCCGGAATGCTGGCGCTGCAGAACGCGGTCTTTTTAAAGGGCTGCAGCGGGCGCAATCTGGATATCCTCGCGAGAGGACCGGTCTGGGAGCTTGAACGCGACTACAAATGCGGGACCGGCCATGGCGTGGGCTATATGCTCAACGTCCATGAGGGCCCGGCGGCCATACGCTGGAAGAAACGGGAAGAGAGTGCCGATACGCCCCTGGAGGCGGGCATGATCCTTTCGGATGAGCCCGGGGTATACGTGGAAGGCAGTCACGGCATACGGATCGAGAATATCTTAAAGGTTGTGAAGCGTACGGAGAACGGGGACGGTGAATTCATGGGCTTTGAGCCTCTGACCCTGGTACCGCTGGATAAGGACGCCATACTTCCGGAAGCACTGGAGCCTAAGGAGAAAGAATGGCTGAACGACTATCACCGGCTGGTACGGGAAAAGCTGCTTCCTTTCATGCAGGGACCGGAGGAGCAGGAGTGGCTGCTTTGTGTGACGGAGGCGCTCGCGTAAAACAAAGGGCGCAGCCTGCAGGAACCGCGGAAAATACGGAGATACAGCCGGTTTCCGTCTGCGCAATGTTTCGTAGCAAAAGTGCGCAAGAAACGGGCTGTATTTTTTCATGAAAGCATTGTATACTTGCATTACAGAGTTCAAAGAACTCTCTGGAATACAAAAGTGTATTCCACAATGAGAACAGGAGGAAGGTATTATGCCTAGAGAAGCACTGATTGCCCTTATCGTAGTCGCTGCAGTCCTTTTGCTCATCATTTTGATGAGCGGTTATGTGAAGGCTCCCCCCGATATGGCCTACATCATTTCCGGTATCAAGAAAAAGCCCAAGGTACTGATCGGCCGGGCGGGGATCAAGATCCCGTTCCTTGAAAGAAAGGACGGACTGCTGCTCAAGCAGATATCCATTGATATCAAGACCGGAGGCTTTGTGCCGACCAAGGATTTCATCGGTGTGGACATCGATGCCGTAGCCAAGGTCAAGGTAGACACCTCGGAAGAGGGCATACTGAAGGCACAGCGCAACTTCCTGAACATGCGTGAGCAGGACTTCATCGTAGCACTGACCGATTCCCTTCAGGGTAACCTGCGTGAGATCATCGGTACCATCGAGCTGCGTGAACTGAATACCGACCGTAAGAAGTTCGGTGACGAAGTTCAGGAAAAAGCACAGGTGGATATGAATTCCCTCGGAATCCAGATCATTTCCTGTAACATCCAGAGGATCGAAGATGAGCAGGGCCTGATCAATGCACTTGGTCAGGATAACATGTCCAAGATCCAGAAGGACGCTTCCATCGCGAAGGCAAACGCAGACCGTGATGTGGCGGTGGCACAGGCAGAGGCGGCAAAGGAAGCTAACGATGCAAAGGTCATCTCCGATCTGGCGATCGCACAGAGAAACAACGAGCTGGATATCCGCCGTTCCGAACTGAAGGTACAGGCCGATATCAAGCGCGCGGAAGCAGATGCCGCATACGAGATCCAGAAGCAGGAACAGGCAAAGACCATTGAGACCCAGGCCGTGAACGTACAGATCGCCCGTGCGGAACGCGAAGCCGAACTGAAGCAGAAAGAAGTCATCGTTCGTCAGCAGGAACTGTCCGCACAGATCGAACGTCAGGCCGATGCCGAGAAGTATAAAGCAGAGAAGGATGCAGAAGCCCGCCTGATCCAGAGACAGCGTCAGGCAGAAGCAGAGAAGTACGAGCAGGAGAAGGCAGCTGAAGCCCAGAAGGCAAAGGCAGATGCAGCCCGTTACGCAGCCGAGCAGGAAGCTGCCGGTATCACCGCAAAGGGTGTCGCGGAAGCAAATGCCATCAAGGCGAAAGGTCTGGCAGAAGCGGAAGCCATGGAGAAGAAGGCCGAAGCATACCGCAAGTACAACGGCGCAGCCGTGATCGAGATGATGGTCAAGATCCTGCCTGAGATGGCAGCCGAGGTGGCAAAGCCCCTTGCATCCATCGATAAGGTAAGCATCTATGGCGGCGGCAGCGGAACCGACGGCGGCGTGGCACAGGTTTCCGGCAACATGCCCGTCATCATGAAGCAGGTATTTGACACCATGACGGAAGCTACCGGTGTGGACTTTACCGAGATCATGAGAGCCAGCACCTACGATGCGAAGGTTACCAAGAACATCAATGTAAGCGGTCTGGACGGTGTTGCAGGCAGCGAAGCAGTGAGCGTGCCGGCAGCAGCGGTTGTAACGACCGGCGCGGTGAGCGGGGAATAAGAACTTGCCGCAGAATGTCACTAAAGCAGTAAATGCGTTTTTGAAACGCTATCCCATAAGAAAATGCCTGGTCATGGCGACCGGCATTTTCTTTATGGGTTTTTTCGTGTCTTTACTGATCGAGGTGGATCTGGGGACCGATCCCTTTACTTTTATGAATGTGATACTGGCGGAACGGCTGGGCATCAGCTTCGGTACCTGGGAGATGATCTTTAACGCGGCTCTCTTCATCCCGGTGCTGATCTGGGGGAGAAAGTATATCGGACCCGGGACGATCCTGAATATGATCTGCATCGGTTATATCGCGGATCTGTGCCGCTATATCTGGTCCAAAACGATACCGGAGAGCTGGTTTAAGGAGCTGCCCGGAAGGGGCGTGATCTTTGCACTGGCCGTGCTCGGTTTTGTGATCGCGGCGGCTGTCTATGTGAATGCGGATGTGGGGCTTTCCCCCTATGATGCCTGTCCGCAGCTTCTTCACGGACCGCTGAAGTTCATTCCCTTTTTCCTGCTGCGTATCGTTTATGACGGTGCAGCCGTGGTGGTGGGGATGCTCTGCGGCAGCATGCCGAACATCGGACATCTGTTCATGGTAGTGCTTCTGGGACCTGCCATCACGCTGGTGGGAAGGCTCATGAAAAAGGGAAAGAAAGAGGATGACGGGGCAAAAAAACCATAATCAGCGATGTTTTTTACGAATCAAGCAGAAAGAGGCATGAATAGTAAGCATTTTGCCTTGTACTGCTTTTTTTTGTGTGTTATAATGCAGCACATATCATTAAGATTTTTGTGAAAAATGTCGATTAATACAGCAGTGACTGTGACGACGCACAGCAGAGAGTGGTATGGCCGGGATGAGCAGGGAGGAAAACGGAACAGAAGCGGTATACTGTTTTCATTATCTGCTTCCCATGACCCACAGCGGTGATAATGTGCGGGAACATATGCATTCCCACACGCTGGAGATCACGATCTTCATCAGCGGACAGGGCCTGGAGAACGAAAGCTTTTCCAAGAGCGAGGGCTATGCAAAGGATGCGCTGGGACGCTTCGAAGGTCAGTATCTGAACGACATGCCGGAGTTTCACGGAAACGCCACGATCGAAAATATCGGAGAAGTATTCTTCGCGATGCTGAGCGTGACCATGGAGGACCGGGGACTCGTTCTGAAACGCCTGGAGATCGGGGAGAATCCCCTGCAGCAGTATGTGATCTCCACCTACATCTGAACAGTTCGGACAGCTTTGGGATTGACGGGAAGAAAAATGAAAAGAAAAGATGTAATAAAAAGGATCATAACGGGGATCGGAACGGCAGCTTTTTTGGGCTGCGCGTCGATCCCTTTTTACAGCCTTGCGGAAGATACGCCCTCCGGGAATGAGGCCGGTACGCCGGCGGAGGATACGGAAGAGGAAACCCTTTCGGAAAACGAAGCCGGGGAACTTCCGGAAGACGGTGCGGAAGGATCGGTTTCGGAGAACGGCACGGAGGAAGAAGCTTCGGAAAACGGGACGGAAGATGCGGTTTCGGAGAACGAAGCCGGTCAGGTTTCGGAAAACAGCGCCGAAGAAGCGGTTTCGGAAAACGGGATCGAAGAGAGCGCCGAAGCTGCGGCCGCTTCGGAAGAAGAGGAAGCGTCCGGTGGCGAAGAGAAGGGAAAGCCTGCGGGACAGGCGGTTTATACGGGGATCACCATCGACGGCGATCTTTCGGACTGGGACGCCGTTCCGAAATATAACGCGACGGGTACCCTCCAGCTTGCCGCTGCGGTACAGGATGAGAATTATGTCTATCTTTACATAAGGGATGACGGCAACTGCTGCGCAGCCTGGGCCGGCCCGCATACCGACGGTAAATTCAGTTTTGTATCCGATCTGGGTTATACGACGATCTTTCAGCTGAAGAACAATCCGGCGCAGATCCTTGGCGTGGATGGCGCCAGCGCCGCATACAGCTTTGAATGGGGCGATGCATACGGTGAGTGGGAGATCGCCGTTCCGGTGGATCATCTTCCGGAAAATATCGGCAGCTATTCCTTCGGCTTTTACCAGGGCGACCGTTTCGTGGAAGGCATCACCGACGTAAGATACAGTGGGAAAAAGGGCGGTGACTTCAACGGCATCGTCTATGACGGTCTTTACGGAGACTGGACCGATTATCCCCACGTACTGATCCATTATGCGACCGACGGTACCGAAGAAAAAGTGGTGGACGGCGAAGGCGCGCTCTATACCCAGGGCGATGTGCTTTACGGACACTGCATCACGATCATGGACCGTCACCAGCTGGAAGGCGGGAACGAGATGCTCGAGGGCGTCGTGCTCCGGATCAACAAAGGCGGAAGCCCGAAAAACTATTTCGAATTCCGCTATGCGGCTCTGGATGCGGAAGGGAATATCGACTGGCATCCGCAGCTGGAAAATCTTCCGGTCGGCGATTACGAATTCATCCTCACCGACGTACATGGCTGGGGAAATGCAAAAAATCTGAAGGAGCTCCAGGAGCAGGGGGTGGACCGTGACGGTTATTACGGCCGTGTCCATATCTCGGTCAGGGAGACCAGTGACGAGTGCGAATGGTGGTGCGATCTGCCGCTGCTGGCCGAACGTCTCGGCGTGGATGTGACGGATATCAAGACCATCGAAGTCAAATACGAACAGATCGGTGACCGCTGGATCGAGACGGCGGGCGCCTCCAGCGGGGCTGTGGCCGGGATCGCGATCTGCGCGTCCGTTGCGGCTATGGCAGTCCTGCGGCGCAGAAAACGGGGAGAAGAAGTATGAAACTGATCCTCGGGCTCCTCGGAGCCGCGGTCTGGCTCTATGTTCTGCATGCTCTGACGAAGGCAAAGATCTCTTTCTGGCGCTTCCTGTGGGGGAGCGCCGGCTTATTTCTCCTGATGATGTTCTTTGTGCGTCCTTATGTCACGATGCCGCTTGCCCAGGGCGTGGCGGCCGTGGCGGGCTTTTTCGGGGATGCGACGGGAACCTTTACTCCCTATTTCCGTTTTGCTACGATCTTTATCCCCACTTCTGCGGGAGCCATGACCATGCAGATCGATTTTGAGTGTTCGGGGATCCTGGAGATCATGGCCTTTCTGGCTCTGCTTGCTTTTTTCGAGGTCTATACGAGACAGGAAAAAATTCTGATCGGCCTTCTGGGGATCTTTTATATCATCCTGGCCAATGCGCTGCGCATCATCCTGATCTGCGAGATCATCCATTTCGGCGGCAACTCGTGCTATAACATCGCACACACCTATATCGGCAGGATCTTTTTCTATGTTTTATCGGTACTTTTGTATTTTTACGTATTTACGAAGCCGCAGGTTGTAAAGATGCGCGTGGGGACATTCAGCTATGACAGTCATTGACCGCTTTTTTCAATCATTCATCTTCTGGGGCGCGTGGATCATCATACCGGTCCTGATGGAGATCATACCCTCTTTCGGCGGCTTTTTCCTGCTGCTTTCCCGGCGCATGAAGATGCGGAAGGAGTATAAGAAACCGGCGCTGTATCCGGAGCTTTCCATCATCATTCCCGTATATAATTCCGAGGATACCCTGCTGAACTGTATCCGTTCCGTAGACGAAAGTACCTATCCCAATGAACGGATCCGTATCTTTCTGGTCAACAATCACGGGCAGGATGACAGCTTCTTTGTGTTTTCCGAAGCGCAGAAGCGCTATCCGGAGCTGCATATGCAATGGCTGGAGGCGGAGCAGGGCAAATCACGGGCGCTGAATCTGGCGCTTTACAACAGTGAAGGGAAATACATCATCAATCTGGACAGCGACGGTGTGCTGGAGAAGCATGCCCTGACCAATCTGGTGGATAAATTCGAGGCCCATCCCAAACTGAACGTCATGACCGGCGCCATCCTGACGACGCCTTCCATGATCGAGGAATACCCGAGAGGCATACAGCGGCTCTTACGGAAACTGGAGTTCATGGAATACGGACAGGCATTTCTGGCCGGGCGCAGCTATGCCTCCGAGACCAATTCGCTTTATACGCTTTCGGGGGCCTTTTCCGCATTCCGGAAATCGGCGATACTCAAATCCCGCATGTACAATACCAATACGATCTGCGAGGATACCCATATCACCTTCCAGATGCGCTATCTCCAGAAGGAGAAGGTGGAGATCTGCGAAAACGCGCTCTTCCTGGTGGATCCCATCGAAGGCTTCAACAAGCTCTATACCCAGCGGCAGCGCTGGCAGCGCGGCAGCCTGGAAGTGGCAAAGCAGTTTCTGGACAAAAACAATAATTTCGGGAAGAATTTCATGGATGTGAACGTTCACACGCTGCTCTATGATCATACCTTTGCCTTCCCGCGCCTGATCTGGTATCTGGCCATGTTCTGCCTGCTCTTTCTGAATTATTCCGCGGGGATGATCATCTTTTCCACGCTGGCGATCTTCCTGATCTATATCCTTGTGGGCTATCTGTATTTCTTCAGCGTAAGTATCTTTCTGAAGGAATTTGAGGATCTGGGAAAATACTACCGGAAGAATTTCTGGGTCGTGGCCCTGCTCCCGTTTTTTAACCTGATGGTATTTTTTATCCGCGTAGCCGGGATCATCAACAGTATCGGTACCGACAGCGCCTGGAAGACCCGGAACCTGACGGATGAAAAGAATGCGTTTAAGGAAGTGCTCAGGGAGGATTTCCGTAAGCCCGTCCGCTGGATCCAAAAGCTCAGGGAACTGGTCAATAATGAAGAGATCGGAGATGTGTAAATGAGAGAGAAGACGGCAAAACGCTTTTTTGCCCTTGCGGCCGGGATCGCGCTGCTTCTGGGCCTGGCCGTGGGTATCGTGGGCTGGATCTTTATCGGCCGTTTTGAAGACGGCGTGCTGCAGGTGGCGGCGGAACAGCAGGATGCCTATGTGCAGCTCGTGCTGGACCAGATCAACCTGAAGGAGAACCGTGACGACGAGGATATCATCAGCGGGATCCTGAGTTCCCTGGATGCTTCCGCAAACAAATACTGGACCTTTTCCCGTGACGAGGCCATGCTCTTTGTAAAGGATGTGCTGGAGACCAGTAAATACCGCGGTTTTACGACGGCGACCTATTATGTTTCCGACAGCGCGCGCGCCTTTCTGGACGGGCTTCAGCGGAACCGCGTGACCCATTCGATCATACAGATCCAGGAAAAGACCTATGTGGCCAGCGGCGTGATCTTTCTTTATAACGAATCGGAATACCGCCTCTGCCTTCTGACCAACCGCGAGGTGGTCCTGGACAATAACGATTTCCTGCAGGGCAAGGTCAACGTGGGTATCAGCTTCCTGATCGCGGTCTTTATCATGGTGGTGGGAACCATGTGGTTTTCGAGACGCATGGGGATCTATTACCAGCGGCTTCAGGAAAAGGAAGCGACCATTACGGAGCTGACGCAGAACGTGAGCAATCTGAACAAAAAGCTCATGGTGCGTACGACTTACGATACGAAGCGTACCCTTTTCCAGGAAAGCATGATACGGGATTTCCTGCGCCGTATCCAGGCAAAGGGGATACAGCCGGTAACGCTGGCAGTGGTCAAATGCGCCAGGGAGCGCAGCTTCCTGGATCAGTCCCAGATCCTTCTGGACCGCGGCGTGCTGCGTTTCCAGCTGGAAGGAAATGCAGAGCTGCTGGACGGGGCGGATGTGGCAGGAAAGCTATTGCTTGTATTTGTGCGCTGTGACCATGACAATGCGATGTTCTCACTGAATTTCCTGATGAGCATACAGACGCAGATCCTGGCCGTGGAACAGTGGAGCGGCAGCGGAGATCTTCTGGAATTTTCGGAAGGCCTGCTCAGCAGAACGAAAGGAATGTGATATGGAAAAGCCGGAAGGACGCCTGTTTCGGGAATACCGTCTGAAGTTTTACCTGAACGGAAACCATTATATGATCATCGGTGACCGGCGGGGCGAGACCCATCCTCACACCTGGGAATTCACGATCAATATCCTGGTGGGAAGGGAGAGCTTCGTGCAGTTCAATTATTTTGAACAGAGGGTCGAAAAGCTGCTTGCACCTTACCAGAACCAGGTGCTGAACGGTATCGATCCTTTCAACGGTATCGTGCCGTCTCTGGAGAATATGGTGGAATATTTCGGAAACAATATCCGTGAGATCGTAAAGGAAGTGGGGGGAAGGCTGCTTTCCATCGAGGGCAGCGAAACGCCTACCCGCAGTTATATCATCAATATGAACCGGACTTTTGACGATTATGAGATGAAAGCCTATACCGAGCAGGTGAGGGATGAGGTGATTGACACCGTGCTGGACGACATGCTGGATGCCACGGAGGAGGAAGGAAGTTGAGCAGAAAGCGCAGCCTCATCTTCATACTTGTCTGCGGCCTGGTCTATGCCCTGGCAGCTTTTCTCTGTACGCAGGTGGTGGCGCAGAACGGTATCTATCCCTCGGGCTCGGATACTTTCTGCCATATCTATAAGGGCGATGTGCTCTACCGTGCGATCCGCGAGGGAGAGTGGTATCCGCTCTATGATCCCATGTGGTACAACGGTGTGGAGATGCTCCGTTACTGGGCACCGCTGCCGGTCTACGTGCTGGCCTTCTGCCAGTTTCTGGGGGGCGGGGATCCCCTGCAGGGCTATCTGATCTTTGTGGGGGTGATCGTCTTTTTCGGAGGCCTGGCCTTTGCTTATGTGGGACTGCGGCTGAAAAGACCCTTTATCGGGGCGTTTTTCGGTCTGCTCTGGTTCTTTATCCCCAACAATCTCTATGCGCTCTTTGCCGAAGGAAATCTGCCGCGCTCGCTTTCCATGATCTTTCTGCCGCTTTTTGTCTATGAGGCGGAAAGCTATCTGAAGGAAGGAGAGAAGTCCCGGCTTCTGTGGACGGCGCTGTATTTCGTGCTGATCGTGCTCTGCCATTCCGGCTACGCCGGCATGATCGCCCTGTCCATGCTGGTATTGCTTCTGTTTTATGCATCGGCCAACCATTGCTTCAAACGTGCTGCCATGCTCACGGGGACCATCGTGGCGGCCTTTCTGCTCACGGGGATCTGGCTCCTGCCTTCCCTGATCGGCGGGATCTCCAATACGGATTCCTCCGAGGTGATGGCGGAGTTTTTCCAGAATATATTCCGTTCGCTGGATCCGACGAAGTGGTTTCGCGAGGGAGTGCTGGATTATTATTTCGGTATCGCGGTATTTCTGACGGCAGTCTTCGGCCTGCTCTGTTCGGGACGTCGCAGCCGCCCCCTGTTTGCTTCGGGACTGCTGATCTTCCTTCTGACGGGCAGATCCGCATTTTATTTACTGAAACTCCTGCCGGGCAGCCAGTACCTCTGGATGCTGCGCTTTCTGTCCATTTCGATCTGTTTTGTTCTGTACGGCTGCCTCTGCTGGAAGAGCCTGAAAAAACCCGTGCAGGCCGGGATCTGTTTCCTGCTGCTTCTGGACTGTATCTGCGGGCTGCAGCTCATGGCAGGGAACGGCAGCGGAAGTACGGCGGAGGAGCGCCTTGCGCAGGTGAGTACGGAATCCCTGCTCGACCGTGCAAAGAATGTGACAAAGCAGCGCCTGGCGCTGATGGATCTGAGTACCCTGGGAGCCGGGGGACCTTTTATCGTAAGCGGCATCGATGTGCGTACGGCCGGAACCTATGGAGCCGGCTGGCAGTCGGCGACCACGGCGGCAAATATCGCGCAGCTGAATCGTGCGGTGGAACGCGGGCACTACGCCTATCTGTTTGACCGGGCACTGGAAATGGGAAATGACAGCGTGCTGGTCCGCACCCTCTGCGCACCGGAAGGCTATGACAACTGGCAGAGTATGGATGCGCAGGCTGCAAGAAGCGGCTACGGGCTGCTCGCGGAGAACGGGGACTGGCGTCTCTATCATGCGGATCTGCCGGAATGCTTCGGCCTGGTAAGCCATTATGACGCCATCGGCATCGGCAGCGGGGCGGGAAGCATCTCGCTGACTTTCCCGGATGTGGAAGAGACCTCGGATCCCGACCTGAGCCATTACAGCTTTGAGGAACTGTCGAAATACCGCACGGTCTACTTAAACGGCTTTGAAGCAAGCGAGCGGGAAGCTGCGGAGGATATGCTGCGCAGGCTTGCGGATGCGGGAGTGCGCGTGGTGATCATGGCGGACGGCATGCCGGAGGATCCTTCGATCCGCAGAAAGAGCTTCCTGGGCGTGGACTGCAACACGGTGCGCTTTAAAAACGGTTATCCCGATATGACGGTCCATGGAGAGCTTCTGAATACGGATCTTTTTGCGGAGGGCTTCAGCGAATGGGAAACGGTTTACTTAAACGGCCTGTCCGAGGTGTACGGCAGCGTGGCCGAGGATGACCTGACGCTGGCTTTCTACGGGACGGTCTATAATAAGAATATCATATTCCTGGGACTGAACCTGTCCTATCATTACGCATTGACACTGGATCCTTCGGTGGAGGGGATATTGCGGGAATGCTTTGCGGTGGAGGACAGTGAACTGCCCGCCCGCCGTGTGGTGCCTCTTACGATGAGCGTTGAAAAAGACAGGATCGTGATCGATTCTCCCGAGAACGGCGTCAATACCACCTTGTCCTGGCATGACTGTTTTGAGACGGAGAGCACGCTTAAGGAGCGTTTCCATCTCTGCTATGTCGATGCCGGCCGGACCGAGATAAAGATTAAGTATCCGTACTTCTTCGGCGGTCTGGCGCTGAGTCTTTTTGCGGCCGCCCTGCTGGTACTGCTTTTTGCAGCGGCCGGGAAGATGAAGGAGAAAGAGGAGAATGCTGCAGGCGCAGCGCAGGCAGCGGGGACTCCTTCCGCGGAAACGGGGAGCTGAGCGGCCCGCGTTGTTTTTACTGCGCTGCGGGATTTCGGCTGTGTTATCGGGAAAAGCTGGCAGGCACTAGTATAATGGAAGGATGCTGCGGACAGCCGTAAGGTAGTCCGCTTTTTTTGTGGCTTTCCTTATGCTTTTCAGTTTTTTCGCATCTCCCGGGAAAAGCCTTCCCATGTATCCCCAGAGCTCCTTCATGTGGAAGAGCAGGGGCGTGTCACCGTCCAGGATCTCCTCATAGGCGGTAAAGATGCGGTCGTGAAAGGCACGGAGTTCCGTAAGGGAGGCAGCGCTGTCCGCGGGAGCGCTTTCCTCTGCTTCGCTAAGCATATTGCTGTCACAGCGGCTGAGTTCCCTGGCCAGGGCCGGATCGAAAATAAGGCCGCGGCCCAGCATCACGGCCGGGGGAAGTTTTCCGTCCGGAGTGCTGCTGCGGATCACATTCATCTTTTCCTGATAGTCCCTTATGTTGAAAATATCACCGTTGTAGATCACGGGAAAGCTGCATTCCCGAAAGGCACGGATAAAGGCGGCCATGCGGATCTGTCCGCCGTAGCCGTCCGTCTGCGTACGCGGATGGATGATGAGCTCAGAAAGAGGATAGCGCTTATACACTTCCAGTATGGGGCCGAATTCCTCCTCCGACTCCACGCCGATGCGGGTTTTAACGGAGATCCGGAGAGAGCTCTTTGAGAAGATCCCGTCAAGCAGCCGGTCCAGCGCTTCCGGGTCGGACAGGAGAGCAGCACCTTTTCCGTGGGTAGTCACGGTCTTTGAGGGGCAGCCGGCGTTTAAGTTGATCTCGTCGTAACCGTAATCTTCGTGGATCCTTTGGGAAAGGGAAAGAAAGTCTTCCGCATCCTTTGTCAGGATCTGCGGTATGAGTTTCAGTTCTTTATTGTTCTCCGGCAGGATATCCCGTTCTTCGTTCCGTTTCATCCCCCGTCCCTGTCTGGGCGCGATAAAGGGGGTGAAGTATTTCACGATCCCTTCCTCGAAAAACTCCCGGACCGCGTTCCGGTATATATAGCCTGTGATCCCCTCCAGTGGGGCAAGATAGAAGTCCATTCTGCTTATCTCCTTAATACAAAGTATTATATCAGCAGCAGAGCCGTAAAGACAAGGGCGGCATGCCTGCGGATCAAAGAATCGCCCCGAAGCCACGCAGCAGTGCCTGGCTCGGGGCCGGACAGAAACTCATCTGTCCTGCAACCGTGTTCCCAAAAACAACTTTGAAAAAAATAAATAAAAAAATCTACAAAACCTATTGACATACTAGGGGAGTGGTGATATATTCATACCATCGTCAGAAAACAAAGCAGACGATACGCCTCCGAAAATGTGATGCAAGCCTTCCTCGTTAAAGAGGAAGGACCCCGCCGAGGGGATGCGGGACAGAAGCGGAGGCAGAAATTTGAGGAACCGCGCAGGAGGAAGAGATGATCTGTGAGGGTTCCGGAAGAAGGAGGAAATACTGATGAAGCGAACAGACAGACAGTGTTGGTGTATGTGTCGAATGTGTTTCTCCCGGGCGATGAGGATGACCGGGGAAGCGGCTCATTTGTCGTGTCCCCATGCGTGTTAACTGTCATTTCAGATAGACGTAGTCATGAGCCCGGGAGTGATCCCGGAATTTTTTTGCCCATCAGGCCGGTGAACGGGCACGCCGGCCGGGGGCAGCGGGGCGGAGGGAAAGAGGAGTTCCCTCCGCGGGAAAGGACATAAGCGGCCCGGTAATAAAGAATAACAGAGGGATCCCGCAGAAGGGATCCGGTACAGATCAAAAGAAAAAACAAACGGAGGATCAAAGATATGAAAAAGAACAGAATTCTGGAAGGCATATTAACACTGGGACTCGGAGCCGCGCTGCTGACGGGCTGCGGCAATGCCCAGGCGGCGGATAAGGAAGCGGATGCACCGGCAGACAGCGCAAAGATCTACCGGACCCTGGATGAGATCAAAGAGAGCGGAACCGTGAACATCGGCGTTTTCTCCGACAAGAACCCCTTCGGTTATGTGGATGAGAACGGAACTTACCAGGGCTATGATGTATATTTTGCAGAGCGCATCGGCCAGGATCTGGGAGTGAATATCAATTACGTCTCCACGGAAGCCGCCAGCAGGGTGGAGTACCTCGAGACCGGAAAGGTGGACATCGTCCTTGCAAACTTCACGGTGACCGAGGAAAGAGCACAGAAGGTTGATTTCGCGCTTCCCTACATGAATGTTGCACTGGGTGTTGTTTCCCCCGAAGGAAACGTGATCACCGATCTGAGCCAGATCGGAGCGGATGACCAGGTCATCGTCATCTCGGGCACCACAGCCGAGACTTATCTTGAGCAGAACAACCCGGAGATCAAGCTGCAGAAATTCGATACCTATGCGGCAGCCAAGACCTCCTTTGAGAACGGCAGCGGCGTTGCCTGGGCCAATGACAATACGGAAGTGATCGCCTACGCCATCGAGAATCCGGGTTATGTTGTGGGCATTCCTTCCCTCGGCAGTCAGGATACCATTGCACCGGCCGTTTCGAAGGGCAACAGCACGCTTCTGAACTGGCTGAACGACGAGATCAGAAATCTGGGAAAAGAGAATTTCTTCCATGCCGATTATGAAGCAACCCTTCTGGATACCTATGGTAAGGATTATGAGGAAACCCTGGTCGTGGAAGGCGGTGTCGTAAATGGAGAGCAGCCCGCAGATGTGCAGAATGATGCTGTTGTGCAGTCTGGAGAAGGGCTCGATATCCCGCAGGGAAACGGTGAAGTGATCAGGATCGCGGCATCCCCGATCCCTCACGCACAGATCCTTGAAAAAGCCGCAGAGATCCTTGAAGATTACGGTTATGTCCTGGACATCGTGGAATTTGAAGATTATGTACAGCCCAACCTGGTGGTGGAATCCGGCGAGTTTGACGCCAACTATGTGGAACACGTACCTTACCTGAATAGCTTTAACGAAGAGCAGGGAACCCACCTTGTAGATGCCGGCGATATCCACTACGAGCCCTTC
This sequence comes from Lachnospiraceae bacterium, assembly GCA_016282915.1. Lineage (GTDB taxonomy): Bacteria > Bacillota > Clostridia > Lachnospirales > Lachnospiraceae > NK4A136. The sequence goes on along the minus strand of JAEELW010000074.1, from coordinate 22,315 downwards.
GGGATCTATCCGGGAACGAAAAACAGCCTTTCCGATATCGCAAAGGGAGACCGTATCGCAGTTCCCAACGATACCACCAATGAAGCACGTGCCCTTCTGCTCCTGCAGGATAACGGCCTGCTGAAGCTGAAAGATGACGCCGGACTTACGGCCACGATCAACGATATCACCGAGAACCCTTATGAGATCGAATTTGTGGAGCTGGAAGCAGCGCAGGTCGCAAGAGTCGTGAGTGAAGTGGAGTTTGTGGTACTGAACGGAAACTACGCACTGGAAGCCGGTTATTCGGTAGGAAAGGATTCCATCGCATACGAGTCCAGCGATTCCGTAGCGGCACAGACCTATGTGAACATCATCGCGGTCTATGAAGGAAACGAAAACAGCACAAAGATCCAGGCGCTGGTAAGCGTTTTAAGATCTGAAGAGATCGAAAAATTCATCACGGATACATACGACGGAGCGGTGATCTTCTTTAAAAAGTAAGAACGGACAGAAGGGAGGACCGTCAAGGCCCTCCCTTTTCTATACGGGCGGAGAGAAAAATGAGCGCGATCGAGATCAGACATCTGACAAAAAGATTTGAAGCGGAAGAGCATACACTGACGGCGCTGGACGATGTGAATCTGAGCATCGCTTCCGGAACGGTCTACGGGATCATCGGCATGTCGGGCGCAGGCAAGAGCACCCTGGTACGTTCGATCAACTTTCTGGAAAAACCCAGCGAGGGGCAGGTCCTGATCGACGGGGTGGACTTAAGCAGTCTCACGGCGAAGCAGCTTCGGAAGGAACGCAGCCGCATCGGAATGATCTTTCAGGGTTTCAACCTGCTGGAACAGAAAAACGTGATCGACAATGTCTGCTTTCCGATGAGGCTCGCCGGGATAAAGAAAAAAGAAGCCTATGCGAAGGCAAGGGAGCTTTTAAAGACCGTAGCCCTGGAGGAGAAGGAAAAGGAATATCCCTCACGGCTGTCCGGCGGACAGAAGCAGCGTGTGGCCATCGCAAGGGCGCTGGCCACGGATCCGAAGATCCTGCTCTGTGACGAGGCCACCAGTGCACTGGACCCGCAGACCGCCGGCTCGATCTTAAGGCTCCTGAAAGAGATCAACGAAAAGCTGAAGCTGACCATCGTGATCATCACACATCAGATGAATGTCGTGACCGAGATCTGCGAACGGGTGGCCATCGTGGAAAACGGAAAGCTCGTAGAAGAAGGACCTGTGGAGTGTATCTTTGAAGCACCGCAGACGGATGCCGCAAGGGAGCTCATCTCGGGAACAAAAGAAGCGTACATGCCGCTTGAGAAAGCGGAAAACGGAACGCCGGTACGCATCGTGTTCCGGGAGAATTCCTCCTTTGAACCGCTCATCGCCAATACGATATTGAAATTCGGAACGCCGATCAATATCTTAAAGGCCGATACCAGAAATGTGAACGGAAAGGCCAAAGGAGAGATGATCCTGGGTCTGCCCGGAGATAAAGAAAAAAGAGAAGCCATCATCCGCTATTTCAGGGAGCGGGGACTTACGGTGACGGAGGTGAGAGACTATGTTTGATCAAAAGACCATACAGATGCTTCTGGAAGGGATCGGAGATACGCTTTACATGACCCTGATCTCTACGGCCGTGGCCTATGTACTGGGGCTTCCCGCCGGCATATTGCTTTCCGTCAGCGGAAAAGAGGGGCTGCACCCGAACCGTATCATCCACGGAAGCCTGGGCTTTCTCTGCAATATCATACGCAGCGTCCCCTTCCTGATCCTGCTGATCCTGCTCATTCCCTTTACCAGGGCGCTGGTGGGGAAGAGCTACGGTTCCACGGCGACCATCGTTCCGCTGGTGATCTGCGCGGCGCCCTATGTGGCAAGAGTGGTGGAGGCGGCGCTCAATGAAGTGGATCCCGGCGTGATCGAGGCGGCCAAAGCCATGGGGGCGGATAATCTTCAGATCGTAACGAAGGTCATGCTCGTGGAAGCCAGGACCGCACTCCTGTCGGGAGCAACGATCACAACGGGGATACTGCTTGGTTATTCGGCCATGTCGGGGACCGTGGGCGGCGGCGGCCTGGGTGATATCGCGGTACGCTACGGCTACTACCGCTGGGAGACCGGTATCATGGTGGTCACCGTACTGCTGCTCATCCTGATCTTCCAGCTGATACAGAACCTCGGGATGATGATCGTAAGAAAACTCGATCACCGGAAAAGGCAGGGCTGAATATGGATCTTGCGGTAATGGGAGAATATCTCCCGCGTTTTGGAGAGGCGTTCCTGCTCACCTTAAGGATCGGCTGGGCAGGGATCGCTCTTTCACTCCTGATCGGCCTTGCAGCTGCGTTCATCAGGCATTTTAAGATACCGCTCCTGTCGGGCCTCATGGCGGGCTATATTGAGCTTTTCCGTAACACGCCCTTACTGGTGCAGCTCTTCTTTATCTACTTCGGCCTGCCGAAGTTGGGCTTTACGGTATCGCCGGAGCTCTGCGGTGCAGTGGGGCTGGGGCTTCTGGGAGGCAGCTATATGGCGGAAAGTTTCCGCAGCGGCCTGGATGCGGTGCCGCCGGCGCAGAGCCTGAGTGCCCTGAGTCTCGGAATGACGAGACGACAGCTGTTTGTGCATGTGGTGCTTCCGCAGGCCTTTGCGATAAGCACGCCCTCCGTGGTGGCCAATGTGATCTTTCTGTTAAAGGAGACCAGTGTATTTTCGGCCATCAGCCTCATGGATCTGATGTTTACGGCAAAGGATCTGATCGGACTTTATTACGATACCACGGAGTGCCTGGTGCTTCTGGTCCTGTTTTATATCGTCATGCTCCTGCCGGTGTCGCTGCTGGGCAGGAAGCTGGAGAAGAAATTCGAATTCGGGCGGAGCGGGACGTGAGCGGGATTAATGGTATTGCTGCGGAGGAAAAGGAAATTTTTTTTCGTATGCCGGCGGATACAGGACAGTAAAGAGCTGACGGATGGGACAGGATTATGGAGAGTATCATAACAGATCTCGGATTTGATGTACTATTCAAAGGAAATAATGCAATGCGGCTGCTGGAAGGACTGCTTGTGGCCCTGCGGATCAGCATGATCGCGGTACTGATCAGCCTTCCGCTCGGCGGACTGCTCGGCGTGCTCATGTCGCTGAAGCGGAAGGGGATACGCTTTTTTGGCAGGCTCTATCTGGAGATCATAAGGATCATGCCGCAGATGGTGCTGCTCTTTATCGTCTATTTCGGGGCGACCAGAGCCTTCGGTCTCAAGCTTTCGCCGGAGCTGTCCTCCCTCATCGTCTTTTCCTTATGGGGAACGGCGGAGATGTCGGATCTGGTGCGGGGAGCCGTACAGAGCATACCGCGCGCCCAGTATGAAAGCAGCGCAGCCCTGGGGATGAACACCGCCAAAACTTACTGCTTCGTTATCGTTCCGCAGATCATAAGGCGTATCCTGCCGAATACGATCAACCTCATCACCCGCATGATCAAGACCACCAGCCTTGTGATGATGATCGGCATCGTGGAGGTACTGAAGGTGGGGCAGCAGATCATAGAGGCAAACAGGAAAAGCTCACCCAATGCGGCCTTCGGCGTATTTGCAACGGTATTTCTTCTTTACTTCCTGGCCTGCTACCCGATCAGCCTGCTGTCACGTTATCTGGAGAAAAAAGCAAATGGATAAGAAAAATGAAGTGATACTTACGATCGGGCACCTGAAAAAATCCTACGGGGATACGGAGGTGCTTAAGGATATCGATCTGGAGATCAAAAGTGGGGAAGTGGTGGTCATCATCGGACCCTCCGGCTGCGGGAAGAGCACGCTGCTGCGCTGCTTAAACGGCCTGGAAAAGACGGATGAGGGACGCATCCTCCTGCACGGCGAGCCCGTGGATCCGAAAAGTGCGGGGATCTTCCGTATGCGGGAGCGCATCGGCATGGTCTTTCAGAGCTACGAGCTCTTCCCGCACAAGACGATACTGAAAAACATCACCCTGGCACCGCTCAAAGTTCAGAAGCGGAAGAAAGAAGAGGCGGAGGCGGAAGCCCTGGCGCTGCTCGAACGTATCGGTCTGAGTGCCCACAGGGATAAGTATCCGTCGCAGCTTTCGGGCGGGCAGAAACAGCGTGTGGCGATCGCCCGGGCGCTTATCATGCATCCGGAGCTTCTGCTGCTGGATGAGATCACGGCGGCGCTGGATCCCGAGATGGTGCGGGAAGTGCTGGAGCTGGTGCTCTCCCTTGCAAAGGAAGGCCGGACCATGCTGATCGTGACGCATGAGATGGCTTTTGCGGAAGCCGTGGCTGACCGTGTGATCTTTATGGACGGCGGCAGTATCATTGAAGAGGGAACTGCGGAGCAGATCTTCCATTATCCGAAGACAGAACGTCTTCAGCGTTTTCTGGAGAGTTTAAAGTTCGATTAAGGGAAGGTTTTTACTGCATCAGGAAGGAGCGGAGGACGGGGCTCTTCGGGGAGCCGAAGAGTTCTTCCGGCGTGCCGCTTTCTTCTATGACGCCTTTGGACATGAAAATGACTTTATCGGAAGCGTTCTTTGCAAATTCCATCTCGTGGGTAACAACGATCATGGTATTTCCGGCAGCGCGCAGGTCTTTGATCACGTGGAGCACTTCTTTCGTAAGCTCCGGATCCAGGGCACTGGTCGGTTCGTCAAAGCAGAGGATGCGCGGCGTGAGCATCAGGGCGCGGGCTATGGCGACACGCTGCTGCTGACCGCCGGAGAGCATGCAGGGATAAGCATCCTTCTTGTCCGCGAGACCTATGCGTGTCAGAAGCTCCATGCCCTGCTGTTCCAGCTTTTCTTTCAGTTCTTTTTTGTTGATCTTTCCTTCGCCGCTTTCCTTTGCCTTGAGCATAGCAGCCAGCGTAAGGTTTTCCAGAACGCTGTATTGCGGGAAGAGATTGAAGGACTGGAAGACCAGCCCGAAGTTGGTACGGTTTTTATGGATGGCTTTCGGTGCGCGCGTGGCGGGATCGGCGGCGTCATAGATCCGCTTACCGTCCACGCTGATACAGCCGTGATCCGCATGCTCCAGGAAGTTTAAACAGCGGAGCAGGGTGGTCTTGCCGCTGCCGGAAGAGCCGATGATCGAAAGCACTTCGTTTGCGTTCAGATCAAAGCTGATGCCCTTGAGCACCTCGGTCTCGCCGAAATTCTTCTTCAGTTCCCGTACTTCCAAGAGTGCCATATCTTATCTCCAATAACGTGAAAGTTTCTTTTCGACGATCCCGAAGAAAAGCGTGACCAGTGCGCTGAAAGCAAGATAGAACGCACCGGTATAAAAGAGCGGCCAGATGATGAACTGCAGCCGGAGGATCTCGCTGGCAGCGAAGTAGATCTCCACGACCGATACCGTTCTTGCGAGAGCGGTATCCTTGACCAGGGTGACCACTTCATTGCTCATGGGAGCGATGATATTACGGATCACCTGCAGCAGGATCACCTTGAAAAAGGCCTGGCTTTTGCTCATGCCCAGCACTTCGCAGGCCTCGTACTGCCCCTTGGGGATATTCTCGATGCCGCCGCGGAAGATCTCGGAAAAATAGCAGGCATAGTTGATCACGAAAGCGAAGAGCGCGCCGCAGAAATAGGCGAGGTCCGTGCTCTGGTGAAAGATCTCCCATTTGGTCAGGGGATGGTCGAAGACGATACCCGGCAGGTACACCACGATCATAAGCTGCAGAAGAAGCGGTGTACCGCGGATGATGTAGATAAAAGCCCGCATGAGCCAGCGCACGGGCTTGAAGCGCGCGCGGGCCAGGCAGGCAAATAAGAGTCCCAGAGGGATGGCGAAGAGCAGCGTAAGGAAAAAGAGCGCCAGTGTGGTTCCGAAGCCCTGTGCGAGTTTTGCGCTTACCGAAAGAAAGGTTTCCAAAGCTGCTCCTCCGTTACATTACTTTACTGCGGATTCGTACAGATCCGTCATATCATATTTCTGGGCGATGGCGGCAAGAGTGCCGTCCGTGATCATCTCGGTGATCACGTCGTTTACGCGGGCGGTCATATCGGAACCCACACGGAAACCGATGGCATATTCCTCGTTGGCCAGCTCGATCCCGTCCACAACGCTGAGGCCGGAGAAATCTCCCTTGCCCACGGTGGAAGAGGCCATGGTGTAGTCGATGACGATGGCATCATAGTTTCCTGCATTCAGGGCGACCAGCGCATCCTGCTGTGAATTGGAAGCCGTATAGCTTGCAGCGGAAAGGACAGGATCGTCAACGATGGCACTCTCGCCGGCAGAGCCGCTCTCGGCGCTCATCATGGCGGAAGCAAGGGATTCCTTATCCTTATACTTGGAAACATTTTCGGACTTGACCACCACGCACTGGCGGTTCAGGAGATAGGTCTTTGTGAAGTCCATGTTCGCACGGCGTTCTTCGGTCACAGTCAGGCCGTTCCAGATGCAGTCGATGTTCTTGGATTTCAGCTCGGTCTCCTTCATATCCCAGTCGATGACCTGGAAACTCGGGGTCACACCCAGGCGTGAGCAGAGATCCGCGGCAAATTCCGTATCAAAGCCGGTCAGGTTGTTGTTTTCGTCGTAGTAGTTCATCGGCTCGTAGATCGTGATGCCGATGACCATCTTTCCGTTGTTTTTGATGTAGTCATAATCGCTGCTTGCGGCAGTCTGGCCACCGTTGGCGTCAGGTTCTGTCTGTGCGGGCTTGCTTTCCCCACAGCCTGCAAGGCACATAACGCCGAGTACGGCAGCAAATAAGCTGATGAGTTTCTTTTTCATGATATCCTCCCTTTCCCGGCATGCTTTGACTGCACCCGGAAGCAATTTGTACGTTCTGTCCGGACCATCACCGTGCACCGGGAACGCAGAAGGCGCCGGACAGCAATCTGTATTCTATCATGCGCCCGTCTTAAGTGCAAGTGGGCGCTTTTCCTGTATTTATGATAAAAGCATACTGTTCCGTGTACGGCAGGCCGCTGAGCGGTAATGATGAATGGCACGGCAGCGGAACGTTCGTCCGGGGCCGCTTGACATTCCTCTATGCCGAAAATTATAATGGGATGCGGTCGGTAGTTTATCCGTGAAAACAGAAAAAAGGGAGAAGAAAAATGAAATGTCCGTTCTGTAATACAGAAAATGCTGATAATGCAGCGAATTGTATCTGCTGCGGTGCGGCTTTACAGGGGAATCCCGTGATGGGATCCAATGTTTCGCAGGGCTTTACCCAGGGATCTTCACAGGGATCATTCCAGGGAACTCCGCAGGGCTTTACCCAGGGAACTCCGCAGGGGGCTTTCCAGGGAAATCCGCAGGGCTTTACCCAGGGATCTTCACAGGGATCTTTCCAGGAGACTCCGCAGGGTTTTTCTCAGGGAATGCAGCAGGGAATGCCGCAGGGAACGCGGCAGGGCAAGCCGGGAAAGTCAGGGAAGGCAGGTCTTTCCATCGGCGGGATCCTTCTGATCATAGTCAGTGTATTTGTCGGCAGATATGTGGGACGTTCCTGCGGAAGGGCGATCGGAGAAGAACTGAGCGGCAGAAAGCCCGCTCCGACTTACAGTTTTGATGCCACTAAAGCACAGGAAGAATTAAGAGCGAAAGTCGAGGAACTGGATGAGAAAGTGAAACCCATAAGGGAAGCTGCAGATGCGGTGTACAATATCACCGGTTCGGAGAGCGGTTCAGCTGCAGCAGATCCGGATACGGCATCCGGAGATCTCAGCCTCGGAACGACAACAAAAGACACATATGAAAATGAGAGTCTCGGTTTCGGCTGCAGACTGGCGGGATGGACCTTTGCCGATAAAGCACGGCTGGCCGAGATCAGCGGGATCAAGGGTAATCTTCCTGAAGATATACAGGAGATCGTTGACAAAAACGGTTATGTACTGGTCATGTGGGCTTCGGCTCCCGATAATCTGGCAACGGTCAATGTGCAGGTCCAGAATGTGAAACAGCAGTTTGGGACTACGTTCACGGAGGAAGATTTTACTGCTGCCATCCCCGAAATGCTGCCCGAGTTAAAGAGAACTCTGGAAAGATCGGGTCTCAGCAATGTTTCTGTCAGCAGCGAGAAAGTCAGAACAGCGGATTCGGAATATACGGCCCTTGTTTCATCGGGCACGAGCAGCGGCATAAAAGTGTATACAAAGCAGCTGTATTTGATCCGCGGAGATTACGCGGCGATCGTTACGGTACAGAGTTATAATACGGATGAGACAGATGGTGCGCTGAAGAATATATATAAACTGGACTGATCGTTTCCGGGCCCGGACCGGAGGACGCTTACCTGTATTTCTGCTCGGGATTGGCGAGATAATACTCTTTCTTGGATGCATACATACGCTCATCAGCGATACGCATGGCTTTGAGGATGTCGGTATCCCCATCGACGAAGCATACGCCCACAGCAAAATACAGGCCGTCTTCCTTCGAGGACAGTTCCTTCAGCCGTTCAAGTCTTGAAGATACTTCTTCTTCCGTCATGGCTTCCGCGATGAGCATGAATTCATCGCCGCCGGCACGGAAGATCTCACTGTCATAGAATACGCCGCGGAGCATGGAAGCGGCTTTTTTGAGAAGGTGGTCGCCGGCACTGTGTCCCCGGGCATCATTGACCTGTTTTAAGCCGTTCAGATCGGCAAAGAGTACGGCGTAAGGAGCCTTCGGCTTGCGCTTTCCCGTTTTGATCTCATCGATCGTATTGTTCATAGTATTGCGGTTCATCAGGCCGGTAAGGATATCGATGGTGCTGAGGATCTCAAGCCTTTGTACAAGCAGGTAATTGGCGATCTCCGATGCGATGAAGAAGGTGGAAAGCTCCAGCGTCTCTTTGATCTTTACGGTATTTCCGACATTGAAATTGCTCGCCCACATATATCCGAGAAGTTTTCCGTTATAATTCAGCGGGAAGGCGATGATACTGTCTACTTTCGCGGCTTCCAGCGATCTGTGCCATGCCGGATTGGTCGTGGCAAGCCAGTCCATATCTGCCCGGTCTTTGATGATGAGACAGGTACTGTTACCGATGGTATCCTTCCAGCTGTCCACTATGCTGTAAAAACCATCGTCATTGTAGCGGTCGATGGAATTTGAATCCGCGATCGTCTCGTCACGGAAGGCTTCGCACAGATTCGTACATCTGCGTTCCTCCTGATCCATAAGAAGGATACAGCAGTATTCCGAATCACAGATATTGCGGATATCCCGGATCACATCACAGAAAGTCCGGCGGGTGTGATCTCCTCCGCGCAGCTTGATGCAGGTCTGTAATACGGCGGCGGAGGTATCGGCGGAAAGGGTTGCACGCTGTTCGGAAGCCGAGTCCGGCGTGACATCATAGGCATATACACAGTAGCCGGTATTTTCTTTGTCGGATTCCAGCGGGAGAAGGAACATATTCAGCCACAGCCCCATCTGGGGAAGGCGGACATAGGAATGCAGGGGCTGCCCCTGAAAGGCACAGCGGTAACAGAAATCCTCAAAGTTTTTATTCTCCGGGAAGTATTCCGCATAGGGGGAATCGGGGATAAACGGCCGGTGCATGACATTCATCATGTCATCGCAATGGGCTTTGTTTCCCGCAGCGATCCGGATATTTCCGTATTTCCCGTCGGGAAATCTTTCTACGGACATAACACAGGTCTTGCTTTTATATGCGGACAGTATACGGTCAAAATCCATGACATATCCTCCTCATAAACGGTATCCGAACGGTATTATATCATATTTCTGCCGTAAGGTATATCCGCTTATGGGTATTCGATGATGCGCTTGCCGCGGATGATTGTGTCCGCGGCTTTTTTCTGCTATAATATATCCTGAATTTCCCTATGTCTGAATTGAATCTGGAGGTATACATTATGAAGATCAGGAACAGGATCCTTGCGGGACTGCTTTCTTTCACGGTAGTTATGGGAGAGCTGCTGCCGGTATATGCGGCGGGGGACGATCAGGAATATACGGCGGAAGAGGTGCATGCAGCGGAGGAAGCCGGAGATGAGGATGACGCGGAAATAACAGAGAAAGCGGATGGGGACGGAATGGTCAAAGTCACGATACCGCTGATCCATGAAGGCGCGTTTTCTGCGGCAGGGGAGAATGCGGGAGCGGACCGTAGTGGAGAAGCGGATGCTGCAGCTTATTCTGAGGAAGCGGAGGAGGCTGTCGTGGCTGCGCTCAGAAATCGGGCTGCGAGCATCGATGTGTCCGCATATAATGTTTCGACTGCAGATGTGGGAGCGTTTTTCCAGGGCATAGTCAATGCACATCCGGATCTGTTTTATGTGACCGGTGCGTTCAGTTACGGATACCGGGGCGGGTATGTGACTGTGATCACGCCGAAGTACTCCGCACAGTACAATACAAGCCATATCGAGGCTTTTTATGCGACTGCAGACCGCATCATCGCAAAGGTGGATCCCTCATGGCCGAAACTGGAAAAAGTTCTTTATCTTCATGATTATCTTGTGACCCATTGCGATTATCAAAAGAGCCAGCCTTACAGTAAATACGATGCCTATAACGCACTGGTGGAAGGCGAAGCCGTCTGCCAGGGGTATTCGGAGGCCTTTGAATATCTTTTGCAGCGTATCGGAGTGGAAGGACAGGTAGTATCCAGCTCTGCCATCAATCATGCCTGGAATGTATTGCGGCTGGATGGGCAGTGGTATTACATTGACAATACCTGGGACGATCCCACCAACGGTGGCGGTACGTATTGCGGACATAAGAACTTCCTGCGCAGCAGGGATGGGATGTATAAGTCAAAGGAAAACGGCGGGACCGGTCATACCTCCACCGACTGGGTCGGCGCGGAGGATGGTGCCGACATCGACGAGACGATCCCCGGTGGGACGACCTATGACAGCTATTTCTGGAGTAACATCGCATCGCTGCTTCCGCTCGTTGGGACGAAGACGCTTACAGTTTCGGGAACAAAAGGAACGGTCTATGATCTCTCGGATAAGAGCTCACAGGATTATACGATAAATACGGGGATCTGGTATGTCTGGGGCTCCAAAAACAGCTGCTGGCAAGGTGATTTTGCGCAGGCAGTTGCGGTGGACGGGAAGTTTTATTATTCCACCAATGACAGCATATATTCCTTTGCGCTGGACGGTACCCAGAAGAAAGTATATACCCTGAACAGCACGGAGAGCGGGAAAGGTTATATCTACGGACTGAGCGTTAGCGAGGATGAATCGAGCGTGGTGTACAGTCTGAGAACTTCGCCGGATACGGAAGTGGTCTATACCGGCAGCGTGAAGGTGGCAGAGGCTGCTCCGCAGGAAAAGACGGCAACACCTGTGGCATCTCCAGCAACCGGGACAAGCCTGTCCGTGGGAGATACGGTCACCTTAAGCTGCGCGACGGCAGGGGCAAGCATTTATTATACGACGGACGGCAGCACGCCAACGGTAAATTCGGCGCTTTATGAAAATGTCATTGTTGTGCCGGAGAGTGCGGCAGGAAAAAGATTCACAGTCAGAGCAATCGCTGTAGCCGAAGGATATCTTGTGAGTAATGTGGCAGCTTTCTATTATACGGTTGCTGAAATTGCTCCGCAGGAGCAGACGGCAACACCTGTGGCATCTCCCGCAAGCGGAGCAAGCCTGTCCGTGGGAGATACGGTCACCTTAAGCTGCGCGACGGCAGGGGCAAGCATTTATTATACGACGGACGGCAGTACGCCGACGGAAAGCTCGACACGTTATCAGAATGCCATCGTTGTGCCGGAGAGTGCGGCAGGCAAAAGCTTTACGCTGAAAGCCATTGCCATGGCGGAAGGCTTCCTGAACAGTGAGGCCGTAAGCTTTACTTATGTGATCGCAGCGGCGGAAGAAAAAGTGGCAGCAGTGCCCACGGCAGATCCGGCGGACGGCAGCAGCCTCAAGGCCGGTGATACGATACGTTTAAGCTGCACGACGGAAGGCGCGGAGATCCGTTATACGACGGACGGCAGTACACCGACGGAAAGTTCGACTCTTTATCAGAGTGCCATCGTCGTACCGGAGAGTGCAGCAGGCAAAAGCTTTACGCTGAAAGCCATTGCCGTGGCAGAAGCTTATGTGACGAGCAGCGTGGCGAGCTTTAGCTACAGTGTGGAAGAGATGCTTCCGGAGGAAAAGACGGCAGCGCCCACAGCGGAGCCTGCAGGCGGAAGTACGCTGAAGGTTGGGGATCAGATCGGCTTAAGCTGTGCGACGGCCGGCGCGAAGATCTATTTTACAACGGACGGTACGAAGCCGACGGAACAATCGGCCCTTTATAAGGCCCCCATTGTCGTGGAAAAGGAAATGGCAGGAAAGGCGCTGACGGTCAAAGCCTTCGCAGTCAGTGAGGGGCTTGAAGACAGCACGGAAGTAAGTTTCACATATACTGTTTCGGATCTTTCGAAGCTTACCCTGGACAGGGAAAGTGTACGCATCACGTCCAAAGATAAAACGATCCGTCTGAAGGCCACGGTATACGGGCCGGACGGGAAGGAGGATGATAATGCGGAAGTAAGCTTTGAAAGCGGAAATACGGGGGTGGTCACGGTCAGTAATGACGGAGTGCTGAGCGCGGTGGCGAATGGGATCGCAACGGTAACGGCGCGCAGCGGGAAGCTTTCCGCAGAGTGTAAAGTTACGGTCATGCTCTCGCAGACAGAGGAGGAAACCGTGTTCTGTACCCTGGACTTCTATCAGGAAGAACAGCTTGTTTCCAGCATCAGCGTGGAACGAGGAAAATATGCGGAAGATATCCCCGAAGTGAAAGGCCTGGTCTGCTGGTATGACGGGGCGGCCGGGGAGATCTGGGATCCCGCAGCTCCCGTAACGAGAGACATGCAGCTTTATGCCTGTTTTGACGAGGACCTGGAAAACGGACACTCCGCACTGGATCCGCTCCCGGCCATAACGGAAAGCAGCTTCTATATGGTAAAAGGCCAGAGCATCGATATGAGCGCGGAAGGAACGCTCGAGCTGGGCCTGGATAACGGAACACTCAAACTGTCGAAGAAGGGCGTTGTATCAGCGAAGAAAGCGGGAACGGAGACCCTTAAGGTCAACGGAACGGTAAAGTACAGCTTCTGCGTCATAGAACCGGCACTCCTTTTGAACGGCCAGGCAGTAAAGAGCCTGTCCCTGATCCCCGGGGCCGCTCAAAAGCTGACTGTCCGCTGCCTGTGCAGCGGTGAGGATGTATCGGAGCATTATCCGGTCTATTGGTACAGCAGCGCTCCGGAGATCGTCAGTGTGAACGGCGGAGAAGTCTATGCCATCGCAAAAGGCAGCACAACGATCACGGCTTACGTCAACGGAAAGAGCTACAGCTGCAAGGTGAAGGTGGCGGATACAAAGAAAGCGGATGTTTCCGTTGAAGATATCTATGAGGAATGGGATACGGTCGTACTTTCAGCGCTTACGCTTCAGCCTTTCCAGAGCTATACGCTCAGGATCAAAGGGATCAGTTTCAAAAACCGTGACTGGTACTCCGAGGACAGCGATCTGCAGCAGAGTGGTGACGGAAAGAAGGTTTTTGAAAACGATTATGTGAAGGTCGACGGTAACGGTAAGATCACGGCCCTTGGTGTGGGAAGCTGTACGCTCGCGTTCCTTGATGAGAATGAAACGGAATACAGTCTGTACGTGAATGTGGTCGAGCCCCAGGAACGCCGGCTCTTCGTAAATGCGGGAAAGAGCTGCAAGCTGAAGTTTTACGGAGTGAAGAATGCAGCGGCAGAATTTGTGAGCGAAGATACTTCGGTGGCGAAGGTTGATGATAAGGGAAGCGTAAGCGGGGTAAGCGCCGGAATGACGGTCATCCGCTGTACTTATAATGGCGTGGAATTCCGCACCTGCGTCTACGTGGAGAATGCAATCCTTGTGGAAGAAGGTGGGCTTCAGAGGGGCAAAGGCAACAGCTATAGCCTGCGGATGAAAGCCGGCAGCACACAGAGACTTCGTTTCCAAACGGGGGAGGGCTACGGTGTGTTCCAACCCGTACTTTTTAAGAGCAACAAGAACAATATCGCATTTGTAAACGAATACGGTGTGATCGAGGCGAGAAAAAGCGGAAAAGCCGTGATCAGTGCAAAGCTTAACGGCAAAAAGATCACGATCAGGCTTGTAGTGGAAGCGGCACAGGAATGAATTTGAAGAGGTATACGTTATGAAGATCAGGAACAGGATCCTTGCGGGACTGCTTTCTTTTACGGTAGTCATGGGAGAACTGCTGCCGGTATATGCGGAGGGGACGGATACGGAATATGCTGCGGAGGAAGCAGCTGTGACCGGAGAGGCCGGGGACGGGACAGATACGGAGCCGGCGGATGAAGAGGGAGCGGAGGAAGTCCTTTCGAAGGAAACGGATGCTGCCGGTGATTATGCTTTTGTGCCGGGATATATCGAGCTTCCGGAAGATGAGGAAGTCACGATCCTCAATACGGATAAGAGCTACCGCGAACTGCGGAGTGCGCTTGTGGAAGGCGACGCCGAAGAGGAATACTACTATTCTGCAGAGGCAGACCGGGCGAGTGCCACGGACCGGGCCTTCCCTTATTCCTATACAAAAGAAGCATCGATCACGGATTATTTCAACACGTATTTCCCTCCCGCAAGGAACCAGAATCCTTTCGGTTCCTGCTGGGCACATTCCGCAATGAGCCTTGGGGAATTCTATCTGGCAACCCACGGAAAGCTCAGTGACCGGACGGCAGTGGATTTCAGTGAGCTGCATATGGCGTGGTTCTGCAATACCCAGGGAACGCCATCACTTGCAGGGGATACCGGGGATAAGGTTTCATTTTATTACAGTTCGATCAATGAAAAACTCTACAGAGGAGGAAATCTGAGATTTGCAGCCCAGACGCTGGCTCAGGGGAGGGGCTTCGTGGACGAAAGTGTCGCACCTTACCCGGAGTATAAAGGCAATATATCTTATCAGGATGTTTCCGTGACAACTCCTGCTGCTTCAACAGAGCGCCTGGACAGCGCATATCTGACCTGTTCCTACGAGATCAGCACGGAGGATGTGGAGCAGCTGAAGCAGGCCGTGATCAGCAACGGTATCGTTGGTGTATCTCTATTTTGGGATGATGTGTACTATAACAGTGAGCACAACTCCTACATCTGTACGGACCGGACCAAGACCAACCATGCTGTATGCATCGTGGGCTGGGATGATGATTTCCCGGCGGCTGCCTTTGGCGGCCAGGCTTCCCGGAACGGTGCCTGGCTGATACGCAACAGCTGGAATTTTCTTGGAGAGATGGATACGCTGAGTTCTTATTGTTATTTCTGGTTATCTTATGACGATACGAGTCTCAGTGATATCGCATGGGTCTTTGAGGCAGATACCGAAAGCTATGACAATCACTATTTTTATGACTCGGAGCCTCACGGAGAGAATGCATTCGGTTACGGCGAGGGCGCAAACTGTTACAGCGCAAACGTTTATCGGGCACAGGGAAACGAGGGCGGTTCCGAACTGCTGGAAGCTGTTGGTTTTTCGATAAAAGCAGTCTCGTCTTCCGGGACGGATTATGAACTGCAGGTCTATACTGACCTGGCGCCAGGAGGGGATCCGTCCACGGGAACGCTTCACGAAGCCTCTGTTACAGGAGGAACGATCTATTTCAACGGTTACTATACGGTGGAACTGAAGGAAGCTGTTCCTCTGGAAGAGGGGGAATACTATGCTGTAGTTCTGAAACGAACGGACGGTTATTCAGCTACCGTTGAAGGGGCTACATACATGACCAACGGTTTCAGTGTATCTCCGGGAGCACAGAGCGGACAGAGTTTTTATTCATCGAATGCCAGAAGCTGGACAGACAGCCATTCTACCGGAAAATACAATTTTGTTCTGGGAGCTTATACTACCAATGTTTCCGGCAGCGGTGACAGGAGCAGCCTGAAACTGAATCCCGCTTCGCTTTCGCTGGAGATCGGAATGAGTGGCTCGATCACGGCTACGGTAAAAGACCGTGACGGAAATATTGACAGCAGTGCGGAGGTGTCTTTTGAAAGCAGTGACAGTACTGTGGCGGTCGTGACCGTTATCGGTCAGCAGGCGACCGTAGAGGCGGTGAAAAGCGGTAAGGCCACGATCACGGCAACGTACGGCAGTCATACGGCAAAGTGCCAGGTGACAGTGCGCGCTAAGGAGGAACGGATCCCTGCGATCATTGTACTGGACAAAACTGCCCTGAGCTTTACCGCAGCTGATCAGTCAGAGAAGCTGACCGCTACGGTAACGGATACGAACAACAGGGTGATCACGGATCCGCAGCTTAACTTTGAAAGCCGGGACAGCGGGGTTGCCACGGTGGATGAGGATGGAAATGTCCGACCCGTTGCGACCGGTGCTACCAGCATCCTGGTGAGCTGTGGTAATGCTTATGCATCCTGCTCTGTTGCGGTAGCGCTGACGGGCGTGAGGACGGAGGCACCGATTGCGGATCCGGAAAGCGGGAGTAAGGTGGCTGTCGGCGATACGATCCGGCTGAGCTGCGCAATGAGTAAGGCAAAGATCTATTATACAACGGATGGGTCTGATCCGGACGAGAGCTCGCTGTTATATAAGGATAAGATCGTTGTACCGGAGAGTGCTCCCGGAACGGTATTTACCGTCAAAGCCATGACTGTGGCAGAAGGATATGCGGCAAGCAGTGTGGAAGAATTCGTTTATACGGTAGTTGAGGATGTTCCCCTGGCGCAGACGGCGGCACCCACGGCAGATCCCGCATCCGGCACAAAGCTTTCCGTTGGGGATACGATCTCCTTAAGCTGCGAGACGGAGGGGGCTAAGATCTTCTATACCACCGACGGTACGGAAGCGGGTGAGGCATCGGCGCTGTACGGGAAACCCATTGCCGTGACGGCGGATATGGCAGGGATGACGCTGACGATCCGTGCGATCGCGCTTGCAGAAGGCTATGAAGCCAGTGAGGAGCAGAGTTTCAGCTATACGGTAAAAGAAATCCCGAAGCCCGGACCGGAGTCCGGTCCGTCCCCTATGGATCCGGTACCGCATGTAACGGAAGATCAGGCGTTCTATCTTGTGAAGGGGCAGAAGCTGGATGTGACCGGGGAAGGAATACCTGTGATCTTTGATATGAGCGGGGCGATAGCGCTCGCGAAGAACGGGATCGTCACAGCGAAAAAAGAAGGGAAGGCGGTGCTCAGAGTCGGTCAGGGGCGTTATGACATCATTGTGGTCGAACCGGCTCTCAGTCAGACACTTGTAAAGCTTGTCCCGGGAGAGACGGAAACGCTGTATGTATCACGCAGCTGTTACGGCGCGGAACTGTCGGCACAATACCCGGTATACTGGGTTAGCAGTGCACCTGCAGTAGCAAGCGTCACTCCCGACGGAGAGATCCGCGCCCTTTCAAAAGGCAGCGCCACGATCACAGCCTATGTGAACGGGAAGGCCTATAAATGCAAGGTAAAGGTTGCGGATACGGAGAAGCCGGCACTGTCTGTAGAGAGCAGAGAGGAGGCGGTAACGCTTTCGGCGGTCACGCTGCAGCCGCTGCAGAGCTATACGCTTAAATTGAAAGGGCTCAGCTTTAAAAACCGGACATGGTATTCGGAAGACGGAAAGCTGAAGCTTAAGTATGACGGGAAGAAGAATGTTTATGAGAGCAGGACGGTAAGGATCGATGAGAAAGGAAAGATCACAGCCATCGGCAGCGGCAGCTGTGTTGTCTGTTTTAAGGATGAGTATGATACCGAATACCGTCTGCCGCTGAACGTTGCGGAGCCTGTGGAGCGGGTTTTGTACCTGAACAGTGGGAAAAGCCGCAAGCTGAAGTTCTATGGCGTTAAAAATTCGACGGCGGTCTTCAGGAGTGAGTACCAGAATGTGGCAAAGGTCGATTCAAAGGGAACGGTAAAGGCGTTCAAGGCAGGGGAGACGACCGTCAGCTGTACCTATGGGAATTTTACCTTCATCACCCATGTGTATACGGAATATGCGGCACTGGAAACCGGAGACGGTTTATATCAGGACGGAGACCAGTACCATTACCAGCTGCGGATCAGGAAGGGAAGCGAGCCGTACAGTCTCCGCTTCCGCATGGGCGACGATTACTATGGTGTATACCAGTCCGTGCTGTTTGCGAGCAATAAAAACGAGATCGCGTTCGTGGACGAGAACGGGCGGGTCGAAGCGAGGAAAAGCGGAAATGCGCTGATCACGGCTAAAGTGAACGGAAAGAAGATCACGATCAAAGTCACCGTGACGCCGTAACGAAAAGGCAGGGACGGGGGTATCGGAATGAAGATCAGAAACAGGATCCTTACGGGAATTCTTTCTCTGGTGCTGGCGGCAGGCGAGCTGCTGCCGGTCTGTGCCGCGGGAACGGAGCAGGAAATAAACGCCGGAGAAGAGGATCAGGACCGGAGCGGGGAGCCGTTGCAGGAAGAGACGGCTGCCGGGGAAGGCGAAGAGGAGTGGTTTGAACTGGATTATACGGACAAGCTTGTCCGTATGGGAGGGTTTCCGGAAGCGGAGGATATGGCAGAAGCCGACCGTATCGGAGATGTGGATCTCGGATCCGCCGAGGAGGCCATTGTTGATGCGCTCCGGAATTTCCAGCCGGAGATCGATGTTTCGGCTTACGGGATTCCGCGGCAGGGGGCGGGAGACTATTATTTCCGTGTTCTGAACAGGCACCCGGATCTGTTTTATGTGGAGGGCAGAGTTTCACTGTCACCGGTGGGAGACTGTGTCGGCAGGTACCGCCCGACTTATTCTTCCGAGTACAACCAGTCGCATGTGAAAAAGTTTTATAATAAGGTGGATTCCATTCTCAAAGGCGTGGATGCATCCTGGTCGAAGCTGGAGAAAGTGCTGTATCTCCATGATTATCTTGTCACACACTGTGATTATCAGAGATCAAAACCTTACAGCAAGTATAATGCCTATAATTCGCTGGTGGAGGGGGAATCCGTATGTCAGGGTTATGCGGAAGGCTTTGAGTATCTGCTGCAAAGGATCGGCGTGGACGGACAGGTGGTCACCAGCAACGGGATCAATCATGCCTGGAATGTGCTGAAAATGGACGGAAAATGGTTTTATATCGACTGTACCTGGGATGATCCGCTCGGACGCTACGGCCCCTACTGCGGACATACAAATTTCCTGAGAAGTGCAGCCGGCATGCGTGCTACCAGGCACAGTTCATCGGATTGGATCGGTGCGGAAGACGGAGCAGATCTTGATGCGAACATTCCCGGCAGCAGCCTGTATGACAGTTATTTCTGGAGTGATATCACCTCGGCCCTGCCCAGGGTCGGACGTCTTACCCTGACGGTCAGCGGGGAGACGGGAAAGATCTACGATTTCAGTACCGGCCGGAGCACGGATTATGCCGTTAACGGCGGTTCCTGGCCTGTTTTCGGCGGCTACGGATGGTGGGAAGGGGAGTTTGCCCAGGCCGTGGCCGTCGGAGACCGCTTTTTTTATTCAACATGCGACAGCATATATTCCATGACAACGGAAGGAAAGCAGAGAAAGGTTTATGGCTTAAGCGAGAACGAGCAGGCGAAGGGATATATCTATGGGCTGTCCACGCAGGATAATGTGATCCGTTACTGGGTGGTGACCGGACCGGATAAAGCCATGGATAAGGCCTATGTGGGCAGTTATACCGTAAAAACGGTACAGATCCCGGCAGAGATCAGCCTGGACCGGGACGAATTGAAATTCACGGAAGCGGGGCAGAGCGTAAAGCTTACGGCTGTGGTAAAGGATAAGGAAGGTGAGATCATCGATGAGCCGGAACTGAGCTTTGCCAGCACAAACGAGAATGTTGTGACAGTAGATGAAGATGGGAAGATCGTACCGGTGAACGCCGGATTTGCGCAGGTCGTTGTCAGCTGCGAGGATGTTTCCGCTGTATGCAGGGTAAAGGTGGCATTCTCGGATCATGCGGGTATCGTCCTTTCGGCGGAAACGCTTCAATTGCGGTCCACGCAGCCGGAAGCGCAGCTGGAGGGCATGCTGATCGGCGAAGACGGGAAAGAAGACACTTCTGCTGTGCTCATCTTCGCCAGTGAGGATGAAAATGTAGCGGCGGTAAGCGCCGAAGGGCTTGTCACGGCGGTATATGACGGAAATACTTATATATCCGTCAGTTGTGGTGAGTTTATGGAAAAATGTTCCGTAAACGTTGAATTATTGATGCTTTCCCCGCCGACGGCCGATCCCGCGGACAAAACGGAACTGCTGTACGCCGACAGTATCCGGCTGTTCACGGACAAGGAAGGTGCAGAGATACGGTATACCACGGACGGCATCGAGCCGACTGCTGCATCTGCCATATACAGCAGCCCCATCATCATCGGAGAAGAAGATCTGGGTGAGGAAAAGGTGATAAAGGCCTTTGCCAGTGCTGCGTATTATAAGGACAGCCCGGTCGCGGAATTCCACTATCCGGTGGTCGATAAGGCGGGTATCACGCTTTCCGCGGAAAGTATGCGTTTTATCCGGATCGGACGATGCCGGAAACTTACGGCGACCGTAAGAGACCATCGCGGAGATACGGACGGGGACGCGGAGCTTCACTTTGAGAGCCTGGATCCCGGCGTGGCTTCCGTTGATGAGGAAGGCCGGATCACGGCCTGCGGAAACGGTGAAACGACGATCCTTGTAAAAAGCGGAACGCTTACGGCGCAGTGCGCGGTGAAAGTGGATGCGGTGATCTGCCGTGTGGATTTTTATGCCCATGATGAGCTGGTCGGGAATGTTTCGGTCAATCAGGGCGACTGTGTAAAGGAGATTCCCAAAGCCGAAGCCTCACTCGGCTGGTATGACAGGGAAGCGGGTGAACTCTGGGATCCGCTGATGCCCGTCATGCATGATCTGCGTCTGGATGCCTCCTTTGAAGAGGATGCGAAAGAGAAACGATCCGCACTGGATCCGACCGCGTTTCTGATCGATAATGAACTCTATTTGGTAAAAGGACAGAGCGTGGATCTGTCAAAGGAAGGCAGCTGCATGCTCACGGAGGGGACTTCTTTTGTCGCTCTTTCAAAGAAAGGCGTGCTCAAGGCAAAGAAAGCAGGCGAAGCTTCCCTGACGATCACAAAAGCGGCGGATGGAGAAACGCGGGATATCAGAGTATATGTGGCAGAACCTGTTTTGAGCAGAAAAAGTCTCCGGATGCTTCCGGGAGATGAGGAAGATCTGGATCTCCGCCTCTTCTGCGGCAGCAGAGAGCTGACGCAGATATACCCGGCGGCCTGGCACAGCAGTGCGCCTTCCGTGGCTATGGTAAGCGGGGGACGCGTGGCGGCGCTCTCAAAGGGCAGTGCCACGATCACGGCTTATGTGAATGGAAAGGCTTATAAATGCAAGGTCACGGTAGCGGATACGACAAAGCCGGTACTTACGCAGGAGTCTGCCGGAAGTGATGTAAAACTGTCCGACATCACCTTACAGCCGCTCCAGAAATGTACGCTGAAACTGCAGGGCGTGAGTTTTAAGAACAGGGAGTGGACTTCCGATCAGCCGCTGCGCTCCGTGACCAAAGGAAAGAAGACGACATACGAAAATGACGTGCTGCGCATCGAAAGCAGCGGAAAGCTGACAGCAGTCGGCAGCGGCACTTGTACGATCGCTTTTACGGATGAAAGCGGCAGAAGGTTTTCGATGAATGTCAGTGTGCCGGAGCCGCAGGAGCGGCAGCTGTTCCTGAATGTCGGGAAGAAGAGTACGCTCAGATTTTACGGAGTAAAGAACGCGAAGGCGGACTTTGTCAGCAATGCCCCTTCCGTGGTATCGGTAAGCGATAAAGGTGTTGTAACGGCTGCAGAAACCGGGGTGGCAGTGATCAGCTGCAGCTATGAAGGCTTCGAATTCCGTACCCTGGTACATGCGGAAAACTGGGCGTTGGAAGAGGATGACACGCTGGCTCGCGTAAAACGTTCCGATCAATACAGCTATGCACTGACATTAAAGCAGGCCGCGGGCGGGGATTTCCGGATAAAGATACTTTCGGAGGACGGCTATGCCGGACAGCAGAAGCTGTTGTTTACCAGCAGTAAAGCAACCGTGGCCTTTGCGGATGAATACGGCGTGATTCATGCGGTGAATGCCGGAAAAACGACGATCACCGCAAAAGTGAACGGAAAAAAGATCATGATCAAAGTCACCGTGACGCCGTAGTTTCGGAAGGCACGGACAGAATAAGCGGATAAGCGGCATTTCCCCGATTGGAGTAAAGAAATAGACAGTTGATAAGAAAATAAAAAGAATGAGTATTGGAATCCTTGGTATAATGTTTTCTGACCAAAGAAAAACAAAGGAGGAAACCAATACTCATGGACATTATAACACTTTTAGCTGATTATGT
>JAEELW010000073.1 GCA_016282915.1 Lachnospiraceae bacterium | reverse complement strand
GACCGTAATATCCGCTTCCGCTCACGCTATCCAGGCTGCGGAGTCCGGCCAGGATCATCTGCATATCACGGGATGTCAGAAGTGTCCTGTCCATACGGTATCCGTTCATAATGGAGATGCCGCCGCCGCTTCCCTGCGTCGTACGGATCGGTATTCCGGCCTTGCAGAGGGCTTCGATATCCCTGCTTATCGTTCTCCGGGATACCTCAAAATGCTCCGCAAGCTCCGGTGCCGTGGTCATATCTTTTTGCAGCAGTATCGATAATATTCCGATCAGCCTGTCAATCTTCATATGCTCACCTTTCCGCTTTATCCTAACAGAACAAACATGTCATCTGTATGTCCTGTTTGATATAAATTTTTTCCTGTACTCCGAATTCCGGCCGTCCCGTTTTTTCAAAGTACAGGATACTCTTTACACTTATGTATTTATTGTTTCTTATGGATAACGGTATTTATCCTGCATGCTCTGAAACCCACACTGCATGCTGTTTTCCGTGAGCCTTCATTCGTCTCCGCATGAGCCCATACAGCTTTCTTTCCCTCACGCAGGATCTCCACGCACATTCTGTATGCCAGATATGACGCAAGTCCATGGTGCCGGTATGCTTCGGCGGTCTCAACGCCTATATCGACTTCTTCCTCACTGACAGCACTTGAAAATGCGACCGCCGCAAAGCTGCGGTCTTCCCTGCTTCCTGCCATAAATCCGAATCCACCCCGGAGAAAGCTATCACTGTCCTTCCAGGAAAAAGCCGGCGTGATCCTTCCCTGAATGTCGGCTATATTATGCGCCGTTATGTTTTCAACAACAAAGTTTTCATCAAGCAGCGGCGGCTTATCGGGAAGCCCGTCATGGGTGTATTCGATCCTTTTATCAATACTGATCAGGTCCCGCCCCGAGTAATACCCCGAAACAGAATCCAAATCCGTGATCAGCACAAATCGTCTCGCCGTTTCCGACACAAAAAACTGCTGATATATATCTTCAAGGACATGAGAACCCGGATCTCCGCAGATATAAGCAAAGCCGCAATAATGCCAGAACAGTACGCAGCCTTTATCATCCGTAAATATATCTCCGTCCTGAGTCCCGCTCGCGATCGACAGAGGGTATACACGGTTGGCCGAGCATCCTTCCGCGTATTCCATATACTCTTTGTATTTGCTTCTGTCTACTTTTCTCAAGCTCATCTTCCTCTTAACGTAAAATTGTAAAACTTATACAGTTCCTTACGCTTTCTTTGCAAGATACAAAACATATGTATCGTTGAACACGATCCTGTCTCCCGCCTCCAGTACCGCATTTTTTAATCCCTTGAAGAACTCGCTCCGGACAGGTTCCGGGATCACGATATGGTCACAGTGAGTACCGGAAAACTGAACATATTCATCCGCATTAAAGATCCGCTGTCCTTTAAACTCATACTTTTCTACTTCCAGATAACCGTACTTCGGAGCGGCGGTATAATCAAACTTTCCATGCGTGTACGGGATCTCCGGTTTATAATACTTATCGTAAAGTGCCTGTATCTTCTCATACAGAGCTTCGTCATTCGATCTGTATTCCGATCTGGTCAGCATCATCGCCAGCGTTCCGCCCTCTTTCAGAAGGTCAAAACACTTTGCAAATGCGATATCCTGGGGTATCCACTGGATCGTGGCCGCAGAATAGATCATGTCAAATTTCACATCCCCGAAATCATGCGTGATAAAATCATCATTCACGATATCAAAATTTGGAAGCTTTCCGTATTTCTCTTTCATTTTACGGTACAGATGCTCTCCAAGTTCGATCGCATGATAATCGCAGCCTGTCCTGAGAACCGGCTCCGTCGCCTGTCCGGTTCCGGGCCCGATCTCCAGTACGCTTTTTCCCGCACCGATCCGGGCGCGCTCATTCAAAAAAGCAAAGAGTTCTTCACTGTACCTGGGTCGGAATTTATCGAACTGATCCGGGATCGTATCGAAAACCCTGCGAAACTCATCCTGTTCCAGCTCACGTATGTCTTCTTCCGTGATCAGATGTAACTCTCTGTTTTCCGCGCGGTAGATCGATCCGACGACCTCGATCTTCCCTCCTTTGATAAAGAAGGCGCTCATATCCTCCATAGCGTAAACCCTGCGGCTCTCAGACATTTTTAAGGTCTGTTCGTACCGCCAGGTATCCGCCGGATCATGATGACAGCTCACGGTAATATTGGTAAAACCAAGCCCAGGGAAAGGCTCCATTGATTCAAAGAAATCTACCGTGTTCCGCGCCATGTTCATGGAACCTGCGCTCACGCCAAAGACCGCGGCATGGCAGTCAAGCAGTGCTTCATAGCAATCCTTCTCTCTGATCAGCGCAAGCTGTTCCCCGCAGGCTCCGCCACCCATAAGAAAGATACAGTCCGCATTTTCAACAAGCTTCTTTGCCCCGGAAGCTTCGCTGCGTTCATCGATCACGTAATGCTTCTCAAACGCCAGCCCCTGCTCCGCGAACATTTCATGCATGCCATCGGAGTCGCTGTCATTTTGCGCATATTCCGACGGGCAGGCGCTAATGAAAACGATGCTCTTACGCACAGTCAGTTCTTTCCTGAGACGTTTTGTGATCTCTTCCGAAAAACGATGATCCGGAAACCCGCTGAATACAGCCAATAATTCTTTTCTCATTCTTTCAGTCCCTCCGCTGTCTGTTTGAAGCGATCCGCCCTGTGTTCACCCCGCTCTATATTTCTCCCTTTGCAAAAAGATTATCTTTTCCCATGCCGCAGATTCATTTATCCCTCTTGATTCATCCGGGGAAAAATGCCAGTCATCCAGGTATTTCTTCCTTTTCTCCCTGATCTATACCAAACAGAAGGCACTTTTTTAAGGATCCTCGTTTATGTATAAACATGTCTCGCTACGTTCATGACATCTCCTGCTGTAACTATTCCTATTATATTCTTTCCATAGGATACAACCGGCGGGACAAAAACAATATCCTCTATATTGTATCGTCCGTACTTTAGCGGTATGTCAGCCTTTGTAAGGTTTGTTATGCTTATATCCCTGACTTTATCCCCATACCCCAGCAGCCCGGCAACTTTCGAAGACACCGCACTGGTAAAATACCCCGATCGTTCCATATTCATGGCGTCTTTTAATGTGGGATCCAGTTTTCCCATGAACTGCAGCACAAAATATAAATACCTTTCATCGGAAAGCTTTTTTAACATCCGCCTGTGAACTTCCCTTGCATTTTCCTCAAATGATCTGTTTGTTCTATACCTGTATTGGACAGATATCCCTGTAGCCTGATTTCCCATAGAACGGTTCCCGTCTTCGCGTCCGCCCACGGCCAGTCCTATATCCGTTTCTGTCCCTGCGTCTTTTATCCACTCCGTTATCAGGTACGCCGTGAGGGATACCCCGGCTTTCTTTGCCTGCCTGAGCATATCCTCAAGCTCATTTTTCTCATATCTTTTTATTTCCACGCCGGTCTTATGTTCTTTCCAGAATGCGCTGAATGCTTCATCAAGATCATGAATATCAAAACTTCGTTTTACGCGCTGCCACTTCCGGTTCCAGATCTTTATCAATACATCGTATAATACAGGAAGTCTGCTTTTGGGCGGAAGATCAGCCAGGGTAAGATTTCTGAACGGAACGGCTTCACATTCCTCTCCGCTCAGAATGCGCATGAAGCTTTCTATAAAATATAATAAAGACTTACCGTCTCCACCCAGATGATGCATCATAAATATCAGCCCGTCCGGAGAAGAAAACCCGCGGATAAACTCTCCTTTTTCAATACGGAATCTCCTTCGTTCATTCTGATAAATGAGCTCTCTCAGATCGCTTTCCGTCTGCGTAAAACTGTTCTGCGGCTCATCATTATCAACATAATAAGCATCTCCCGAAGCTTCGATCACAACTTTAGAATGTAAAACCTCATGTACTGCGCATGCACCGTCAAACGCTTTCCTAAGCTCCTCAAGACCTGCTTCCGCATTAAGACGCAGCTGCATGACGATCATCATGTTTACATCAAAAATATCTACTCGTTCGGTTTCGATAATATGTCTCATATATATCTCTCTGTTGCCTTCATCCACTGTTTCATGATAAGACCGGCGGGCGTGATCTTTATTCCTTTCGCAACTCACAATTCCGTAAGCTGTTCTACGCCGGACTCTGTCTGATCCGCTCCGGGATCCATATTTGTCATCACGACGGAAACCTCTCCCGTAGTAACATTCATTTTCAGCATACATTGTCCGTTCTCTCCCCAGCCCTGCGACACCAGCGTGTCCTCGCCGCGAAGGAACAGCCCCAGGCCAACCCAAGAAAAGTTCTCCGTAGGCCTGATCATTTCCTGCGCGGATTCCCTGCGTAAAAACAAACTCCTGCCATTTACAGCCTTGATGAATTCTTCTGCGAGCATCATCAGTTCATACGGCGTACTCCATAAACCCGAAGCAGCAAGATCCGGGATCTGCGGGTACTTCCCCGGGATCAATGCACCTTCACTGTCATATCCTGCAGCCATGTTCTGATCTTTTTCCCGAAGTTCGATATTCTGCAGTGAGGCAAAGAAGGTCCTCTTAAGCCCTAACGGTTCAAAAACATACTTTGTTGCGACTTCTTCAAAGCTTAATTGCATGACTTCCTGAATCATCAATTGCAGCACACAGTAGCCAGCATCACTGTATTCAAATTCTGTTCCCGCCTGTTTTTCCGACTCGGCCCGGCGTTTATTATATGCAGTTCTCCCTTCCAGAATATCCGTTAAACTGATCACGGGATCGTTACGGCGTAGTCCGTAAAAAGAATCTTCCCCATCGATGATACCGGAGGTATGATCAAGGATCGATCTTATCGTTGCATCGCTTTCTTTTCCATCCTTTCTGAGCAGCTTCCACTGATGAAGATGGCGGTTGGCAGCTTCATCGATATTCAGCAGCCCCTGTTCCTGTAGCTTCATCACGATCATTGCAGTAACAAACTTTGATATCGAGCAGGCCGGAAAAACAGTACTGCCATCCACCGGAATATGGTTCTCTTTATCGGCAGCTCCGTCATATTTCAGAGTCTCTCTCCCGGCTGCATCCCTGTATGCACAGCTCACCCCCGGAAAGCGTTCAAAAATCTTCCGTTCAGGACTTTCGGCGGCGAAATTCATATACTCTTTAAGTGCTGTGTATTCCCGCTGGTAGCTGCCTCTTTTTTCCTCACTTACATCAGCATAAGACTCATGCACGGAAAACAATTCCATGGCTTTCTGCAAAGGCAGCCATTCCGGCTGTACTCCACGCTGCTTTTCCACATCGGTAAGTCTCATCTGCCCTTTTCCCGCCACTTCACAGACAAAGAAATACCCCGTATAGCGGTATTCTTCGTAATACTCATGCATAAAAAGAAATTGTCTAAGCGGGCGGACGATCAGGCCTGTTTCCTCCTCAACCTCGCGGATCACGCAGTCTTCGGGATTTTCACCTTCTTCTAATCCACCGCCCGGGAGCAGCCACCAGCCGGATTTTAATTCATGCGTAAGAAGGATCTTTCCGTCCTGTATGATGATCGCCCTGCTTCCGTCTCTTGTCTTTGTATAGTTTTCGAAGCGGTTCGCCCCCAATATATCTACAGTTCGCATGATTCTTCCTCTTTCTGTTTCTTTTTGCCGTCCGGATCAATGTGTCCGATCTTCTCCGGACACTTCATATGCGGTATATTCATGATCAAATTCGTATCCGAGCTTTTCTGCCAGACGAAGCGAATTCATATTCTGGGCATCCCAGCTCGGATACAGTCCTTCATCAAGACATCGTAAGATCAACGCGGCACTTACGATCGTCGCAAGACCTTTTCTGCGTTCTTCCTCTACCGTATCAACCTCTATCTCGATCCCTTCGTTGTATCTGGTGTAGGAAGATGCCCCGGCTGCGATGCGGCCGGATTTCAGGATCACCATCCCCCGCCCGAGCTCCAAAAAATTCTCCTTACTTTCAAATGATGAAACAAAATCTCTTGTCACCGGATCCGGAAGACATAGGTCATAGATTTTCTCATCGATCTCTTTCAGCTCATATCCGGCAGGCAGTGCTGCTGCTATCTTTCTCAACATAGCTTTATCAAAGCGGGTATCCTTTTTGACGGCGTACCTCTTCACCTTCTTTGCCGCAGGAAAGCACTCTTCAATACAGGCTTCCCACGCCTTATTCTGCGGCACCATGATCACAAAGCCTTCCGCTTTATTGATCACAAGTTCCCTGTCCGGTTCTCCCGCATAAAAAGCAAAGCATCCCACATAAGCCATTGCTGACTTAGGGTGCTCTATATCCGTAACAAAGATTTTTCCCATTACTTTCTGCAGGCAGGAATAGATCAGGGTTTCCTCCCAGCCTTCGAAAAGCTTGTTTACCTTTGATGGATCTGTTAAAACATTTATCATTTTTTATTCTCCAAACGAATATCCATGTATTTCCGAAGCTTGTCCTCAAAGCGAGTTCCGCCGCTACTCTGAACGCTTCCTTTGTTACTTTGTACATGCCCCTGTATCACATCTGCTTTTCTGTTCTGGTAAGAACCATCCCTTCTGTTGATGAAGCAAATCCAAGCTTTTTATATAAAGGACGTCCTTCCTCTGTAGCATCAAGACTGATCTCTGTAACTCCGCGCTTCCAGGCCTCGTCGATCAGCATTGATACCATTTTCTTCGCGATGCCCTGCCTCTGCCATTCTTTCATCGTATATACATTCATGAGATGGGCTCTCTTTCCTGTCGGATGATTGAAGGTCGGCATCATATACATATAGCAGATCGATGCGCAGCCGATCACCCGGTTCCCATCCATAGCAAGAACCGTTGTATGATCTCCCTTTTCAAAATACTCCCTGCTGCACCTGATCAGTTCATCATCATACTCATATTTACTGTCCAATTTATTGACCACCTTAAGCATTTCGAGTCTGCTGCTCATCAAAAGGTCCATATCGTCAGCGGTTGCGATCCTGTATTCCACAGCATAGCTCAG
>JAEELW010000072.1 GCA_016282915.1 Lachnospiraceae bacterium | reverse complement strand
TGCCCGAGGGCACTGAGATCTGCATGCCGGTTGATAACGTTGAGATGACCATTGAGCTGATCCACCCGATCGCTATGGAGCAGGGTCTTACCTTCGCTATCCGTGAAGGCGGCCACACTGTAGGATCCGGACGTGTTGCTACGATCATTGAGTAATCACTGCCAATAAGTGAACTTTTAAGAGCCTCCGCATGGGGGCTCTTTTTATGTGCGGAAACCGGGCGCGGGAATCAGAAACAGCATGGGGCCCGCCGCCTTGCCGCAGCTCTTAGCGAACGCGAGCAGCCAATCTCGCCCGAGGTACTGTCAGAGCGATGCTCGCGCCCCGTTCTGATAGGCGCGAGCAAGCGAGTTGCCGAGGGCGAGTCGGTTTCAGGATGCGAAGCGTGAGCTTAGTGCGGAGGCATCCGGCAAGGGCACTGTTGTTTCTGATCCTGCGCCCGGAGCTTCGGCACTTGAACTATCTCCATGGATATTGTATAATATATTAACTCTATTTGAGGGAGTTGTATCGCATACAGCGAGGTGTATCCTATGAGTACGAGTATCAACAGTATCGGACAGCCGGGGAGCAGCTATCTTTACGGAGCGCTTTCCAGCGGAAGCAGGATCAACCGTGCGGCAGACGGGCCGGCCGAGCTGGCGATCGGAAATGAGTTCGACCGGCAGAACAGCGGCTATGAGGTGGGGACACGGAGTCTTAAGGATGCAAAGAACGCAGCCAATATCGCCGACGGCGGGCTTGGCAATATCGCGGATTCCCTTCAGCGTATGCGTGAACTGGCGGTGCAGGCAGGCAACGGCCTGATGAGTGCGGATGATAAAAAGTATATTCAGGCCGAGATCGAGCAGCTGAAAAAGGGCATCGGCGATATGACGGATAAAACCGAGTTTAACGGCATACCTCTTCTGGAGAATGAGGATGGGAAGGTGCTGCTGATCAGCACCGATGCCAACGGAACGCAGATGGGGCTGACCCGGCCGGATACTTCCCTGGCGGCACTTGGGATCGAGGATTTCGATGTGACCGGTGATTTTGACTTAAGCCGCATCGATAAAGCCCTGGAAGCTGTCAGCGGCGGACGCGCGACGCTTGGGGCACAGAGCAATGCCTTTGATGTGGCGATCGACTTAAACGGCGTGACGAATTATAATACTTATGCCGCGAAAAGCAGCATGATGGATACCGAATACGGTGATTACGTGAGCAGGCTGAAACAGCAGAATGTGCTGGAGCAGGTGAATGCACAGATGCAGAAGAAGCGTCAGGAAGATGCAGCCCGCAGGACCATGGGGATCATCGGAAACTGATCATTGACGAAATACGGAAAAGCTGCCGTCCCCGGGACGGCAGCTTTGTATCGGAAGAGCGTTCCGCGGGCGGGACGACATTTTTTTTCTGTAAAAGAGATTGTTTCGCATTTCCCGTACAGCGAAACTCCGGGAGGATGCGCTTTCAATGCGGGCATGTCGCAGGAGACATGCATATTTATATCGAAAGGGAAGGAAGATAAGGATCTATGCTTCAGCGACTGCGTTTGCGTTTTGTTATGGCATCGATGGCGGCTTTGCTCGTGGTGCTGGCACTGGTGATGCTGCCGGTCTATTATCTCGTGAGCAATGCCTTTTCGGCGCAGATCGAGGTGATCCTCGACCTCCTGCTGGATAACGGCGGAGATATGCCCGGCTGGGAGAACGTCATGCCGGAGATGCCCTTCCGCATCTCGATGGAACAGCGATACGAGACCCGCTTCTTTTCCGTTTTCATTGATAATAACGATCAGGTGCAGATGGTCAATACCCGCTCGGTATTTTCCGTAAATGATGAAGGAGCGGAACAGATCGCAAGGAAGGTGCTGGGGAAAAAGAGAAAAGAGGGGCGTTATGAGGATGACGACGCGATCTATCTCTTCAAGTCCAAGAGAGGAGAGAACGGCCAGCTCATCGTCTTCGTGGACTGCACGTCCCGTTTCTGGATCATACGACAGGCCATGACCTATATGCTCAGCGTGGGACTCATCATCCTGCTGCTCTTCTTCCTGCTCATGGGCAAGCTGTCCAAAAGGATCGTCAAGCCTTTCGTGGATAATACGGAAAGGCAGAAGCGTTTCATCACCAATGCCTCGCATGAGCTGAAAACGCCGCTGGCCGTGATCTCGGCAAATACGGAGATGCAGGAGATCGAGAGCGGGAAGAGCAAGTGGACCGAAGCGACCATGCGCCAGGTGGAGCGTCTGAACCGCCTTGTATCCGAACTGGTGACGCTTTCGCGGCTGGATGAAAAGGATGAAGTGGTGCTCAGCGAAGTGGATCTGACAGGGCTGGTAAAGGAAGCCGCTGAGAATTTTGAGCAGGTGATGCGCCAGCAGGGCAAAGAGTTTGCTACGGAGATCGATGAAGAGGTAAAAGTTAAGGCGGAAGCACGCAGTGTCAGCGAACTCTGCTCCATCTTTCTGGACAATGCAGCAAAATACTGCGATGAAGGAGGCCTGGTGACCGTGATGCTCAGCGCACGGGGGAAGGGAGCACGCCTGGTTTTCAGCAACAGCTATGCTGCAGGAGAGAACGTGGACTATCACCGTTTCTTTGACCGTTTCTACAGGGAAGACGAATCGCACAACAGTAAAAAATCCGGTTTCGGCATCGGACTTTCCATTGCGCAGGAGATCGCAAAACATCTGGGGGCACGGCTGCAGGTCATGTATAAAGCCGGCGTGATCAGTTTTGTGGTGAATTTCAGATAGAATAAGAGATCTTAATTCCGTATCAGTTCCCGCAGGGTCTGCAGGGAAACGTCACAGGCCGCAAGTTCATCGGCACAGCGCTTCAGCTCTTCGCTGATGAGCTCCGGATGACGGATGTCTTTCTTGTATTTCAGTTCGTGTTCCAGGGCGGCCCAGGTGTCCATGGCGATGGTGCGAAGCTGCACCTCCGCAAAATAGGTGCCGGGGCTGTTGCCGTCAATATCGGGGGTTTCGTCCTCCAGCTCCAGGATCAGATGATAACTGCGGTAGCCGTTGGGTTTGGCTGCCGAGATATAATCCTTCTCCCGGTATACACGTATGCCCGGGAGTTTTTTGATCTCTTCTATATTTTTATGGATGTCATCGATAAAGAGACAGACGATGCGTATGCCGATGGCGTCGTGTACCAGCTTTAAGGCACTGCGGGGTTCTATGGGATAGCCTTCCCTGCGGCATTTATCCAGCATGCTTTCCGGCGTTTTGATGCGCCAGGAGAGGTGTTCGTAGAGTTTTTCGCCCGTGGCCTCCAGGTGCGTGTTGCAGTAAGTGTGTATCTTTTCCTGCAGAGAGTCTGCCACCGCCTGCAGGGTCTTTTCGTAATCGCCGTAGATATCCATAGCCTTACCCCCTGATCAGGCGGAAGCTGCCGCCGGACTGCCCTTCGATCCTGAGGGGAGCACCCACGGCCTTCAGTTTGTTGCGCAGGAATGAAACATACATCCAGACGGCTTCCCCGTCGGCATCGCCGTTCTCCTGCCAGAAACGGTCCAACAGATCTTCCGAAGAAAACTCGCGTTCGGGATTGTTCATGAACCATTCCATCAGACGCAGTTCTCTGGAAGCGAGGCTGATCGTGTTTTTGCAGCTGAGTTCCGCTTTTTCCAGATCCAGGGAAACCTCATCAAGCATGATGATACGGGGACTGTAGTCGTTCCGGCGTCTGGTCATGGCGCGTACGCGGGCCAGCAGCTCGCCCATGGCAAAAGGTTTTGTGAGATAATCGTCGCCGCCGGCATCGAGTCCTGCGATGCGGTCATTCACCTCTGTTTTTGCGGTAAGGAAAAGAACGGGCGTAAGGATACCCAGAGCCCGGATCTGCTGCACGGCAGTCAGACCGTCCATTACGGGCATCATCACATCCAGAAGGATCAGCTCATAGATATTACTGCGCGCAAGATCCACCGCAACGGCGCCGTTTTCGGCCGTATCCACAGTGTAGCCCGCATGTTCGAGCATGGCCTTGATGACTTCTGCGAGGTCCTCTTCGTCCTCGGCGATCAGGATCTTCATATTCTTATTATATCATGGATCGGACGGAAAGACAAATCACTTTGAAAGCCGGATCCGGAGATGCCGGAAATGTGTGTTTCTGCAGGGGGAGGATCAATTTACGAGCCCCGAGAGGCTGCGCTGTGCCATGGCCGCGATCAGATT
The DNA here is from genome assembly GCA_016282915.1 of Lachnospiraceae bacterium. GTDB lineage: Bacteria > Bacillota > Clostridia > Lachnospirales > Lachnospiraceae > NK4A136. The sequence goes on along the minus strand of JAEELW010000072.1, from coordinate 13,988 downwards.
GCGGCCGGAGGTGGAGCTCAGATATTCCTGCGCGGTGGCGCGGTCGGTCAGCATGCGGTTTAAGGCCGCATCGGGATCGTTATTCAAAAGGCTTTCCATATCGGTATCGTCGTCATCGTCCTTAAGGATCAGATCCAGCAGGCTGTCGGAGATATCTCCGTCCTCATCCGTCAGGGCTTTGACAAGATCGGAGGAGATCTCGGAAGAGTTCAGCTCCTTCCTCAGGATGGCGCGCAGCTGCTTCTCGGAAAGCGACGGGCTTTCTTCCGCTGCGGAACTGTCGTCGGAAGGAGAAGTGTGCAGGGCGGACGGGGCGTGTTTCTGCGCAAGCTCCGCCAGCACCGCGGAGAAACGCGGGCCTTCACTGCGGTCTTTGCCCAGGCTCTCGGGGCGGTCCGTACGGCGCGTACTCTGAAGCCGCCGGAGCCTCTCGGCATCTACGCCTGCCTGTCGGTACAGATTGTTGGATAATTCGGATACCTTCATATATCTGTTATCGGCATTTTATGCGTTATTCTTTAATCCACCAGCCGCTGGCGCCGCAGGGCAGGATGCGTTCGCTGTCTGCCACGGGCAGGCCCAGTTCATCGGCTTCCACAATGCCGCCGCGCTTCTCGCGCAGGGCTTTTTCCAGCATATAACGCAGCACGCCGGGCTGCAGGCCGGTGGTATAGGAGTTGATCAGGAAAAAGAGCGGGGCGTCGGAAAGAAGGGCGGCGCATTTTTCCACCAGGGGCCAGATGCAATCCTCAAGTTTCCAGACTTCGCCGCCGGGCCCGCGCCCGTAGGAAGGGGGATCCATCAGAATGGCGTCGTAGCTTTTTCCGCGCCGGCCTTCACGCTCGACGAATTTGACGCAGTCGTCCACGATCCAGCGCATCCTTTCGGTGGGGATGCCGCTGGCGGCGGCATTTTCCTTGGCCCACTGCACCATGCCCTTGGCGGCATCCACATGGGTCACGTGGGCGCCGCTTGCAGCCAGTGCGCAGCTGGCACCGCCGGTGTAGGCAAAAAGGTTCAGCACCCGGATCTCGCGTCCCGCATTTTTTACGAGCCTGGCCATACGGTCCCAGTTTGCCGCCTGTTCCGGGAAGAGTCCCGTATGCTTGAAGGCAAAGGGTTTCAGATGAAAATGCAGAGTCTCTTCTTCCGTCAGAGGATAGGAGATGCGCCACTCCTCGGGCAGGTCAAAGAATTCCCATTCGCCGCCGCCGCTTTTGCTGCGGTGGTAGTGGGCATTCAGGCGCTTTGCCGCGGGATGCCCGCTCATGGGCCAGATCGCCTGCGGGTCCGGGCGCAGCAGCACATATTTTCCCCATTGTTCCAGTTTTTCACCGCCGCCGCAGTCCAGCAGGCGGTAATCGTTCCATCGGTCCGCAATCCACATGGGATTCTGTTTCTCCTGATCTGATCGGTCTGTCTGATACATCAGAATCATAGCACAAACTTGAAAAAGAAGAAAGTACATGATAGAATGAAAACTGTTTATTGCCTGCATAATTTGCCTGAAATAAAAAAATCTGGTTATAAGGGGGACAAAGCAATGAACGGTTGGCTGATCGTGGCATTCGCGCTTTACCTGCTGATGATGGTGGGTATCGGTGCAGCCTATTCAAGAAAAAATGAGAACACCGAGGATTATTTCCTGGGCGGGCGCTCGCTCGGAGGTTTTGTAGCGGCACTTTCCGCGCAGGCCTCGGATATGAGCGGCTGGCTCCTGATGGGACTGCCGGGAGCTATCTTTTTAAGCGGTATCTCGGGGGACGGCTGGGTCGCCCTGGGACTGCTCATCGGAACCATCTTAAACTGGCTTCTTGTGGCGTCGCCGCTCCGGCGTTATACCATAGTGGCCGGCAATTCCGTGACCCTTCCCATGTTTTTCGAGCACCGCTATGAGGATAAAAAGAAGATCCTGATGACGATCTCATCCATCATCATCGCTTTCTTCTTCGTGATCTATACCGCCTCGGCATTTGCAGCCGGCGGTAAGCTCTTCAGCTCCGTCTTTCACCTGGACTACTGGGCAGCCCTGACGATTGGCGCGCTCGTGATCCTGACCTATACTTTCCTGGGCGGTTTCCGCGCGGTTTGTACGACCGACTTTATCCAGGGTACCCTGATGATCGTTGCGCTGCTGGCGGTACCGATCGTGGCGCTCTTCATTATGAAGGACCAGGGGCTGACAGTGGCACAGGGACTGAAGGATAACGGCGTCGAGAATGTTGAGAGCTTTACGGGCTTCTTTACCGGAACGACGGCGACCAGCATCATTTCCGGACTGGCCTGGGGCCTGGGCTATTTCGGCATGCCCCATATCCTGGTACGTTTTATGGCGGTAAAGAACGAGAAGGAGATGACAAAGTCCAAAGCCGTGGCGATCATCTGGGTGACGTTGTCCCTGGTATTTGCCTGTGTGATCGGTGTGGTCGGCAGAGCCTTTATGAATTTTGATGCGATAAAAGAAGCCGGTGAAGAGCGTATCTTTATCGAGATGATCACAAGAATCTTTACCGAAGATATCCACGCATCATTCATCGCCGGCGTTTTCCTCTGCGGTATCCTGGCCGCCATCATGAGTACGGCGGATTCACAGCTTCTGGTGAGCGCTTCCGCCATGGCGGAGGATATCTATAAAGGCGTGATCAAAAAGGACGCCAGTGATAAGAAAGTCATGATGCTCTCCAGGATCGCTATCGTGGTGATCGCCGTGGTTGCTTATGTGATCGCCATCGATCCCGATTCCTCCGTCATGAAGCTGGTGTCGGATGCCTGGGCGGGACTGGGAGCTGCCTTCGGACCGCTGGTGCTGATGAGCCTCTTCTGGAAGCGTACCAATCTCCCGGGAGCCATCGCGGGTCTTGTCAGCGGAGCGCTTACCGTCATCATCTGGGACTATATCCCCTGTATAAAGATGATGGTCGAGAATCCCGATACCCTGCTCATGGAAGAGAAGATCGGAACTCTTACAGAGGCTACCGGGCTTTATTCCCTGGCGCTGGGCTTCCCGATCAGCCTGATCTGCATCGTGATCGTGAGCCTTTTGAGCAAGGCGCCTTCGGCTTCCATGATCGAGGTCTTTGAGAAGGCAAAGAAAAAAGAAGCTTGAATCAAAGGTGGGCCTTTGCTATACTTAAGCTATGGACCACCGGGATTTTATTGACTCGATTGTAGAAAACTTTATCGGCGGGATCTGCGCGTTTCTGGTTGATACGGATGCGCGTTTGATCACGCCGTATTATTTGAATAACGGACTCTACCGCATGATGGGCGGCAGCCGTGCGGCGGTAGACCAGCTGTTCTCCAATATACGTCTTTCCATCATTCCGGAGGATCTTCCGGTCTTTGAACAGGGCCTTCATGATATCCTCGCCGATGACGGCGCTGCGGAATTTGAGTTCCGTATCGTCAGTGTCGACGGCGGTCTGATGTGGCTGCGCCTCCATGGAAATCTTTATTCCAGGGAAGGGAGCAGGAATATCATCAGCGCAGTGATATTGGACTGTACCGAAGAAAAGACCATCGAGGATGAACTGAAGCGGCAGTCGGACTATATGCATCTGCTGATGGATACGGATATCACCTTCGATTTCAACTGCCGTACCGATGTGTGCGTCTACCGCTTTGCAAGGACGGATACCCTCCGGCATGATACCGTGGTGCAGGGCTATCTGGAGCAGATCCCGCTCAGCGGGCTTCACGAAGAGGACATCAAACCCTACAGTAAGATGCTGACCAGTGCCATGTATCATGCCCACAGGGATACCATCGAGTTCCGCTCCAGAGGGCTGATCAATCCCGGAGATGATTATCGCTGGTACCGGGCCAACGTGGTGAGTATCATGGGGAAGGAAGGCTATGTTTCCCATGTGATCGGCCATATCGTGGATATCCACGAGGATAAACTGAAGGAGATCGAACTGAAGCTGAGGGCGGATCATGACGGACTCACGGGGCTGATGAACAAAAAAGCCACCGAGGAACTGATCGCAAAGATGGTCGCAGGGTACGACGAACAGACCGTCGGAGCGCTGATGATCCTGGACACGGACAATTTCAAGGGCGTGAACGACAATTTCGGCCACCGTACCGGTGATCATGTGCTGGCCGCCATCGGAGAGATCATAAAGAACAATTTCAAGGGCATGGATGTGACGGGGCGCATCGGCGGCGACGAATTCATGGTCTTTGCAAACAATATCGTGAAGGCGGAAAATGCAGCACGCCTTGCGGAAAAAGTGGAAGCACAGGTGATCCATGCCTTCGATGACAGTGAGCTGGAAGGACGGGTGTCCCTGAGTATCGGGATCGCGGTCTGCCCGCGGGACGGGAAAGATTTTGAAACACTGTATAAACATGCCGATGAGGCGCTTTATTATGTGAAGGAGCACGGAAAGGCGTCCTGGAGGATCTATGGGGAAGGCTGAGCTTTCCGGGAGCGGGGAATGAGCATGTCAGAGGAAAGGGTGCGAAAAAAAGCGGGGCGGATACTGCCGGTATTGATCCTGATCATAGCGGTATTGCCGGCCATTTTTTTTATGCACATGGACAGCTATCGTACCGGAGATGAGATCGTCAGCTACGGCATGGCGAACGAGCCGGAACAGGGCTGGATGTTTTCCAAAGGAAGGATACGCAGCTATGTGGACAGCAGCATTCTTCAGGGTGGTCTGACGGGGCTTCCTGGCAGGCTTTTTTCAGCTGTCGGGGATGTGATAAAAAACCGCGGTAACGCGGCTTTTTTCAGGACGGAACGACCGTCCGAAACGGGCTGGTACAGTGGAGACGGGATCCGGGGCTATCTGTGGATCCGTCCGGGAGAGGCATTCCGTTTCGGAGGTATCTATCTGAACGCCATGGGCGATGATGCCAATTCTTTCCTATACTATAGCTGTCTGCATCTGGTCTCGTCGGTCTTCCGGGGGATCTCCGGGACCAAATGGAGCGGTTTTCTTTTGAATCTGATCTGCATGGCGGCCTGCCTGATAATTCTATACCGGATCTCCGGATATTTTACCGGAAGCCGGGTAGGCCGCATGCTGCTGCCTTTTTTCTATGCCTGTTCAACCGGGGCCATAGCCATGTTTACCAATATCAGGCCCTACGCACTGGCGGTGGTGCTGCATGAGAGCCTTCTTCTGGTGCATCTGCATATGCTCCGGGATCTGGACGCAGAGGGGACGTCCGTTGCGCGGAAACAGCTGAAATGGCTTCTGCTCCTCTATATCCTGGGATATACGGCGCATTATACAACGGGGATATGGGCGGTCTGTCTGGCAGGCTATACCATCTGCCGTTCGTTTCATAAGAAAGAGTTTCTCAGACGCTATCTTCTTACGGGGATCCTCGCAGTGTTTCTTGGGATCTGTGTGGATCCCATGTCGGTATTCGGACTCTTTTCGAAGCAGGGCAGTTCGGCTGACGCCGGGCTGGCGGCTGCATTTGCCGAGCTGTTGAAGGTACTGGTGCATGATGTGTGCGGAAATGTATTCTTTCTGCTGATCCCGGCATGTATCCTTTTCCTTGCGCTCTTCCGCTTTTTGAAGAATAAGGAGCGGAAGGCTGACAGAAATGCCCTTCTGTTTGCGGGGCTGCTGCTGGCGTATATGTTCCTGTCCACTTTTCTGATGCATGTGGTAAAGGTGAGCACGATGATCCCGATGCTCTTTCTGCTCCTGGCCCTGCCGGCGCTTTATGCGCTGGAGGATAAGGTATTGTGGAAGAGACTGCTGACCGCGCTCCTTCTGGTGATATGGATGGCGGGAAGCTTTGCGGGTCTTGCAGAAGAAAAAAAGAACGAATACATGGTAAGCCGGACGCTGGAAGAGAAGATGGCAGCATATCCGGCCGACACCATGGTCTTTGTCCGGGATCACGGATCCGGATACGATAAGATACCGCTGCTGGATCCCTATGCGCAGGTGTATCTCCTTACAACGGACGAGGGATGGGAGCAGCACCGGGAGGAAGTGGTGGACGCATCGCTGCAGAGCGGACTTGTACTTCTTGATGCGGGGAAAGAGACCGCCGATACCATTGCCTCCTGGCTGGAAGAGGCGGGAAGCGGGGCAGAGATCCTTTACCGGGACAGCCAGTGCGCCCTTTTGCGTACTAAATAGGAAGAATTTCAAACTTTTCTGAGAAAACTCTTGACATCTGACTAAAAGCTCATGTATAATGGCAAACGCTGTGACATGATAGCCGGGAAGCGGAGGTTGCCGCAGGCTCGAGAGGGCAGGCGGGTTTTTCGTGGAGCGAATGTCAATCATCATGACGACAAGTCACTGTACTCAAGGACAGTCCGCGTAATGCGCGGAAACGACGTGTGGTAGAGTGCGGCTTCGGAGACGAAGCCTTTCCTTAAGGGAGGGCGCGACACACACGGGAGGGTGTACAGTCGCCGATCGTAGCAAAAATACAGAGAGGAGACTTTTTTTATGGCAACAGGACAGAAAATGCGCGTGATACTGAAGGCTTATGATCATCAGCTGGTGGATGCTTCCGCCAAGAAGATCATCGACACCGCAAAGAAGAACGGAGCGGTTGTGAGCGGGCCGGTGCCCCTGCCTACGAAGAAAGAGGTTGTTACCATCCTTCGTGCGGTGCACAAGTATAAGGACTCCAGAGAGCAGTTCGAACAGCGCACCCACAAGCGTCTGATCGACATCCATAATGCATCTGCCAAGATCGTCGAGGCAATGCAGAAAACGGATCTGCCCGCAGGCGTATTTGTTGATGTAAAGATGAAGTAAGTAAACAAAAAACCTTCTGCTGGCTTTATGTACGCTTCGCCGTACCGCTTTAGCAGAAACAAAAGGAGGGATTCTATCTATGAAGAAAGCGATTCTGGCAACCAAGATCGGCATGACGCAGATCTTCAAAGAAGACGGGACACTGGTGCCCGTTACCGTACTTGAGGCGGGCCCCTGCGTGGTCACCCAGGTCAAGACGGTTGAGAACGACGGTTATTCCGCCGTACAGGTGGGCTTCGGCGAGAAGAAGGAGCGCATCGTAAACCGTGACAAGAGCGGCGGCAAGGAAGTGATCCATCGCCACGGCGTCAACAAGGCGCAGCAGGGTCATTTCAAAAAGGCCGGCGTGAGTGCAAAGAGATATCTGAGAGAGTTCCGTTTTGAGAACGCCGGCGAGTACAGCCTCGCACAGGAGATCAAGGCGGATATCTTCGAGAGCGGCGACAAGGTGGACGCAACGGCCATCACCAAAGGAAAAGGTTTCCAGGGCGCAATCAAGCGTCACGGACAGTCCAGAGGGCCTATGGCGCACGGTTCCAAGTACCACAGACATGCGGGTTCCAACGGTGCCTGCTCCTCGCCTTCCAAGGTGTTCAAGGGCAAGAAGATGCCCGGACACATGGGCAGCGTGCAGGTCACGGTAAAGAATCTGGAAGTGGTGCGCGTGGACGCCGACAAGAACCTGCTGCTGGTCAAAGGTGCAGTGCCCGGGGCTAAGAAAGCCCTGATCACCATCAAAGAGACCGCCAAGGCAGAGGCTTAAGCGTAAAGGAGGAGTTTCAGGATGGCTACAGTATCGGTTGTAAATATGGAAGGTAAAGAGGTCGGAACGCTGGACCTGAACGATGCCGTCTTCGGTGTGGAGGTGAATGAACACCTGGTACATCTGGCAGTGGTACAGCAGCTGGCCAATAAGCGTCAGGGCACACAGAAAGCAAAGACCCGCTCGGAGGTTTCCGGCGGCGGCAGAAAGCCCTGGAGACAGAAGGGCACGGGCCATGCGCGTCAGGGTTCCATCCGGGCGCCGCAGTGGAAAGGCGGCGGTATCGTATTCGCGCCGGTTCCCCGCGATTATTCCTTCAAGATGAACCGCAAGGAAAAGCAGGCAGCTCTGAAGAGCGCGCTGACCAGCAAGCTTCAGAATGAGAAACTGATCGTTCTGGACGAGCTGAAGCTGGACGAGATCAAGACGAAGCGCTTCGCAGAGGTTATGAACGCGATCAAGGCCGAGAAGGCGCTGGTAGTACTGGGCGAGAGAGACGAGAACGTGATCCTTTCCGCCAGAAACCTGCCGGATACCAAGACCGCTGTCAGCGACAACATCAACGTATACGATGTTATGAGCGCAGGCACCCTGGTGCTGACGAAGGCTGCGGTGGCAAACATCGAGGAGGTATATGCGTAATGGCCAGTTTAATGTATTATGACGTGATCGAAAAGCCCATGGTCACGGAGAAGAGCATGGAAGGCATGGGCGAGAAGAAATACACCTTCCTGGTTCATCCGGAGGCAAACAAGACCCAGATCAAGGAAGCGGTTGAGAAGATGTTCGACGGTGTGAAGGTTGCAAAGGTCAACACCCAGAACAAAGACGGCAAGACCCGTCGCCGCGGTCTGGTCAGCGGCAAGACGGCCAAGACAAAGAAGGCCATCGTTCAGCTGACACCGGACAGCAAAGACATCGAGATCTTTGCGGGGCTTTGATCCTGCTTCGTGAGCCCGCCTCGAAAACGCGTTGCGTTTTCTCGGTGATGCGGCTTCGCTGCATAGGATCTGCAGCAATACGCCTTAAAAGAGCGAGCTCTTTACGGCGATCGCGGCATCTCCTGCCCGGGCTCACTCCGTAACACATATACACAGGGTAAAGTGTGAAAATAAACCATAGATAAAGGAGAAAGGAAAGTAATGGGCATTAAAAAGTATAATCCGTATACACCGTCCAGAAGAAACATGACGGGTTCGGATTTTTCCGAGATTACAAAGACAACGCCGGAAAAAAGCCTGCTGGCGAAGAAAGACAAGAACGCCGGCCGTAACAACCAGGGCAAGATCACCGTTCGTCATCACGGCGGCGGAAACCGGCAGAAATACCGTATCATCGATTTCAAGCGCAGCAAGGATGATGTGCCCGCAAAGGTAGTCGGCATCGAGTACGATCCGAACCGCAGCGCAAACATCGCGCTGATCTGCTACGCTGACGGTGAGAAGGCATACATTCTGGCACCCGAGGGACTGAAGGACGGAATGAAGATCATGAACGGCAAGAACGCCGAGATCCGCCCGGGCAACTGCCTGCCTCTGTCCGAGATCCCCGTCGGTACCCTGATCCACAACATCGAGCTGCTTCCCGGTAAGGGCGGCCAGCTGGTGAGAGCAGCCGGGAATTCCGCGCAGCTCATGGCGAAGGAAGGCAAGTATGCAACGCTCCGTCTTCCCTCCGGCGAGATGAGAATGGTTTCCAGCGACTGCCGCGCATCCATCGGTGTCGTAGGAAACGGCGATCACAATCTGATCAATATCGGTAAGGCCGGCCGGAAGCGCCACATGGGCATCCGTCCTACGGTCCGCGGTTCGGTAATGAACCCCAACGACCACCCTCACGGCGGCGGCGAGGGCAAGACGGGTATCGGACGTCCCGGACCGTCAACGCCCTGGGGCAAGCCTGCACTGGGCTTGAAGACCCGCAAGAAGAAGAAACAGTCGAACAAGCTGATCGTAAGACGCCGCGACGGCAGAGCCATCAAGTAAGGGGAGGAGATAAGAATCATGGCAAGATCATTAAAGAAAGGCCCTTTCGCAGACGCCAGCCTCTTGAAGGCGGTGGACAACATGAATGCAGCGGGCAAGAAGCAGGCCATCAAGACCTGGTCCAGACGCTCCACGATCTTCCCTTCCTTTGTGGGACATACGATCGCGGTACACGACGGACGCAAGCATGTGCCTGTATATATCACTGAGGATATGGTAGGACATAAGCTTGGAGAATTTGTAGCAACCCGTACTTTCCGTGGCCACGGTAAGGACGATAAGAAATCCAAGGTCAAGTAAGACAGGGAGGAGATAAGGTACTATGGCAAAGGGACACAGATCGCAGATAAAGCGAGAAAGAAACAGTGAGAACAGAGAGACCAGACCCTCCGCAAAGCTTTCTTATGCCAGGGTTTCCGTGCAGAAGGCATGCTTCGTGCTGGATGCGATCCGCGGCAAGGACGTGAACACGGCAAAGGCGATACTGGAATACAACCCCAGATATGCATCGCAGATCATCGGAAAGCTTCTGAATTCTGCTATTGCAAATGCGGAGAACAATAACGGCATGAATCCCGATAAGCTCTATGTCGCGGAGTGCTTTGCCAACAAGGGGCCTACGATGAAGCGTATCCACCCCAGGGCACAGGGCAGGGCATACAGGATCGAGAAGAGAGTCAGCCACATTACGATCGTTCTTGACGAGAAAGGAGCAGAGTAAGTATGGGACAGAAAGTTAATCCGCACGGCTTAAGGGTCGGTGTTATCAAGGACTGGGATTCCAGATGGTACTCCGAGGATAAATTTGCGGACTATCTGGTCGAGGATTACAAGATCAGAAAGTTTTTGAAGAAGCGTTTATTCGCTGCCGGCATTTCGAAGATCGAGATCCAGAGAAAAGCCGAGAAAGTGGAAGTGGTGGTATTCACACAGAAGCCCGGCGTTGTGATCGGTAAGGGCGGCGCAGGCATCGAGACCACCAAGAAGGCATTGATGAAAGAGATCGGCCGCAAAGAGGTTTCCCTGGATGTCCAGGAAGTGAAGAAGCCCGATGCGGATGCACAGCTGGTGGCCGAGAACATCGCACAGCAGCTGGAAAACCGTATTTCGTTCCGTCGCGCGGTGAAGAGCTGCATGACCAGGACCATGAAGAAGGACAACCGGGGCAATTCCATTACCGGTGCACAGGGTATCAAGGCGTGCGTGTCCGGTCGTCTGGGCGGAGCCGATATCGCAAGATCGGAATTCTACAGCGAGGGAACCATTCCCCTGCAGACTCTGCGGGCGGATATCGACTACGGCTTTGCCGAGGCAGACACAACTTACGGAAAGATCGGTGTTAAGGTGTGGATCTATCGCGGCGAGGTACTGCCGACCAAAGGAAACAGCGAAGAACGGGCAACCCGTGAGTGAGCCCGAAAGAGTCAGGAAGGAGCGGATGAATCATGTTAATGCCTAAGAGAGTAAAACGGCGCAAGCAGTTCCGCGGTACCATGAGCGGCAAGGCTTCCCGCGGAAATGTCATCACCTACGGTGAGTACGGCATCATCGCAACGGAGCCCGCATGGATCAAGAGCAATCAGATCGAAGCAGCCCGTATCGCGATGACCAGATATATCAAGCGTGGCGGTCGTGTGTGGATCAAGATCTTCCCCGACAAGCCCGTAACGACCAAGCCGGCTGAAACCCGAATGGGTTCCGGTAAAGGAACACTGGAGTACTGGGTAGCAGTGGTAAAACCGGGCAGGGTGATGTTTGAGATCGCCGGTGTGTCCGAGGAAGTGGCAAGAGAAGCGCTGCGTCTCGCAACGCACAAACTGCCCTGCAAGTGCAAGATCGTTTCCAAGGCAGACCTGGAGGAAACGGTTCAGGAAGGCGGTGTAGCAAATGGCAACTAAGAAGACCAGAAAATATACGGACGGCCTGAGGGAGAAATCCCCGGCAGAGCTGACACAGGCCTTGACAGACGCGAAGAAGGAGCTGTTCAATCTGCGTTTCCAGAATGCAACGAACCAGCTGGACAATACGGCCAGGATCGGCGAAGTCAAGAAGAATATCGCCCGCATCCAGACGGTGCTGAGCGCAAAGCAGAGAGCCTGAGGCGGGGAGGGATAAAAAGTGGAAGAGAGAAATTTAAGAAAAACACGTACCGGCAAGGTGATCAGCGATAAGATGGAAAAGACGATCACCGTAGCGGTAGAGGACCATGTAAGGCACCCTCTTTACAACAAGATCGTAAAGAAGACCTACAAGCTGAAGGCTCATGACGAGAAGAATGATGCCAGGATCGGAGATACCGTTCGCGTGATGGAAACACGCCCCCTCTCCAAGGATAAGAGATGGAGACTGGTAGAGATCGTCGAGAGAGCGAAGTAAATTCGGGAGGAGAAAGATCATGATACAACAGGAGAGCAGACTGAAAGTCGCCGACAACACCGGTGCGAAAGAGATCCTCTGCATCCGTGTGTCCGGCGGTTCCACCAGAAGATATGCCGAGATCGGCGATATCATCGTGGCAACGGTTAAGGACGCCACCCCCGGCGGTGTGGTAAAGAAGGGCGATGTGGTCAAGGCTGTGGTCGTGCGTTCCGTAAAGGGTGCGCATCGTAAAGACGGTTCCTACATCCGCTTCGACGAGAATGCCGCCGTGATCATCAAGGACGACAAGACGCCGAGAGGCACCCGTATCTTCGGGCCGGTAGCAAGAGAGCTGAGAGAGAAGCAGTTCATGAAGATCGTTTCCCTGGCTCCCGAAGTGCTTTGATACAGGAGGGCGAGAAAAATGACAAAGATTAAGACAGGTGATACGGTCAGAGTGATGACCGGCAGCACGGAGAAGGGCAAAGGCCGCGAAGGCAAAGTGCTGAAGATCGATACTAAGAAGGGAAAGGTGCTGGTTGAGGGCATCAACATCGTGAAGCGCCATTCCAAACCCTCCGCTCAGAATCAGACCGGAGGCATCATCGAGAAAGAAGCGCCCATCGATATCTCCAACGTGATGCTTGTGCACAAGGGCGAACCCACCAGGATCGGTTTCAAGGTAGTGGACGGTAAGAAGGTACGTGTTGCCAAGTCCAACGGCGATGTGATCGACTAAGCGAGGAGGCGTAAGGCATTGAGTAGATTAAAAGAAACCTACAGTAACGAGATCGTAGAAGCCATGACAAAGAAATTCGGCTACAAGAATGTGATGGAGGTGCCGAAGATCGATAAGATCGTGGTGAACATGGGTGTGGGCGAAGCCAAGGATAACGCCAAGCTGCTCGAGAGCGCTGTGGCGGACATGGAAGCCATCACGGGCCAGAAGGCCATCATCACCCGTGCAAAGAAATCCATCGCAAACTTCAAGATCAGAGAGCATCAGGCCATCGGCTGCAAGACCACGCTGCGCGGTGACAAGATGTATGAATTCCTGGATCGTCTGATCAATCTGGCGCTGCCCCGTGTGCGTGACTTCCGTGGGGTGAACGCTAACGCCTTTGACGGCCGCGGCAACTATGCCCTGGGCATCAAGGAGCAGCTTATCTTCCCTGAGATCGAGTACGATAAGGTGGATAAGGTGCGCGGCATGGACGTGATCATCGTGACCACGGCAAAGACCGACGAGGAGGCCAGAGAGCTCCTGAAACTGTTCAACATGCCGTTTGCAAAGGCTTCAGCCTAATTAGATGGAGGATAGATTATCATGGCAAAAACAGCAATGAAGATCAAGCAACAGCGCAAACCCAAATTCTCCACGCGGGCTTATACCCGCTGCAGAATCTGCGGCCGCCCGCACAGCGTGCTTAAGAAATACGGTATCTGCCGCGTGTGCTTCAGAGAGCTGGCTTACAAGGGTCAGATCCCGGGCGTAAAGAAATCCAGTTGGTAAATCAGGGAGGAGGACAAGGAAATGACGATGAGTGATCCTATTGCAGATATGCTTACGAGAATCCGTAATGCAAATACTGCAAAACATGATACGGTAGACGTTCCTTCATCCAAGATGAAGCTGGCGATCGCACAGATCCTGCAGGATGAGGGATATATCAGAAAGTATGAGCTGGTGGATGACGGCGCATTCAAGTCCATTCACATCGTGCTGAAGTACGGTGCGGACAAGAACGAAAAGATCATCACCGGTATCAAGCGCATCTCCAAGCCCGGTCTGCGTGTTTATGCGGGCAAGGATGAACTGCCCCGCGTACTGGGAGGATTGGGAATCGCGATCACCTCCACGATCCAGGGCGTGAACACCGACCGTGAAGCCAGAAAGCAGGGCGTCGGCGGAGAAGTATTGGCTTTTGTATGGTAGTATTGAACATTTGTCTTTTTAAAAGGAGGTAGTACGGGCATGTCACGAATCGGAAGAATGCCAATCGCTGTGCCGGCCGGCGTAACGGTCAGCATTGCAGAAAATAACAAAGTGACGGTGAAAGGACCGAAGGGAACCCTGGAGCGGGTACTCCCTGCGGAGATGGAGATTAAACAGGAGGGCGCGGAGATCACGGT
>JAEELW010000071.1 GCA_016282915.1 Lachnospiraceae bacterium | reverse complement strand
CTCTGCCTTCAGGCTGTCAAAATCTTCGATAAAGATCCTGGCCAGGATCTCATGATCCTCCGGCTTAAGCGCTTCCCACATACTGTCAAAGGAGCGCTCAAAGGCGCATTTCGGCGGCATGTAATTGGCGGAAAGGTCGTTCACCTCGTAATCGATACAGTAGCGGCTGTAGCCGCATTCGATAAAGATGAGGCCCCTCTTTGCCAGGAATTTCTTGATCCCCCAGGCGCCCCGGTTGGACAGCATGGCCTGGTTGTCCAGCTTCCCGGAATTGAGTCCGTCCTCCAGCGCGTGGTAGCGCAGCTTTTTATAATTCAGATAATAGCCTATGGGATCGGAATCGCAGAAAACATAGATATCGCTGTAAGCGGCAAGATCCACGGGCAGCTGCCCTTCCTGCAGTTTTCCCAGGAGTTTCGTATAACGGATACGCTGCTTTAAGTTGGCAAGCAGATTGCCGCGGTCCACTTTATAGCGCATGACCTCTTCGGAGCTCTCCGGGGGCAGTTCTTCAAAGAAATACACGTCGCGGAAAACGCCGCTTGCCTCCGCCCGGTCTTTCATCTTCCCGAAATCATTGGACATGGTGCTTAAGAGCAGCGTAGCCCTGCCCCGCTCCTCCTTCGGAAGGAGCAGCTCTTTCATCAGCGCCACATAAGCGTGATAAAAGGTATGACAGATATAGACCTTTCTCTTATCAGAGCTCATAGACATAGATGGTATAGGGACTGCCATGCCCGGAGTAAGTACCTCGCAGGCTCAGGCCCAGTTCACCGGCGTTGGAAAGCTCGATCCTCGAGAAGATATAACGGCAGTCCAGCTTTGCCAGCTCGTCGATATCCACCATGAGCCGCCGGTCTTCCAGTTCCATATTCCTGAGCGGCGCATAGGTATTCTCGTCATTTCCGGAATAAAGGATCACCCGGGCGCCCCAGCCCTCAAAATAGGACTTCAGCTCCGGCGAACCCGCAAAAGCCGGCTCCTCCAGTTTGATCCAGAAATCCTTATAGCTCTGGGGATACATGCCCAGATAGCCGTCTACGGTGGCGATGCCGTCGTATTGCAATACCGCGGGATGCAGGCCGTAGGCTGCCGACCACTCTCCCTGATAGCCGATCTCTTCCTTGATCGCCTCAAAGAGCTCTTCGGAGTAGAATTCCCTGTAATTGACCGTGCTGCTGTCCTTGTGTTTGATCCACTGGTAAGCGTAATTGTAGCAGGTGTAATAGAAATCGTTGTACACCGCCGGAACGAACATGACGATGATAACGGAGGCCGCCGCGATCAGGGATGCCAGCCCTTTGGCCTTCCGCACCTTTAGTGCACGCAGGCGCACCAGGATCATAAGGAGCAGGGCGTACCAAAGGAAGGTATTGAAATAGGCCGTACGGGCAAATTCAAAACCGGTGAGCTTCGGGATGGTCTTTTCCACCAGCCCGCGGAAGCCTTCGTTCTGGTAAAGCCCGAAGATCAGGCAGTTGAAGATGATCCAGTAAAAGACCAGGTTGGCCGGATCCGTCAGCAACTTCTTTGCTTCCTTCTGCTTAATGTGCCGGATATTGATGACCAGCAAGCCTAAAAGGCAGACCCAGAGCACCAGATAAACATGGTCATCCTGGCTGTGGAAAGATGCGTTGAAGAACTCCTCCGCTGCGGTTTTCAGGGATTCCAGGAGTGTCAGATGCCCGTGGTCCATGCTGGTACGTATAGTCACGGTATCGTCAAAAAGCATCGCGGAGAATAAGCGGTATTCCCAGGCCATATAGCCGGCGGAAAGGATACAGAGCGACGCAAAGATCGTCTTCGGAAAATGCTTCTTTACCACCCAGACGATGAAGAAGCCCGCTAGCATATAACAGAGAATGAAAAAGCCGTGATAGGAAAAATAGGAAAGCAGCGGATAGCAAAAGACGCCTGCGTAAAAAGGCAAGCGTTTTTTGAATGTATCCGTGCGGTACAGCTTAAGTTCCAGCCAGATGATCAGCGGTACCGAGGTAAAAGCGATGCTGTAGGTCGGAAATACCGGGATCATGCCGTAGGCCGCCGCGATCACGATGACCAGCGGCTTGATCTCAGAGTATTTCTTCCCGTAGATCTCACGGAAAAGCAGGCGGAAGGAGAAAAAGCCCACCGCGATCTTTGCGATATAGCCCGCAAAATACGCGACGATATTCGGAAAGATCACATACAGGAAGTTGTAAAGCAGAAACTCCGAGCCCAGCAGGTCACGGTCCACCCCATGCAGCATGGGCATGGTCACGTTATGGGCAAAAAAGCCCCCGTTCCTCTGTATCATCCGGTAATGCGCCATGAACAGATCCAGATTGTCGTGGATCTGGATGAAGCTCTTGTCCCAGAAGATCAGGATCACCAGAAACTGCAGGGCAAAGAGTCCGCCCGTAAGCCAAAGGTACCAGTATTTTAAGATTTTGTTTTCTTTATGCTCTTTCAGGATTCGTAGTCCTCTCCAACCGTAAATTTCTTCACCCAGCGTCCGTCTTTTTTCTCAAAGAGGTCCTTATTCACAAAGCCGTCCACGACACGCCAGAATTCCGCTTCATCAATACCCAGATAGCGGCAGGTGGCGTCGATATATTTCTGCCCGCACAGGCCGTCGTATTCATTCACATACCATTTCGCGTCTTCACGGGAGAGACGTCCCTCGCGGATATCGTAGCAGACCTCGTCGGTCGCATAGCCGAAGCCGAACTTCAGATACTTGATCATCTGGTTGGGGATCTGCAGGTCGCTGTCCAAAGCGGTATAACGGCGGTAACGGCCCAGATCGTGCAGATCGTCGCTCCGTCCGGTCAGCCCTCTTGCGATGGCAAAGTCGGCGTTGCGCACCTGCGACCACTCCTTCGAGTAGTACTGTAAAAATACGGCGCGGATGCCCATTTTCTCCATCAGCTCCACATCCGGGATCTTATAAAGGAAGAGATCCTTTTCGGTGATATTATTGGACAGATCCACAAAGCTGTCCACGCTTGCTCCTCTTATGGTCTCGAGCTGCAGCACGCTGAAAGCATTGCCGGTGGCTTCCTGGTTCTTGGCCGCGCCCAGCGTGAGTGCCGCGTTCTCGCCCTGGATGATCAGGGGGATGTTGAACTTCACTGCCATGATATAAGCCGAAGCCCAGAGGCAGTATTCGGAAGCTGCGACGATATTGCCTCGCTCATAAAAAGATTTACGCGCCAGCTTTCTTGCCACGATGGGATTCGGACGGATGGAGATGATGTCAAAGCCGAGGTGGTTAAGATTATCGATGTTTTTCTGGCCGACTTCCGTGATCTCATCCGGCATGCAGTTGATCAGCAGGGGATTTAAGCCCAGCTTCTCTTTTGCATAGACGGCCTGGAAGGTGGAATCCTTCCCGCCGGAAACACCGATGATGCAGTCGTAGATATTTCCGCGCTTTTTGCTCTCCGCCTTTGCTTCGTCGGCATAGGCCTGAAGCTCCGCTTCTCTTTGGGCAAAGTCGATGTTGACCTTGGATTCCTCATAGCGGCAGGCAAAGCAGACGCATTCGTCATCGAATACCACGCCGGGTCTTGTATCCGGCTGCAGGCAGTGCTTACAGTAACGCATTTTCATGATTTCATCCTCCCCTTAAAAGATCATTCTGTTTCTACACTTTTATACAGGATCCTGCAGATCCTGCTTTATCATTAACAGGCCGGATTATTCTCTATTTTCCCGGAAGTTCCGCAGGATTCAACAGTCCCAGTATGACTACATTGATAAATTCTCCATCGCAGTAAAGCGTATCCTTCAGCAGCGCTTCCTTTTCAAAACCGCAATGCAGGAAGCTGTAGAGTGAAGGATAGTTGTCTTCCCTGACCCGGGCATAAAGGCGGTGAAGCTTTAATGTATTGAACGCCAGGTCGATATTAAGGGAAAGGATCTCCTTGCCGATCCCCCTGCCCCGGCAGTCTTCCTCGCCGATGAACACACCGTACTCCGCTTTCCGGTTCACCCGGTCGATATCACGCAGATAGGTGCAGCCCACGGGCCGGTCGTCTTCCTTCAGATGCACGATCAGCTGTACCACCTCGCCGGTCTCGACGCGCTCCCGCATCCAGCGTTCGTGGCTCTCCCGGGTGAATTCCCCGCGGTAGAAGAAGTAGCGGATCACGTTCTCCTGGTTGCGCCAGCGCACGATCATATCCGTGTCATCATAAGTTATGGAACGGAGATAAACCTGTTCTCCTTCCAGAATTATGTCCGGTATCATAGAGATCCTCCGTATGCGTTGTCCTTCTCCGGCTGTATTGTCTGCCGGCGCTTTTCCTTCATACTGCAAAAGTCGTCCGCCGGGATTTCATTGCTCATGAAGCAGACGGTATTTCAGCTCCGCAAGCTGCCAGTCCTCTTCGGTATCGATATCCTGCACTTCCGTCTCCTTCAGGATCAGCGGAAGGATGCTGCCGCTTAAGATATTGCCGCTCTTTTTAAAGCCTTCCGTACGGAAGAAATAGAACTGTCCGGCATCGTGATAGAGAGGCTCCAGATCCTGGGAGCGGACGCTTAAATATTCCGGATCGCGGAAGACAAGGCGTTCTTCCCTTACCACCAGACAGCGCTGGGGCGGATAGGAAAAACGTACCACCGGAAGCAGGGTATCCGCATCCGAGGCACTCAGGGTCTCAAAGGCTTCCTTCAGCCGCGCCGCCGTGATAAAGGGCGCCGTGGGATAGATGCAGCAGGCCAGGTCGAAATGCTGACCGCGCTTTTCATATTCATCGAGCACTTCATTCAGCACATCCGTGGTAGTGGCATGGTCCGAAGCGCATTTCCCGCTGCGGTAAAAAGGCAGTTCCGCGCCAAAACGCTGTGCGATCTCTCCGATCTCCTTATCCTCGGTGGAAACCATGACCGTATCAAAGACAGCCGAAGCCAGTGCGGCCTCAACGGAATAAGCGATTATGGGCTTTCCGCAGAAATCCCTTATGTTCTTTCGGGGAATACGTTTGCTGCCGCCTCGCGCGGTGATGATCGCCAGTGTTTTCATGACTATATATTGTACCAAAAAATATAATTAACCACAAGTACTATAATATGAATTGCATGTATCGTATATATTCCTTACGCTGCTTTTTGCAGGGAAACGTAAAACAGCTTCTGAAAAAAAACAGGGACATGCCATTAGCATGCCCCCCTCGGCTTATATCGTTCCTTATAAAGCTCTTAATAAGAAATATTCACTTTGTAGACCTCGCGGATACCTTCTTTATCTGCATATATATATCCATTGGCATACTGTATCTGATCATACTCATACGGGAGTAACTGAGTACCGTCGATCAGACTGAATAAAGCTTCCTTTTTCGAATCAATATCGCCTACGATCCACGGACAGCCCAGACTGTCAAGCTTATTTCCTAAAGCTTCTGTCTTTCCCTGATCGACGATAAAGGCCTCTTTTTCCCCGTTCGAGGCAAAGCTGGCATATCCTCCTACGGTAAATGTCTCCGACATGCTCCCGTCCGGATAGATCAGGATCTTGTTATCCCCGTCTTTGAGGAGCAGAAAACCTCCATCCATTTCCGTAACGCTTTCAATCTCCATTTCTCCGTCAATGACCTTTGTCCCATCCATCGTATAGATACTGCCTTTTGTGCCACTGGAAGAGCTGGAACGCTCATAAAGCAGATTTCCGCAAACGTTCGGAGCATAGAGGTATGCATGATCCGAAATCAGATTCTTTTTCTCATCATAAAGATGCGAATAGTATTTTCCATCATCAGCTTTCTCATTATCGGAATAGCACTTACCTTCTCCATAGATCTTGTCCGGCAGATAGTTCAGCTGCGCGATCTCCTTCAGCTCCGGATCCAGGACGGTGCAGGAATCATCTCCGTCTTTACGCAGAAGGCAGTTTCCCCAGCTCGGCTCATAGCTGTAGTCACCGCTCGCCAGCTCTTCACCATCTGCATTCATGATCTTAACAGGATCCCTAAAGCTTGCCTGATAATACAGGATATCTCCGATCGCATAGATCTTTGCACCCGGTTTGTCGTTCTTGAAATCCCCTACAAATGCCTTTCTTTCCATATCATAGATCTGCGTATAACCTGCATATAACAGATCATCGTCATCGGCGTCCAGCGAGATCATACGATCCGTAATATAAAAGAAAGCATCATCCTTATTCTGGACCTGCTGCGTTCCGATGGTAACGGCCAGAAATCTGCTATTCAGTGTTTCAATGATCGAGGCGCTGCAGGGAAACACTTCCGTGCCGTCTCTCTTCACCACACCGCAAACATTCGGGTAATTATCGGGATCATTTTTCCGAACCTTCAGCAGATCATCAAAAAGCATATCTGCATCATAATACTCCTGATCTTCTACGATACGGCCAGCAACATCTGTGATATAAACCTTATCATCCTTCGAAACGCTGTAATTAATGGTAGCACTATCGCTGCGCGGAACCTCATCAATCTTTGTCAGACTTAGCGAGATCCATTTTCCCTGGGAAACCTGCACATCATCAAACGGCTTTTCGCCTGTGTCCTGATCCTCCTCTGCTTCCTGATCCTTTTCAACATCGCCTGTCTCCGGCTCCGTATCATCGGAAGCATCGTCCGTCACATTATTCTGTTCTGCCGCCGCTGTCGGTTTTTCATCGGCTTCGGAAGCAGGTGCCGGAGTTTCTCCGCAGGCTGCCAGCAGGGTACTTACGGTCAGGATACCGCAAAAAAATAAAACATTCTTTTTCATAATCTTCCTCCCTGATTTCTCCCTGAATTTATAAAGCAAACTATCTTATAGCACATAGATATGTTTATGTCAAATCCATTCGCAAATCGCCCCCTTGCGCTTCGCGCTTCGGCGGCTTTTTTGCTCATATCCTTGCGGATCCCTCGTATCTTTTGGTGGGGGCGGCAACACGGATTGCTACGCTGCTTCGCAGCTCCCGCAATCCTGCAAGGACATTCGCAAATCGCCCCCTTGCGCTTCGTGCTTCGGCGGCTTTTTTGCTCATATCCTTGCGGATCCTTTTTGGAGTTACGGCAACACGGATTGCTACGCTGCTTCGCAGCTCCCGCAATCCTGCAAGGACATTCGCAAATCGCCCCCTTGCGCTTCGCGCTTCGGCGGCTTTTTTGCTCATATCCTTGCACGTTTCTCAAAGAAAAAAACAGGGGTTCGTGCAAGCACGACCCCTGCTTTATTCTTTGGAAACGTTGTTGCCTTATATCGACTCGTGGAACGTACGGCTGATAACGTCTGCCTGCTGCTCCGGAGTGAGCTTGATGAAGTTCACTGCGTAGCCGCTCACACGGATCGT
The DNA here is from genome assembly GCA_016282915.1 of Lachnospiraceae bacterium. Taxonomy (GTDB): domain Bacteria; phylum Bacillota; class Clostridia; order Lachnospirales; family Lachnospiraceae; genus NK4A136. Next base: position 2,704 of record JAEELW010000071.1, on the reverse strand, counting down.
CAGCTGAGGATAGTTCTCGGGATGCTGCCGAGCATCGATAAGGGTGTCACGGTTCAGAACGTTAACGTTCAGATGATGTCCGCCCTTTACTGCATATCCGTCCAAAAGAGATACCAGGTTGTTAACCTGTGCGGTGCTTGCTTCTGCCATTTTATTTTCCTCCTATTCTTTTATTCTTTATTCCTGATACGGATCGCTTCGTTGCAGGCAACTCCCGCGATCCTGCATACATTCGGAATCCGCTGCAATGTCCTTCGGACATCTTGCTGCTTCCTCATGTATGTTCGGTCTCCAAGGTCATCGCCCGTTCCGGGCAAGCCCAAACGGGCTCTGACTTTGGATCCCTTTATCACTCATAATCGTCCAGACCCTGATGAAGCGTGGGTACGGAACAAGCCAGTGGTGTGCGGCTGCAGTCCGTGCAGCCCATAGTCTCCACTTCCTTCTTTTCGGAAGCGTTTTCGTCAACATTTACATTCACATGGCCCACGCCGGTGGAAAAACCTCCGTCCAGCTGTGCTACCAGATCCTGTATCATCTGTTCTTCCGTCATTGCCTGATCACCCATACTGCCTCCATCCGGTCCGTGTATTCCCGGCTGCTGCCGGGAATACCTCGACCTTTCCATAAATCCTTATTTCTTTGCCAGATCTACTTCGATATCGCCTGCGAATACCTGATCCTCTTTGCCCAGAGCGCCGGGGATGATGGTGAAGGTATTGGAGATACCGTCCTGGCTGTCTTCGAAGGGCAGTTTTGCCACGGAAGACAGGGATGCAACTGCACCGTGGGTATCACGGCCATGCAGCGGGTTAGCACCGGGTGCGAAGGGAGCGCCCTTCTTACGGCCGTCAGGCGTGTTACCCGTAGCCTTACCGTAAACCACGTTGGAAGTGATGGTCAGCACGGACATGGTCGGGAAACCGTCTCTGTAGCAGTGATGACGGCGGATCATCGTCATGAACTTGGAAACCAGATCATGTGCGATGGTATCTACGCGGTCGTCATCATTACCGTACTTCGGGAAGTCTCCGGTCGTCTCGAAGTCAACGATGATGCCGTCCTCGTCGCGGATGGGCTTAACCGTTGCATACTTGATGGCGCTCAGGGAGTCGGCAACTACCGACAGGCCAGCCATACCGGTTGCGAAGTAGCGGCGTACGTCTCTGTCATGCAGAGCCATCTGTGCGCGCTCATAGCAGTATTTGTCGTGCATGTAGTGGATGATGTTCAGCGTATTTACATACACATCAGCCAGCCACTCCATCATGTCCTCAAACATGGGCATGAACTTATCGTACTCGATCACATCGCCTTCGTACTTGCGGTACTTGGGACCTACCTGCTTCTTGGTCACTTCGTCGATACCGCCGTTCAAAGCGTACAGCATGCACTTTGCAAGGTTTGCACGTGCGCCGAAGAACTGCATTTCCTTACCGACTCTCATGGAGGATACGCAGCAGGCGATGGCATAGTCATCACCGTGGGTCACTCTCATCAGATCGTCGTTCTCGTACTGGATCGAAGAGCTCTTGATGGACATCTTTGCGCAGAACTCTTTCCAGGGACGAGGCAGTCTCGTGGACCACAGAACCGTCAGGTTGGGCTCGGGAGCCGCACCCAGGTTGTTCAGGGTGTTGAGGTAACGGAAGGAGGTCTTGGTGACCATGTGACGTCCGTCAACACCTACGCCGCCCAGAGACTCGGTAACCCACACGGGATCGCCGGCAAAGATCTGGTTGTACTCGGGTGTACGTGCGAATTTCACGCAGCGAAGCTTCATGATGAAGTGATCAACGAACTCCTGGATCTCTTCCTCAGTGAACTTGCCGTTCTTGAGGTCGCGCTCTGCATAGCAGTCGATGAAGGTGGAGGTACGGCCAAGGCTCATTGCTGCACCGTTCTGCTCCTTCACTGCGCAGAGGTAACCGAAATAGGTAAACTGGATCGCTTCCTGAACGTTCGTTGCAGGCTTGGAGATATCGATGCCGTAAGAAGCTGCCATTTCCTTCATCAGCTTCAGGGCTACCATCTGCTCGGAAAGCTCTTCACGAAGACGGATCACATCGTCGGTCATCACACGGCCGGTGGAATCCTTCTGTGCCTGCTTGTCCTCGATCAGACGATCGATACCGTACAGAGCGACACGACGATAGTCGCCGATGATACGGCCGCGGCCGTAAGCATCCGGCAGACCGGTGATAACATGGCTGGAACGGCAGGCACGCATCTCTGCATTGTAAGCATCGAAACAGCCGGCGTTGTGTGTCTTACGATGAACCGAGAAGAACTCGCTGATCTCGGGATCTACGGTATAGCCGTTGTCCGCGCAGGCCTTCTCTGCCATACGGATACCGCCGTAAGGCTGCATGGAACGCTTGAAGGGCTTATCTGTCTGGAAACCAACGATCTTTTCCTTGCTCTTGTCCAAATATCCGGGGCCATGAGAGGTGATGGTGCTGATAACCTTGGTATCCATATCCAGCACACCGCCTGCCTCGCGCTCCTGGCGGGACAGATCCATTACCTGCGCCCACAGATCCTTTGTTGCCTGCGTAGGGCCAGCCAAGAAAGAATCGTCACCGTCATACGGCGTATAATTCTTCTGGATGAAGTCGCGCACATCGATCTCGTTCACCCACTTACCGCCGGTGAAGCCTTCCCATTCTGATCTCAATTCCTGACTCATTACATTGCCTCCTGT
>JAEELW010000070.1 GCA_016282915.1 Lachnospiraceae bacterium | reverse complement strand
GTACCGGCTGGAAACGCCGCTCCAGCGCCGGATCCTTCTCGATATATTTACGGTATTCATCCAGCGTGGTCGCCCCGATACAATGCAGCTCGCCCCTGGCCAGCATGGGCTTCAGCATATTTCCGGCATCCAGTGCCCCGTCCGTCTTGCCTGCGCCCACGATGGTATGCAGTTCATCGATAAAGAGGATGATCTGTCCTTCACTCTTCTTTACCTCCTCGAGCACGGCTTTCAGACGTTCCTCAAATTCACCGCGGTATTTCGCGCCGGCCACCAGCGCGCCCATATCCAGCCCGAAGATCTTTTTGTCTTTCAGACCTCCCGGCACATCCCCGCGTACGATACGCTGCGCAAGACCTTCCACCACTGCCGTCTTACCTACGCCGGGTTCGCCGATCAGCACGGGATTATTCTTGGTCTTCCGTGAAAGGATGCGGATCACGTTCCGTATCTCGGCATCCCGTCCGATCACCGGATCCAGCTTCTGCTGCCTTGCCCTTTCCACCAGATCCTGTCCGTATTTCTCCAGTGTGTCATAGGTGGCTTCGGGATTGTCCGTTGTCACCCGCTGGTTCCCGCGCACCTGCTGCAGTGCCGAAAGGAAGCGCTCACGGGTGAGACCGTACTCCGTAAACATCGCCTTGATCTCACGGTTCGGATGGCGGATCATAGCCAGCATCAGATGTTCCACGGAAACATAATCGTCACCCATGGCTTTCGCTTCATCCTCGGCCGAGATCAGGGCTTTGTTAAGATCCGCCCCTATATGGAGCTCACCGCCCTGCACTTTCACACGTTTTCTGATCGCCTGTTCCGTACGGTCCGTGAAATGCTCCGTATTGATCTCCATCTTTTCCACGAGCTTCAGGATCAGGGAATCGTCCAGCTTCAGCAGTGCATAAAGCAGATGTTCCTGCTCCAGCTCCTGGTTGCCGTATTCCACGGCATATTTTTCCATATCCTGCATCGCCTGTATGGAATTCTGTGTAAATTTCTGTATGTTCATAAAGCTTCACCTCCTCCGTCTCACCATATAAAGAAAGAAGCCCAAGGTTTTTCCTTACGCATCTTACTATAGCACTCTTGTTAGCACTCGTCAAGCCCGAGTGCTAACAATTATTTCAAGTCTTTTGTTAACGCCTGTAAATAAAGCATTTTCAATCATGAAGCTCATCACCAAAACGGAATTATTTACAAAAAATTGACAAATGACACGAGATCCGGCTTGTGGCGATGCGATCGATCAGAACTATCGAAACAGAGGAGATACTTCACGGGATCGGCCCCCCCGGAATGCTGCGATCTGCCTATGGGATTGTCAAGCAGCGGAAAGTGATATACAATGTATTCCGTGAAGCGAATTTACCGTATAAGGAGGGCACGCTCTTGGCTGCACAGGCTTATGACAGATATCTGGTAAACGCACAGGTGATGTTTCTGGCGGAACGCCTCAGATATATGCAGAATATAAAACATACCGGCGAATATCCCGACGGCTGCGGCGGCGTCTTTTTTGAGCTGCACGAAGGAGTTTCCCTGGCTTCCTGGGGGGAGGATATCAAAGTGCATATTTTTCCCTACAACGATATGCAGACCGTAGTCGAGATCCTGTCGAAATGCGCTTTACCCACGCAGATCATTGACTGGGGTAAAAACTCCCAGAATATCCAGGGTATCCTCACCCCCCTCTTCTACGGCCTCGCCGTTCAGAAAATGATGTAGGAGGTGCTGTTCTTCTTTTCCCACCTGCCGCCCGGTTCCGGAGCATCCTTCTCCGGATAGCCGTTCTTTTTCTCTCTCCATCCTGCCGCTTTATAAAAGATCCTGCCGCAGTTATCACGCTGCGGCATATTTTATGCCTGTCCTTCAATGATCAGCCGCTCCGGATATCGATCTTCCTATACTCCTCCGTCTCCTGTGGCGTTTTGAAAAAAAAAACAAAAGATTTCCTCTTGACATATTATCGATTTGATATTATCATTATATTCGCAACAAGACATCATCAATCCCGATCGAAAGAGAGGACGCGACAAATGCTGAGCTTCAAATGTGAAAACTGTAACGGCGAGCTCTCCGTTGACAGTAGCGGGGCGCTGTATTGCGAATACTGCGGCAGCCGCTTTCATTTCTCCGATGAGCAGCTGCGCGGATATAAAGAATTCCGCGGCCGGATGCTCCGCTACCTCCGTGAGACACACGAACGGAAAGCGGAGGAAGTAAGAAATGAAGATGCGCTCTGGCATTCCGCGGAATATGCGTATCTGAAAAGCGCGGACGATAACGATATCACGATCCGTTACCTCTACCGCTGTGACGACGGTCCTTCCGTCACCATGTACCTGACCCGCGAAGCCTTTCTCTTTCATTTTAAGAAAGAAGCGCGGGCGCTGGCGGAAGCCCAGGAACGAGCCCTGCAGCGGCTCTCCTTCCCCCCCGCCGATATGAAAGGCCTGCGTGACTGCTTTCCGGTCGCTGCCGGCAGTTACCTCCTGGAAAACGGCGGACTGCTGCTGGCCTACAGGAGAGCAGGCAATCTGTTCCCCCTGCCTCTCCTCGGTGCTCTCTCCGCGGAACATGCCGCATGGGTGGTCTCGCGTATGGAGAACATCTGCTGCGTACTGGCCTACAGCGACCTGGCCCACAACGGTATCTCGGAAAACAGCCTGGCGGTCGACCCCTTCACCCACCACGCCGTACTGATCGGTCACTGGTGGGAGGCGGGATACGCTTCCGAAGGTTCCGCCGGAGATCTGAAGGCTGTCCGTTCCACGGCTTCGCGTATCCTGGGTGTGAACCGCAGCGGGATCCCGAAGGAATTCACCGCTTTTCTGAACTCCGCACCGAAGAGAAATGCCTATGACGACTTTGCTCTCTGGGATGAGGTGATCGAAAAAGGCTTTGGCGGACGCCGCTTTGCAAAAACGAACATTCAAATCTGAAAGGAGGAAAATATTATGGGAAGAGGAAGTTACAACGCATCGGACTGGAGCCGCTTAAAAAGCAGCCGCAACATCGGCACTGCCACAAGTGAAAGGGAGATCTTTCGGCGCAGGCAGATCGACCAGCGCTTCGATCCCCGCTTCATCAGCTTCAGGGAGGCCAGGGATTCCGAGGATCATCCCGAATCCACCCCCATCATCATCGGTCTGGACGTGACCGGTTCCATGGGATACCTGTCGAAGCAGATCGCAAAGGAATCCCTGCACGAGACCATGATGAAACTCTACTCGCTGCAGCCGGTCCCCGATCCCGCAATACTGTTTGCCGCCTACGGGGATTTCCAGGACCAGGCCCCCCTGCAGGTCACACAGTTCGAGTCGGATATCCGTATTGCCGAACAGCTCTTTGATCTGTGGCTGGAAAACGCAGGCAACGGAGACGTGGTCCCCAATTATCTGTGGCACTTTGCCGCGGAACATACGCTTCTGGATGCACAGCAAAAGCGCGGCAAAAAAGGCTTCCTGTTCACGATCGGTGACGGAGCGGACTGCCGCACCGTCGGGATCGAAGCTTCCTTTAATCGTGTCTTTAATGAAACGCTGAACTGCGATACGAAAAGCATACTGAAAAAAGCCTCGGAAAAATTCGAGATCTTCCACATCTTTCTGGTCAACAACCCGGGGGATCGTGCGAACGATTTTGTACAGCTTTTATCCGGCCGCAATGTGATGCTGTCGCCCCAGCGGGTCGATACCATCCCCGAGCTCATCATCAGCATCATGCAGTATACGAACGGCATGAAACAAAATGACATCATCCGCCAATGGCCGGATGATAAGCAGCCGGTCATTGATTCCGCGCTGCGGGAACTGAAACTGCCCGGTGCAAAGAAAGGATTGTTTTTCTGACTATGACCAAAGTATATGCGATCATCGGAAAAGGATACGGAGACGAAGGAAAAGGACTTGCCGTGGATCTTTTCTGCCAGAGGGGCGATGCCCCTCTGGTGATCCGGCACAACGGCGGGGCCCAGTCCGGACATACGGTGGAGTGCGGCGAAAAACGCTTTGTCTTCCACCAGCTGGGCTCCGGCTCCTTCCGCGGTGCCGATACCTTCTGGGCAGAGACCTTCTATCCGGACCTCTATAAACTGCAGGACGAGATCGACGCTTTCCGCCTTGCCGGCGGTGGTGACGTGCGCATCTTCTGCGACAGCAGCACTCCGGTCGTCCTGATCGATGACGTGCTCACCAATATGGCTCTGGAGACCGCCCGCGGAAACAAAAGACACGGCAGCTGCGGCATGGGGATCTACGAAGCCGATCTGCGCACGAAAGCCGGTTTCGGCGTGTGCGCTGCCGATTTCCTCTCCAAAAGCGCCGATCATCTGGTAAAGAAACTCACGGAGATCCGCTGCGAATATCTTCCGGCCCGTCTTGAGCGGGCCGGGCTGCCGGCGCCTTCCGGGGAATACGGCGACTTGCTGCGTTCCGATGCCGTGATCGAAAACGCCGTGGAGCAGATGATGCGGAATGCGGCCCGGATCAGCATCGTTGAAGATAGCGAAAGCTTCCTGCAAAAGAGGGAGGATATCATATTTGAAAACGGCCAGGGACTTTTGCTGGATGCCTGCTGCAAGGCTTCGCTCCCCCATGTGACCGGCTCCCGGACGGGACTGACCAATCCCTGCATGCTCGCAAAAAAGTATCATCTGCCGCTCCCCGAGCCCGTTTACATCAGCCGCAGCTATGTGACCAAACACGGTGCCGGCCCGCTGGCAAACGAATGCAGTGACAGGGATCTGGGCCTCATTGAAAAAGACAAAACAAATATCCCCAACCCCTGGCAGGGCAGCCTGCGTTTTGCCCGCCACGGCAGTGCCGCGGATTTCGTCCGCCCCGTCAGGGAAGACCTGGACGCTGCCGGCATAGAGCCCCGGACCGCTACCCTGTTCCTTACCCATTTAAACGAAAGCCACGGCCGTATCCTCTGTGCCGGAGGCGATATCGATGTGGCGCGTTTCTGCCGGCTGCCCGAGATCAAAGAGACCTTCGGCCGCTTCTATCTGTCCGCGTCACGTGAAGCAAAAGACACACGACAGGGTTCACCGTACTGAAGCGCCCATAGCTTTAAGCGGAGCCCTGTCCCCGGGACTTGAAAAATGAATACGTACATTATAAACTGTAAGCGATGACAGCTCTCCGGTTCCGGTCCGACGCTCCGACGCCATGACGAAGAGCCGTTTCTCAAGATATCACAGGATATATAACCACAGATAAAGGTGCAGCCGATATGAACTCAGGATCAAGCAAAAAAGAGGAAAAGGAATTTCTGAAGAACTATGACCGCAGCGCCTGGCCGGCGCCCTCGCTGACTGCCGATATCGCCGTTTTCTCCCTGATGCAGGAGGAAGGCGATACATACCGGCGCGATCCGGAGAACAAGCTGAAGCTTTTGATGATACAGCGCGGCGGCCATCCGTATAAAGGCCTGTGGGCGCTCCCCGGCGGCTTCTGCCGGGAGAATGAAAGCATAGATGAGACTGCCTCGCGGGAGCTTAAAGAAGAGACCAATGTGTCGGAAGCCTATCTCGAACCCGTCGGCATGTTCAGCGAACGGGGACGGGATCCCCGCGGCTGGATCGTCTCCCAGGCCTTTCTATCACTGATCGATCCCGCGGATTACCGGCTCCACGCAGGCAGCGATGCCTGGAAGGCCGCCTGGTTCGATTTCCGGATAGAAGAAAATGAGGAAAGCAAAAAAGCGGATGCGCAAGCTGCCTCAAGCGAGCGCACTTACCGTATCCTTCTGGAAAACAAAGAAGAATGCGTTCTCTCCGCCGTCATCCGCGAAAACTGCCGCTGCGATGCGAGAAAAGAAACGCATTCCTATCAGATCTTAAACAACGAGGGCTTTGCTTTCGACCACGCCCTGATCATCCTTAAAGCCTTCCTTAAGCTGCGCCGTGAAGCCGAACTGAGCAGTCCGGTCCTCTTTTACCTGCTGCCGGAACACTTTACGCTCAACCAGCTGCAGAAGGTTTACGAGATCGTCTTAAACCGGCCGCTCCTCACTGCGAATTTCCGCCGTAAGATGCAGCCCTTCGTCCGGGAAACGGAAAAATACATTACCGGCCCCGGCCACCGCCCCGCCCGGCTCTTCTGCCGTGACTTCGAAAGCTGAGCTCTCATCGGCCGGCTTTTTTCACGCGTTCCCGTATTCCGCGAAGCTCTTTATCCTTCCTTCCGCTTTCCCTTGTATACGTTTTCGCCTCTGCTGTTTGCAAATACTTTGTCGGTAAGCTTTCTTACCATATCATTGTGACGGCGGATCAGCACCTTTGTGTCATCCGGATAGAGCTCCACGATCTTCCTTGCCGTGTAGATCATCATCAGCGCAAGACTCTTCTGAAAGTCCGGTCCGAAAGCGGTATATAAAAGCACGGAGAGCATACCGGACGGGGCCTTCTTCAAAAGCAGCACACCATCCACTGCTTCATCCGATAAAGAGCAGGCCGAGACATTCTGCTCAAACCAGTTTTTGGGCAGATAGGCCAGGTCCTCCAGAAGTCCGTGGTGCCCTTTAAAGAGACAGTTTTTGATACAGCTTCTGTATTGAAGAATAGAGATCCCGGAAAGATCACCGATAAAAGACGGGAGTCTGCTGCTCTTTACGCTCTCTGCCACACGCCGGATATCCGGCATGCCGACTACGATATCCGCGGATTCGGAGGTTTCAAAGGAAAAACCGCCGGCTTTCAGCAGCTTCGCCGTTTCCTCATCCGCCAGCTCATAAAAGCTCTCCACCACATCCTCCTCGGAGATGAGCTTTTCATACTCCGACAGGATCAGTTTCTTCGCCCCGTCGTTTTCCGCCTTAAATGAATGGATACGGCTTGTGGTGTCTTCCTCGCTCTCGCTGTTCTTAAGCTCAAAGACAAGAGCCCCCAGCGGCGTGTCGTCATCATCCGTCACGCCGATGCCCCGGAAAAAAGTACGATCCATATTGTCGATCATATCTTCATCGATATAGTCGGAGAAATCTTCCGCATTATCTTCGTCTATCTCTATTGATCTCATGAACGCTTTACCCTTTCGCTAATACTCTTTCCAGAAATTCCGCGCCGCTTTCTTTCTTCTTTTTCAGATCGATGCGCACTTCTACCGGGATGCCGGCCTCATCAAGACTCTGCTGCACGTCCTCGGAAAGCATGGACAGGGGTCCTCTGTTATTCACTTTCGTCAGGGTTACCACAATATCTTTCCCGTACCGTATGGTATCGCAATCCTTCGGCAGCTGCTTCAGTATCAGCTTTGCGGACGTCGCCATATCAGCGCCCGGGAGCTCATAGACCAGTGCGCTCTCCAGATCATATTTTCCTTCCGTGATCCGCCCTCGCAGATAATCCAGATACAGCCTGTTGAAAAAGCCGCTTTCCGAATCCTGATAGCACTTTTCATTGATCAGCTCCACATAGATCAGGGTCAGTCCGATCGCCAGTCCCAGATCCACCGTCGCATAGGGGGTAAAATAATAAAGAAGAACATAGATCATCACGGGAATGAAAAACGGCCGTACGGAAAAAAACTTCAGACTGTCATCATGCCTCTTGCGAAGCTCCAGTATGAACAGGGTGCAGATGAAATAGCCCAGCCTGATCACATCCGTCAATACATAGACCGGCGTCTCCGTGATGATCCCCAGCTCGTCATCATACTGAAGCAGAAACTCCGTAAAGATATTGACCAGATCCATGATCGTGATCACCAGAAAAGGGCCCGAAAAGAGGAGAACGTTTCTCCGTATATGGTCTACGCTGTGGTACAGACGGTATTCCACATAGATAAACCACTGAAACGCGTAGGCGTTGATCAGAAGCTCCAGCCCCGTTTCCAGGAGCATGGCGCCCAGATGCGAGCAGCTGATCATTTTATCATCCCTTAATGCGCACAGGATATAGAACGCCCCCATCAATATCACAAGGATGAGCAATCCGATGAAGATCTTTTTTTCCAGCGCGTCTTTCATCTTCAGCTTCCAGACCATCGCCATGATGCCGATCGAGAGCATGATCGCTATGGCATTTACATATAAGGTTACATATCCGATGTCCGTCATGCGCTTTTCTCCTCCGTTTCATAGTTCACGATCTCCGATGCGCTGCCTGCATGGATAAAGACAACGGACATGGCCAGCCCGATGCTGGTCAGGGATATCCCGCCGATCACAAAGGGCACCACAAGTCCGGCCATGATCGGAAGCAGAAAGATCCAGACCGGGATCAGGACCGCATTGTCATTTTTACTGCGGTACCGGCCCATCACGATCAGGCCCGACAAAAGGTATACCCCCATGATGATGAACATGGAGATGAACAGGATCCCGTAATGATAGACATTCGACTCATCCACATAAAAGATCAGCCCCGTAAACAGATTGATCAGCAGGAGAAGCTCTATGACCGCTCCCGGCAGGAGCAGCAGCCTTTCCAGTCTCGGCTGTTCATCAAAGATCCCGCCAAAGCGGATCACGCAGTAATGAAACAAGCCCATGACGCCCAGGATCAGCGCCATATAAAAGACGGTGACCCCTCCCAGGTTTAAGATCCTCGCTCCCGGGAAATGCTTCTCATCCGCCAGATAGGTCACGATATCCGCCACTGCCACCACCATGGTCAGAAGGATCAGTCCAAAGAACAGTTTATCCTCCTTCCGGCCCCGCTTCCGCATGATCGAGGTCTGGGTAAGGACCCCGAGGAGCAGAAAGATCGTGGAGCCGTCGATCAGCAGTGTCGCTATGTTTTCCGTAGTAAGCGAAAAGTCCATTTCGCACATCTCCTTTATTGTTTTTGCAGCTTTTTCTTTATGCTTTCGGTCATATCCTCCTGGGGAGCGCCAAACTCACTGACACGCCGCTTCTGATACAACGCTTCCATATCGATCCCCGGAATGATCCCCAGCTTCTGTATGGTACTGGCGGTCATCATAGCAGTTCCCAGATAAAGCTGAATGACGGGGTTATTCTTTTTCTTCTCCGTCAATTTCCAGAACTCATCCTCCTTTAATGTGAGGAGAGTCACTGCATCTATTTCTTCATGCTGCGGCTGGCTCATAAGATCCGGCAAATTACCGAAGAAGACATTTGTCATCTGTATGAAGTCCTTCTTCGCCTTCACTTCCATGAACTCCTCTTTGGTCAGAAGGGTTTCCACATTGGGGTCGTTTTGCAGCTGTTCATAATCATTAAAGATCAGATTGAAATCAAAGCAGAAAGCGGTCATTACGGCTGTTTTTTCGTATGTCTCATTATAGATATCCGTAATCTTATCGAAATTCATCTCCTGAAGATCAAAATTCATGATCACTGAAAAAGCGCTTTCAAGCTCCTTTGCCATCTTCTGCTTCTGCTCCGTAGTGGCACTTTGCGGATCTGCCTCAAGTGCCCTCACTCTTTCGGCTGTCTTCTCTTCGGAATCATTATAAAAGTATTCCATGGAACTGACATATCGCTTAATATAGCGCTGTCTGTTATTATTGATCATGGAAGAAACCTGATCATCCCTGCAATTGGATATGCTTTTGATTCGTTCTTTATATGCCTTTGCCTTTTCAATTTCCGCCACGCGGTCCTTTTTCGAAAGCATACTTCGTCCTTTAAGGATCTTCTCCTTATCATAATACTCCTGCTCTTCCCGGTAGATCTCCATGATATCCACATCACCGGTCATATTCTGCGTCAGTTTAACCTTCTTGCTTTCCTCCTTAGTTTCTTCCTTACTTTTCTCCTTGCTTTCCTCCTCTTCTTCCTCCTCTTTTACTTCTCTGGTCCGGATTGAAATATTGATATTGTTTTTAAAGGCATTCATTTCCTCCACCCATTGCGCCACAGGATCGTCGTCAAGAAAGACTCCCTTCTCCTCCATCTCCGCCCAATACTTGTCGTGATTCTCTGTTATCTTTGCGCTCTTCTCTGCATCCAGCCCAAAGATTTCTTCCAGGGAATAATACGGAAGATATTCCTTTTCCGAGATCTGTGCCAGACTGTCCATCTTTCCCTGGATCGCATTACCGATATCCTGCGCTACAGACAGATCTTTCACCAGCTCATCATAATCCGCATATCCCAGCTCTTTAAAGTCCTCCGGAAGCTTAAGCCTCTCCTTCGGGTTGACTTTGTAGTCCGGATCCTTCTTCTTTGCTTCCTCGATTTCCGAAGCTCTGATTAACTCAAGCTGTGCTCTTATGATCCCGATCATTATTCTGGAATTTGTGTAGATCCAGAGAACACGTTTTTTCCTTTCGAAGTTTTCATAAAACTTACCGATATCTCTGGTATCAAACTCCTTCAGGTCGAAGCTTTTCATATCAACGATCATTTCCCTGTAATAAGCAAGGGTATTCTTTGCATTTATCAGTTCTGCTTCTTTTGTTGTTTCGGCTTTCGCTTCCTGTTCTATTTCAGCTTTCTTTTCCTCCGTCAGTTTGTCTTTTTCTGTTTCGCTCTCTTTCTTTGCGATCCTCTCCCTGAGCATCTCTTTTTTCTGTTCCGCATTCGGACCGTTCCTCAGTTCTGTCAGCCTTACGCGATCCTCCAGGCTCTTTCCGTACATCCAGGTAAATTCCCATCGTTCGGCTTTTGTACTCACCTTATTATCTTCAGTCTTTTTGTTTATCACATTATAGGATTCCATGATATCCGGTCCCGAAAAGGCGATATACCGGGTGGCAGCATATTGTATATAATCATACACGACAGCATTGCTCTCATAGGCATCCGCCTTTTTCTTAAGCTCATCCTTAGGAATACTGCCCTTTTCTCCGCCCTTCTCCAGGATACGGTACAGTGCCTTTATGGTCTTCTCCCTGCTTTTGTATTCACTGCGCACCTTTTCCTCACATTCCGCAAGAAAAGCTTCGGTTTCACCCGGCTTGGGAAGCAGCCTGTAAAAACGCTCTTTTTTTTCTGCAAGGGCACGTTTTTGGCTTATATACTCATCGATCCTGTCCTGGTCTTTTACAAGATCAAGTCCTTCCAACTCATCACGGAGGATCATCCTGTTTACACGGATCATATAATCCTCCATCTCGAAAGCGCACTTGAATTTTGCCCTTAATTTGATCATCCTTTCATCATCCAGCTTAAAGCCGCTCGCGATCCCCTTGAAAAGCTCGTAATGAACGGAACGGACATACTCAAAGCTTTCCTTGTTCTTTTTAAAGTCCCTGAGCATATCAACGTTGTTTTCAAAACTGATGGTACGTAAGTCAAACTCTTCAAATTTCTCGATCTTCGCTTTTAATTCCTCTTCATTATAGGCTTTATCCCTTTCCGTAAGCACCTGGTCGGCAGAGCCGTTTTCCTCCAGACAGTTACCCATCACCTGTTCTTTCAGCATCTGCCGGAATTCCTCTGTTTTTCCCTCTTTTTCAACACGTTCCCTGGTCCGTTTATCCTGCTCTTTAAGTGCCTTTATCAACGAGGTATTCTTATATGCATTCCTGGCATTTTTCACTTCCTGATCCAGCTCCGGGCTGATATTCGGAACAAAGCCGGAATCGGCTTTGTTTTCCTTCATGTATTCAGCAAACTCTGCGGACTTTTGGCTCCGCTCTTCCAGTTCCTTTTCCAGGCGCTCGATCTCCTCCGTGTCGGGATCATCCTTCCCGTACGCGATGGCCAGATCACGTTTCACATTGATCAGGGCCAGATCATTATCATAGCCCTCATCGATATAGGCTTCCTCATCAAAATCGTCGAAGCCGTCTTCTTCCAGCATCTCCCGGTCGGCCTTCATCATGGCGTTCTCGGCAGCAAAGGTCGCACTTCTGTCCTTTTCTTTCTGGGAGGTATCCGTTTCGTAGATCCTCTTTTTCTCCAGCCCCACGACATTGCCCTTCTCATCCAGCTTGTCCACATACGTAACCCTGCCGAAGGTACGATCCATAAAGCCCATGGCTCCCATGAAATAACTCTTCGGTTTCCATCCCACCTTTTTTCTCCAGAGGGGCTGCAGGGTGGCCAGTTTTATGATATTACCGACGGTCACGCCCACGATGGTTGCAAGTCCTGCTACCAGGAGCTTTCCGACTCCCGCTTTTTTGAGCTTCTTTTGTGTCTCTTCGGTATAGGCCCCTACTGCATCGTTGTGGATCAGATTCGTTGCACCGGTCCCGTCCTCCGGCTCCAGCCCGCTCCGGGTCGCTTCCCTTTCCTGCATGACCTTTTCACGAAGGGCCATCACCTCTTCCAGGCGCTGTTTCCCCCGTCCCCATTTAAAAAGCCGGAAACGTCCCGAACAGTATTTATCACAGGCAGCGATCAGGTCATCCATCGCCTTTTCCCTGCTTATGTTCATATGCTCATGATTATGGTAGGCATCCAGTGCAAGCCGGACAGCCTCCATCTTTGCGCTGTCCCCTTCCTGCTTCCGGGTAAACTTTTTCTCCAGGCCGATATAGGCAGGCTCCCCGGGTGCCGGTCCGCCCAGCTCATCGATATCATCCTTCATCGTGGCTTCCTTAAAGCCATGGGCAATGAGGTTTTCTGTCTTCTCTCCCTGAAGCACGCTTTCCTGCTGCTCTTCCTGTTTGAAAGCACTGCTGAAAAGGGACTCTTCCTTGTTCTCTTCCTGCTGTTTCTGTACCTGTATCTTTCTCTGTAATTCCAGGTTATGACCTTTCATGGGAAACCCTCCTCAAGATCTTATTCCGTTGCCGCCAACAGTTGTTCGATATTTTCCGCATCAAAGTCCAGCCCGGCCGCCGGAGGATTCAGCATCCCGGACAGCAGATACTGCCCAAGCTGCCGGCTGCAGAGCTTATCCAAAAGCAGGCCGATCTCCTCCGCTTCCACCGGGATCAGTACCTTTGTATCCGCATCTCCCACTCTTTTGGCGCTTTCCAGGAATGCGCAGAGCAAAGCCGGCAGGTATTTCTCCTTCTCGGGAGCAGAAGCCAGGTATTCCACCCTCATCATACCGGAAGCGCTTCTGTGCGCCAGAAGCAGGGCACAGGCTTCCGATTTCGACCCGGCGTAGAATGACAGATCCTTATCCGTATATTCGCCGGGGACCTCCTTCAGATAGCCTTCATATCCGAAGCCTCCCAGAGTATGCCGGATAAACCTTTCTCTCTCCGTCTCATTAAAGTCCGCCAGGGAAACGGCTTCCTTATTCAGTGCGGCGATCTTTTTCTCCTCCGTGACATCGCCGAGCCTTATGACGGCGTCGGGACTCAGTTCCGCATCCAGCTCAAACTTCCAGGCACCGAGGATATACGCAAGGATTTCTTTTTCCTTCGTATTCTCCGCAAACTCCGCCGACATATAAGAAACGCCGGCTTTTGCCGCCTGCGCCATCAGTTCCCCGAGCAGGAAGTCCGCAACGCTTCTTTCCCGGAACTTTTTATTCACAAAAAGCCAGTCGATCCGGAGGATCTGCCTGCCAAAGACCGGCTCCGTATCGATATGATAAGCTACGGCACCCACGCCGTATACCGTTCCCTTCCGCGTACGGAGCGCACCGAGAGCCGCGCGTCTCCCAAAGCAGATATCCTCACAGAGATCCGCGGATAATACGGTCCTGAACAGATCGACGTTGTTTTTCGTGATCGGAGTGATCAGGGGCCCCACCAGCGCTTCAAACTCCCGCCTGCAGTCTGCCGCAGCAAAAAGCTGCTCTTTCCCGTATTTCGAAAGCGGATGAAAGCGCTTTGCCATACTGTGAAGAATACTGATCTTCAGAGTATAGATCATCTCCACGCTCTCCCGTTCTTTATCCTTTTCATAATTTCGTACATACTCTTCCAGATGTGCATCCGTTTCCGCAAGCATCTCTGCCGCCGCTCTATGGTCCTCCAGCAGATCCTCCGCGTCATAGAATCCGGCGAGTTCTTCTCCCGCCTCCCTGCTCTTTTCCGGATCGATCCCAAGCGTCTCATCCAGCGAAAGCAGCTTTGCTTCCTCATATTCATACCGTTCTGCCATATCGTTTCCTCCTGCACTGCGATCACAGCGATAACGCGCATAATTGTCTGTCAATAATAGCATAAATACGCCTTTTTTTCAATAAAGCAACGCCTCTCTTCCCCGCTCTCATAAGCAAAAGGGGGAGGTCTCCGCACAATGCGGAAACCTCCCCCGATATTATACGATTGTTACTTCCGACGGCCGGACGGCTGCCGGACAGTCACTCCTCTGTCAGTTTAGCTCCAGCGGCTCCACCTCATAAACCATGTTGCCCATCAGCGTGCCGCGGAAATCCCGGTGTACCCATTCGATGGGGCTGTCGGAACGGAGCCTGTAATACTGAACAAAGTCGACCGTCTGACCGTCCTGGAGCTTCTGGTACAGCGGCAGATCCTTCTGGGTCTTGTGATAGTCCACCGATTCCTTGCCGGGCGTGGTATCCTTGATCGAAACGCCGTCCTGGAAGATGTAATTGTTCGTGGAAAAGAGCATGAACGGACTTTCTTCTTTTCCGGAATGATTGGTGATCGTATAAGAGATCCCGACACAGGTATAGTAGACGGGCTTCTGGTCCGCATCCAGTTCCATTACGCTGGAATATTCGGTGATCCCGTTGATCTTCAGGTCATACTTGATATCAAAATCCGCACTCGTGAACTGCGGCATATTGCCGGGGCCGTAGGAAGGGGAAAGAACCTTCTCCAGCTCAAAGGTCTCATGCCGGATATCCGGCATCTCCCATGTAGGATCTACATCAAAAAATACGTATTCATCCGATTTTGCACCGATCCCCACCGTGATCACGGAAGTATCACCCTTATTAACGGAAAACTGCATCATACCGCGGAAGGTCACCCCCTGCTGGATATGCAGCCAGATATCATCGGTATGCTCGGCGTTGCCGAACGTCAGATTGCTTGACGGATCTTTTTTCTGTTCCGTTCCGCTCTGGCTCGCGGTCCAGTAGATGGCGTTGCAGGTATAGAAACGGTCATTTAACGGTGTATAGTCGTAATACACATTAAGGAAATCATAATCATAGCTGTCGCCGGAATCAAAATACTCGTAGCCCACGACCTGTATCTCAAATTTATCGTCAAATACGATCCTGTCCGGAAGGGAAAATTCCGGCTTCTCCGGCTCCGGTGCCTCTGTAGGTTCCTCCTCGGGCGGCTCCTCCGGCACTTCCGTGGGCGTTGCGCTCTCCGTCAGCTGTACTGCCTCCGTAGGTGCAGCTGCCGCGGGCTCCTCCTTATCCCCGCAGGCTGCCATAGAGAAGGCCATGACCGTTGTCAGTCCCAGTGCAAGCAGTTTCTTTTTCATGATAGCTTATCCTCCTTTTTCGTATCTGAGTTTTGCGGATCGACGCCTCTCCTCAGGTGCCCATCCGTAGCATACTATAAAATAAAAAAGGCGGTATTACTACCGCCAAAAGTAGGTATTTCGGTACCGCTTCTCCGGCCTGTATACAGAGTCATGCAATGCGTGCCCCCGGATAAACAAACCGCCCGCATTGCTGCGGGCGGCCTGTTTACTGCTATTGCAGATCTTTCTTACTTTGCTTCAAAACTCTTCATATCTCTTGCGATGATATTGAAGTTGGCGGCTTTGCTGCCGCTGGCTGCGGTACCTTTACCGCTGACCACGATGGTAGCCTTGCCCTTGTTTACATTGTTGCTGTAGGTGATGGTGTAGGCGCTTTCCGGCACGGTCTTCCACTCTTTGCCGACCTTCACCTGTACAATGACCACAGGCTCCAGGGCAGTACCGTTGTACTGTACCTTCCCGGGTTTCTTAAGAGTTGCAGGTTCCACGATACGCGCCTTGCTCAGATCGAACTTCTCCGCATCCGCCTTATAGACCGTAAAGCTGACCACCTTGCTGTCGTCCTTATAGCTGCCCGTACCCGTGATCTTTGCGTACAGGGTTACCTGGGTCTTGCCCTCTTCCATCGTATACTTTGCAGAAAGAGCTGTCGTGCAGGCATCGTCCGTATAGTAGCTTACGGTATAGTCCTTCTTTTCCTTCAGCAGTGCGCTACCATCCGTCACATATACCTTGGAGAAATATTTGCCCGGCTTCGTATAGGTCATGCTGCCCGCAAAGATATCCGTACCGGCAATGGAAGCCTTTTCAATCTCGAATTCTCCGTTAACGGGCTTCAATCCCTTGTAGTTGCCTTTGAAGCTTACGGTATATTTTCCTTTGCCCACATTTTTGTTGTTGCTGAATTTCACGTTGTAACTCACGCCTTCGACAAGGAAGCGTCCGCCCACAGTGACCGAAAGGCCGATGGTCGCGCCGTTCGGGTCATATGCCACCTTTTCCGAGGAACGGCTGACCACAACATTACCGTCTTTGTCCGGCGTTATCATGAAGGGCGCCGATGCGGCACCGAAGTATTCACCGCAGCCTTCTGCCACTACCACAGCCTTACCGGCATTCTGATTGTTCACATAGCACAGCGTGTAATCCTTATACTCGGTCAGTACGCTTCCGTCCCCGGCGGTAACCGTAACTTCCGGCGTCTGCGTCATACCGTTATATACTACCGACGATACCTTGACCTTCACCTTGGCGACGGTCTTTGCTTTCGCATCCGCAGCGGAAAGGGGCAGAAAAGTCTCTTTGATCGATCCTTTGAAATTGCCCTTACCTTTGATATCCAGCGCCGTTGCTTCACTTACGTTTGCCGTAGGCTTTTCGTAGTCCTTTGCCTTCAGTGCATAGCTGCCGTAATAGAGCACCACATTGGCCTTTCCGCCCTTTGCATACTGCTGGGGAACGACCAGCTTACCCATGGACTCAAGTATACCAAGATCCGCCGGAACAATGTAGAATTCCAGTACCTTGGAACCCTTATAAATGCCTTTGCCCTTTACAGTGACTTTTGCAGGCTTTTTGTTGTTTGCCTTCACATTGTTGCTGTATTTTACGGTATAGTCTTCGCCTTCGATCAGGATGCGGCCGTATGCGCCGATGACCCGGATCGCAGGTTTGATGGCTCCGCCGGCATAGACGGTCTCGTAGATGCCGTCCGCATTCTGGACCAGACCGTTGTAGATATCATAGGAGGTATCTGCAAAGCTCACGATGAAGCCCGGTACATCTTCCTCCATCTCCCACTTTGCATACAGAGTCAGGTCGGCGGTCACCGGTGTCATGAAATTGAACCAGCCATCATCCGCGCAGGATCTGGAAGTATACCAGCCCTTAAAGCTGCGTCCTGCTACCACGGGAGCCTCGGGACGTGCCGCAAGCTCACCGTCCACCACTTCCTGTGCGGCGGGAGCCGTTCCCGGCATGCCGTTTAAGTCAAAGCTCACGGTCCAGGTCTGTACTGTCGCATCAACCCAGCGGGCATAAAGCGTGATGTTGTCCTTCACCGGGCTGGAGAAATCATAACGATGGATGCATGCAGCTTCCACATACCAGCCCATGAACTTAAAACCGTCTGCCGTGGGAGCCGTGGGCTCGGTCACTGTGTCGCCATATTCCACCTCTACCGGTGCCGGTACCGGAGTATGGCCGTTCCCGTCAAAGGTCACCTTGCGTTTTTCTTTTGCCCACTTTGCATACAGGGTAAAGCTGCTGTTTACCGGTGTGTGTTCAAAATCGTAAGCGGTATCATCCGAAAGATTCTTATACCAGCCCACGAGCTCCATACCCTCTACAGCGGGAAGTACGGGTCTTTCTACCAGTCCGCCTTCTTCCACAGCCTGATCCATGGGTGTGGCTACCGAAGCGTCGCCTACGTCAAAGCTTACGATGAAACCCTCAACCCACTTAGCGTAGAGTGTGGTGTCCTTAGTGATCGAGGAATCGAAGAAGACAAATTTTTCAGTACATGCCTGATCCGTATACCATCCCTTAAAGGCAAAGCCTTCTGCCACGGGAGGAAACTCCGGCTCCAGGGCCGGTTTGCCCGCATATACCTTCTGCGCTTCGGGTGCGGTGCCTTCGTATACGGTCTTGCCGTTCAGGTCGAAAGTGACGGTAAACTGCCTGCGGGCAATCTCGACTTCCATTGCCGTCGTTCCGTCAGGATTAAGGACCTTCTGCCCTTTATCATCCCACTTACCATTAACAGGCTTTACGATCTCAACATAGTCCGGATCAGCAACCGATTCGGCAAAGGCCACCGCCGCCCCTTCATCACCATGTCCTGAGGCTTTCAGCGTACCGGCATTCATCTGTAATTTTCCGGTCGCCCAAAAAATACCGGCGCTCGTGTCGTTCAACCCATTTGCCTGCAGTTCGCCCCCATTCATGATCAGATCAGCATTTGCTCCCAGCGAGGCTATAGCAAAAAGCCCGGCATTTAAGCTCGTAATCCCGTCATTGATCGTAATCTTCCCGGAACCGACAGCAATACCGAAAGACTGAATTTCCTCATTTGACGGATTCACGGTACAGTTAATGCTTCCACCGTCAATCGTGATATCTCCGCCCATTGCCCTGATAGCGATATCGGCTTTTCCGGCATTCTCGCTTGTCAGATTGATCTTGAGATCCGCATCTATGGTCAGATTTCCGCTTTCACTTTCAATACCGATGTTTGCCGTATTTGAAGTAAGTGTAGCGCTTCCCTTGATCGTCAGATCCTGCTTTGCAAATATCAGGATCTTATCCCCTGAGTTTACGGAGTATGTTCCATTCCCGGTATAATCCTTCAGTGTCAGGGTATTTGTGGTTGGATCGTAACTTGCCTTTCCGTCCCCGAAGATATCCAGACATTTATCGCCGGAAACCAGGGTCTCACCCAGCCACAGCTCATAGCTCTCCTTATGCTCATACCACTTTGCGTAGATCGTGGTATCCTTAATGATCTCTTTGTTAAAGTCAAATGCCGTCACAAACTCCGGATCCGCAAACCAGCCTGCAAAGATCCATCCGTCTGCTGTGGGTTTTGTGGGCTCTGATACCTTAGCTCCATCCTTCAGCGTCTGGCTTTCATTCGTACCGTGGCCGCCCATGTCAAAGCTTACTGTAACGTCCTGCGTGCCCTTCTTATAGATCAGCACCTCATGAGCCCCGAAGCCGGTTGCAGGATTAATGAGTTCATCTCTGCTGCCTTTCTTTACATAGGCCCCTTCCGGGTTCGCGATGCGCATGACGTCTTCGTCGATAGTTATGGTTTTTGAACTGATCGCACGATCGTCGGATCCGGCATACAGATAACCGTCGGTCATACGGAAATCCCCCTCAGTACATACAGCAGGTTTCATACTGTCGGATGTCAGATTGAGTTTTCCGCCGCTGATCACGGTATCCCCCTTAGCGGAATACATGACCGATCCGCGTTTAACCGCAGCACTGAGACTGATATCTCCGCCGCTGATCTCGATCCTGTTAGCATAGAAACCGAATTCCGTTGCGCTTCCGTTTATTGTTCCGCCCTCAACAGACAGAGTACCATTCGAAACAACGAAGACCCCTGTGCTTTCCCCTTCGATATCCGCATCGAGGGTAAGGGATCCTTCACAATAGATCGCGTAATATGCCTTCATACTCAGCTTTACGATTCCTTCGACCCGCAGATCCTTGTCGGCGTAGATATTCGTCAGCTGCTTGTATGTAACGTCATGGCCTGAGTTGATCTCCGAACCTGCCGCAAAACGAAGAGTCTTCGTATCCGGATCGTAACTGACCCTGCCGTCACCCAGAACGTCATCCAGATTACTCATCGTCACCCGGGTATTTCCTACCCAGATCTCTCCATCCATGGCCGGCTCGATCTCCACGTCTAACACCGCCTGGTTCGATGTTTTATCCGCTACCAGATAATTATCAAACCATGCATTCGCCGGTGCCACGATCGTGTGCTTTTCTCTTCCATCGAGGTAACCGTATGCGATCGCGCACTTGTTGCTTTTTGCCTTTATCCATGCCTTATCAAGTACGAGTTTGTCCGCGGCGTAGATTGCATGATCACCTCTACCGCCTTCCATTGCCGAAACATCCAGTTTGCTGTTGATGACTTCGATGGATCCGCTGGGAACATGGATCGCACTATATTTCATCCCGGTGGCCGTGACATCCGCATCTTTAAAAGTCAAGGTATGATGCCTATCTATGATGATGCCGTAGCCGCTGTCATCCACCTTGTTGATGGTAAGCTTACCGGTGATGGTAAGATCACCCTCTACCCTTATCGCCTGGGTCATATCAACCCCGTGACAGGTATTGATCACCGCATCCTCACATTTCAGGGTCCCGGTAAGCGGATCATAGCTGGCCTTACCGAACGCAATGGGGATATCTTCCCGGTTCATGGCCGTAACTTCTACGCTTCCCAGATACAGACCATAGCCTCCGTCTTCTTCCCCGATCAGGACCTCCTCCACGGGATTGAGCGTGGTCGCGGAGATCGTCGCAGTGGTTTTTGAAGGATAGCGGTTCTGATCCTGATCATACAGCCTTGTGGAGCCGTCTGCCGGTTCCAGGAAAGCGGCGTCGCCGCTCACATTGATCGTTCCCTTGTAGGCAGCTGCAGCGCCGCCTTTACCGCTGCTCTTAAACCAGCCGCCGTTTACGGTGATATCCGCCTCATTTGCAAAGGTTCCGACTCTTTCCACGGTTTTTTCAAAGTGCGTTGTCCCGGTAGCCGCTGCCTCCAAATAGCCGGCATCCCAGACTCCCCGGTCGATCGTAATCTCCTCAGTGGTATAGACTCCGTGCATATCGCCGGAAGCGCTCACATGACCGCCGGTCACCATCAGGCTGCCGTCAACAGACAGGCCGGAGTACTTTCCATCGTCCACGGAGACATGAGTAGCACTGTCCTCCGGTTTTCCGGTGGCCGTCGCCCGTACGATACCGCCCGATACATAAACTGCCTCATTGCTCAGAATGCCGTATTCCTCTCCGGTGGCCGTCACATCGCCGGCGTTGAACCAGAGCTCTCCGCCAGCTTTGATGCCTTGTTTTTTACTTTCGGTAACGACAGTGCCGCCCTGCATATAAAGGCCGCCACCCACGTGCAACGCAGTCCACTTGGTACTTTTCAGCTCATAGTTTCCTCCCGCTATGGTCAGGGGTAAATCCCTGATTGAGACCGGATAACCCTCTCCGCCGATACGAAGATCTGCGTCAAAGCCGACTTCACTCTTCGTAATCAGGATACCATCAACAGTATCATCGCTTATATTGAACTCCGCATCGCCCTTCAGCCAGAACATCTTGTCGCCGGCATTCAGATCCTCGCCGTAAATATACGCGTGCTCATGCTGCCCCTTAAAGCCTGTTACCCCATTAAGCGTCAGGGTATTCGTCGCAGGATCGTAGCTGGCCGTACCGCTGGCCACACCGGGGATATTGCTTAAGTTTCCCTCCGAGACCTGCACGCCGCCGACCCACAGATTATAGGTAGTGCCGGCCGCATCGGGCTCTTCCGCTTCTTCCTCTGCCTCTTCTTCCGGTGCTGCATCCGCTTCCTCTGCTTCTTCCGCTTCCGCTGCTGCCGCATCTTCCGAAACAGCTGCATCTTCTTCCGCAGCCTCGTCTTCCGACACTGCCGCATCTTCCGACAGCGCTTCGTTTTCGGAAGCCGCTTCCTCTTCCGAAAGCGCCTCGTCTTCCTCAACGATCGCGTCCTGTGCCAGGACCGTCATGCCGGTTCCGCCCACTTCTCCCAGGCACATCACTGCCGTAAGGACCGTGGCCAGAAAACGTTTCCATTTCTTAGCTTTCATGCTTTTCCTCCTTTGTTTCAATGCCGAAGGCATTTCATAATTTTTCAGCATATACTATAACCAAAAAAAGGCGGTATTGCTACCGCCGAAAGTAGGTATTTCTATTTACTCCGTCAGGTCCGTGATGCGGTCGCCGAAGGAGCTCTCATAGGCGTGTTTGCAGCTGGAATTCTCCTGGTTCTTCAGGATCGCAGCCTTTGACTTCGCGATAGGATTGACGGTACCGGCGCCGCCGATACAGCCGCCGGGGCAGGCCATGCCTTCCAATAGATAGCCGTCATACTTATGGCTCCTTGCCAGCATCAGCATCTTACGGCACTCATCCAGGCCCTCGGCCCGCTCCACCTTCACTTCACGGTCCGGATATTTCTCTTTGATCACATTGGCCACGGCAGATGCCACACCGCCGCCCACGGCAAAGGCCCGTCCATCGCCGCTGGCGCCATGCATGGTATTGTGGGTCTCCAGTTCCGTAAAATCAATGCCCTTCGCTTCAAACATCCCCATCACTTCTTCAAAGGTAAGGACGAAATCCACGTCGCTTCTTATGGTACGCCGGCTGGCCTCCAGCTTTTTCGCGGCACAGGGACCGATAAAGGCCACCTTGCAGTCGGGATGCTCCTTTTTGATCAGGCGTCCCGTCAGTACCATGGGGGTCAGCGCCATGGAGATGCATTCCGCGTGCTGCGGGAAATCCCGTTTCGCCATCACCGACCAAGCGGGACAGCAGCTGGTGCCCATGAAGGGCAGACGGTCCGGCACCTCTTTCACAAAGTCCTCCGCCTCCTGCAGCGTGCACAGGTCGGCGCCGATGGCCACCTCGATGGCATCCGCAAAACCCAGGGCCCGGAATGCGGAACGCATGCGATCCAGGGTCAGGTCCGGGCCGAACTGGCCCACAATAGCCGGAGCGATGGCTGCATAGACCGGCGTATCCGAACGGATCGCCTGGATGCACTGGAAGATCTGCGCCTTATCCGCGATGGCGCCGAAGGGACAGTTGGCAAGGCACATGCCGCAGCTGACGCAGCGGTCCTGGTCGATATCCGCCCGGCCGTATTCATCGGAATGGATGGCATGCATACCGCAGGCCTTGGCACAGGGCCGCTCCAGATGCACGATGGCGTGATAGGGACAGGCATCCACACATTTCCCGCACTTGACGCATTCTTCCTGGTTGATGACCGATTTGCCGTGGACAAAGGAGATGGCTTTTTTCGGGCACACCTCCTGGCAGGGATGGGCCAGACAGCTCTGGCACTGCTCCGTCACCACCACCTGATTCTCCGGACAGGAATGACAGGCAAACTTGATCACATTGATCAGGGGCGGCTGATAGTATTTCTCGGGCTTTACGCACTCTTCCGCCCCAGTGGATACGGGGGCATGCTCCGCCGCCGTCCGGAAGTTGAGGCCCATGGCAAGGCGCATCCGTTCCCTCACGATGGCCCGTTCCAGGAACACGCTCTCGCGGTAAGTGGAAACCTCACCGGGTATGATGCGGTAAGGGATCAGTTCCATTTCGGACAGATCCCCGTCCTTATAATTGTAGGAAAGCTTCGCAACCTCCGTGAAGACCATCTTCCGGATCTGGTTGACCGATGTGTAGACGCCGCGTACACTCATGTTTCATCTCCTCCCCGGCAGTTCTCAAGCCGGTCAAAATATTTTTACTTCAGCGCTTCCGCGCAGTCTTTCAGCTTAGCGATGATCCCGATATGCTGGGGACAGACATTTTCGCACTGTCCGCAGGCGATACAGGCATCCGCACCTGCGCCCCTTTCCAGTATCTTTGCGTATTCGTCTTTCGCCTCCTGCATCTGACCATGGGAGAGGCTCAGATTCATCGCCGCAAAGATCTCCGGGATCGGTACCTGTTTCGGACAGCCCTTGGTGCAGTAGCTGCAGGACGTGCAGGGAATGCCCGAGGAACGTCCGAGGATATCCTGCGCCTTTTTGATGATCGCCCGTTCCTCTGCGTTCAGCGGCTGAAAATCCCTCATATAGGAAAGATTGTCCAGCATCTGTGCCGTATTGGACATGCCGGAAAGTACCGTCAGTATCCCTTCCAGCGACGCCACAAAACGTATGGCCCAGCTTGCCGCCGAACGTTCCGGTGCATATTCCTTAAAGAGCTTCAGCGCCTCTGCCGGCGGCTTGGCCAGCCGGCCGCCCTTTACCGGTTCCATGACAACGATCTTTTTGCCGTACTTTCTCGCCACTTCATAATTGGCGCGGGAGGTAACGGAGGGATTCTCCCAGTCGGCGTAATTGATCTGGAGCTGGACGAATTCCGCTTCGGGATGATCCTTTAAGATCTGCTCCAGAAGCTCCGGACCGTCATGGAAGGAAAAGCCCACATGCCGGATGCGTCCTTCCTTTTTCTGTTCATTCACAAAATCCCAGAGTTTGAAACGCTCGTATTTCTGGTAGTTGGATTTCATCAGCGTATGCAGCAGATAATAATCGATATATTCCGTTCCCATGCGCTGCAGACTGGTATAGAGCTGCTGCTCCGCGGATTTTTTGCTCAGGGCCGTGACCGCAAAGAGCTTGGTCGCCAGAGTAAAGCTCTCCCTCGGATGGCGCTCCACCAGCGCCTTCCGTGTCGCCTCCTCGGAGCCGGGATATACATGGGCCGTGTCAAAGTAGTTGAAACCGGCTTCGAGAAAATGATCCACCATCTCACTGGTCTGGGGGATGTCGATGGACAGCCCCCGGCGGGGCAGACGCATCAGTCCGAATCCCAGCTTTCCCGCATCTTCCATTTCGATCATATTTCACCGATCCTTTCCTGTTAATACTGCTCCCCATCCGGCTTCGTCCGTATGTGTCTGCCTGCGGATACTTCCGCTTAGCGATCACATACTGTCCCGGCCGGGATACTTCACCAGCGGAAACGATACACCCTGGCCTCATACGGTCTCAGCATCCCATGCTCCCAGGCCAGCAGGCTCACCTCCTGCTTAAGGCGCTCCTTCAGGCGCTCCGCCATCTGCGGACGTCCCTCCGGATAATTGCAGAGGACGAGCTTTCCCTTCTTCCCCACATAGCTTTTCGGTATGCGCAGACGTAAGGGAAGCGGTGAAAACGAGCAGACGATCAGATAACGGATATCCCCCCGTTTTCTTTCATACATATACACATTAGGATCCTTCGGAAAATACTCGCGGTAGCTCCCGGCGATCAGGGTGCGCGAATGCCGGCGCAGCGCAAGCGCCTTCCGGTAGAAATTCAGGATGCTGTCCGGGTCTTTCTCCTCCGCGGCCACGTTGACCCGGCGGTAATTCGGATTAACATAGAACCAGGGCTTTGCCGTCGAAAAACCGGCGTTCTTTCCCGCACTCCACTGCATGGGCGTGCGCGAGGAATCCCGGCTGGACAGATGGATGCGCTTTAAACGTTCCCGTATGTCGTCCTTCAGATGATAGCTGTGAAAATTGTTTTTCGTTGACACATCCACGTACTGGTCGATCGACCAGAGGCGGATGTTGCTCATCCCGATCTCCTGCCCCTGATAGATAAAGGGCGTGCCGCACTGGAAGAGATAACTGGCCGCCAGCATGGTCCCGCTCTCGCGACGGTAACGTTCGTCACCGTAACGGCTGATGATGCGGGGATGATCGTGGTTTTCCAGATACAGGGCGTTCCAGGCCTTTCCCTGCAGCGCGTACTGCCATTTTGAAAATGCCTTTTTCAGCTTGACGAGGGAAAAAGGCCGGTGGATATATTCCGTATAAACGCAGTCCGCCATCATATGGTCGAAACCGAACATCATATCCAGCGACTTCGTCGGACCGCTCAGATACTTCAAAGCCGACTGCACGGTGGTCATAGGGCCTTCGCCCAGCTGGAAGCAGTCGTATCCGTTACAGACCTCGCGGAATTCCGCCATATACTCATGGATATGCGGACCGTCCTTGTAAAAAGGCATGCCGTTGACCGCGGGTATAAACGGAAGCCCGTTGGGCAGGCCTTCTTTTTTGGAAATGAAATTGATCACATCCTCACGGAAACCGTCCACTCCCAGGTCCAGCCAGAAACGCATGATGCTCTTTACTTCTTCCCTTACCTTCGGATTGTCCATGTTCAGGTCCGGCTGCTTTTTTGCAAAGATATGCAGATAATACTGCCCGCGTTCCTTATTGTATTCCCAGGCCCTGCCTTCAAAAAGGCTGAACCAGTTGTTCGGCTTATCCCTCCAGATATAATAATCGCTGTAGGGATTGTCTTTTCCTTTGCAGCTTTCGATGAACCAGGGATGCTCGTCCGAAGTGTGGTTAACCACCAGATCCATGATCACCTTCAGCCCCAGTTCATGCGCCCGCGCGAGCACTTTCTTAAACTGCTCCAGGGTTCCGAAATCCGGATGGATGTCCTTATAATCCGAAATATCATAACCGTAATCCGCATTTGGCGAAGGATAGACCGGCGAAAACCAGATCCCGTCCACGCCAAGACTCTTTACATATTCCAGGCGGTCATACACACCGTACAGATCGCCGATCCCGTCTCCGTTTCCGTCCGCAAAGCTCCTTACCCAGATCTGGTAGAAGCTCATCTTTTTAAACCAGTCGTTCTTTCTCATTCCCCGTCATCGTCCTTTTTGCCTATCCCCAGTTCCAGTCCTTCCCGGATGCTCTTTCCCGCAAATGCCAGGCCCGCTTTCACGCCCCTCTTTGCGTCCGTACCCACCTTTTTCACGCCTTCCGGCAGGTCTTCCGCGATCCTGTGGATATCTTCTTTCAGTTCGGTCACATTTTCGATCATGCCGCCATAGATATTCCGCGGGATGTCAAAAATACGCCTCGTTCCCTCCGCCACTGCGCTGGCAGCCTCCAGGAGATAATCCGAAGCATGTTTTTTACGTCTGGCAAGGGTACCGTCCTGCAGCATCTGCCGCAGTTCCTCGTAACGCCGGTAGGCATCCGCCGTGGCCTGTTCCCAGGAGATATAGATCTCGTCCATGGCGTTCTGCCCCACCTGGTGCAGACATTCCAGATCCGAACAGGCATCCGCCAGAAGTACCGCCATGGACCTGGCCGTTTCTTCGATCAGGTAGCCGTTTCTCGTATGGGTGATACCCTCCGCCGCACAGGAACCCCTGATCAGTACGCTGGCCAGCCCGCAGGCCGCCGCCTCACGCACTACGATGCCGTTGGTATCATAGACCGAAGGAAAGAGGAACAGGTCCGCACGGGTATTCCAGGCGCGCAGTTTCTCCCGGTCGCGGATGGGACCGGTAAAGATCACGCGCCCCTTCGCGTCCGCTGCGCCGGGAATGGTGGAAACCTTTCCGTCCTCTCCGACCACATCCAGGGTCATCCCCAGCTCGTTAACCTTTGTCTGCATCTCTTCCGCATCGGCGCCGCCGCCGATAAAGACCATGCGGAAATCCACTCCGCTCTCCGAGAGATATTTCATCGCATCGATGATCAGGGGCAGGCCTTTGTATTTCATCATACGGCCGACAAAAAGAAATACCGGCACGCCTTCCGGAAGGTCGAAGCCTTTTGTCGCTTCCCCTACAGCCTCCTGCGATACACGCCCTCTCGGGAAATCCACCCCGTTGGACACCACACGGTATTCTCCTTCATAACCCAGGGAACGCAGGTTTTCACCGGCTCCCTCGCTCACCACCCACACATCGTCGCAGGCCGAGATATTTCCCACCATGGCCTTGATGGTCTCCCGCTGCAGGAAACCTTCCCCCACGGCTCTCGCAATGTCCACATCGAATTTCGTGTGATAGGTAAAAACGATGGGCGCTCCCGTTTCATTCTGCAATATGCGCGCCATGATCGTGGAAGAAGCCGGGCAGTGGGTATGGATGATATCCGGCCCGAAAGTCGCCATCTCGCCGATCTCCCTCATGGACAGCGGATTGCCGGTACGGTAACCCGAGATGAAACCCGTAGTATCCAGGCTGGGATAGGCTACCACACGGTAGGGATACTGCGTATAGTCCGTATCCGGATAAGCGGGCGTACCTACCAGCACTCTGGCCTTAAGCTGTTCGGTCATGATACGCGCGTAATTCATCACAACATTTGCAACGCCGTCGATGATCGGCGGAAAAGAATCATTTAAAAGACAGACATTCATGCGATATTCCTCCGAAGAGTACTATGACGTTTATATCATTTGTTTTTTTATTCTCTTTATGATGCTTACGGATTGCTTCGTGCTTCGCACTCTCGCATCTCCGCTCCGCTTCGGTCGGTGCCAGCCGTGTGCCACCGGCACACGGCACCCTACGACCATTCGCAATCGGTAACGCCCCCTCCCTTTGGTCGGCGGCAAACTCCGCAGGAATGCCTAAAAACAGGCATTCCGCTACAGCTAAAGCATGCACGAGCACTAAACTCATGCTTCGCATTCGTTAAGTGCTTGTAGTATTGCTCATGTTCGTGCGGGTCCCAAACTCATGAGCCGAATCATGCAAGCATGTTCGTCTCATGAGCTTTTGCCCCTAGCATCATATTATAGTATTACTTCCCGGACGGTTCAAGGAAAAACGTCCGGGAATGTCCAATTGTTAACCACGGTATTTTTATGGTTGACAATCAAAAATATGCGTGATAGAATCTCGCGTGGAAAACAAAAAAAACAGAAAAGAGGCAGGATCATGGCTGAATACTCAAAAACAATGACATCAAATGCAAGCGGTGAAAAGGCAGTCCCCACGGTAAAACAGGGCTTCCGCATCATCGATCTCTGCTACATCGCGCTCTCGGCAGCACTGATCACCGTCTGCGCCTGGATAACGATACCGGCGTCGGTCAGCTTTACGATGCAGACCTTCGCGGTCTTTCTTAGCTCCTACCTTCTGGGCGGACGCCGTTCCCTTCTGGCCGTGCTCGTCTATATCCTTCTGGGCGCCGTCGGCGTCCCCGTATTTTCCGGAATGAAGGGAGGCCTTACCGCGCTGCTCGGGCCCACAGGCGGTTACATCGTAGGATTCATTTTCATCGCTCTGTTCATGTGGGCGTTTGAACTCTTTGCGAAAGGACGTCGCTGGGTCACGGCCCTCTCCATGCTGCCCGGCCTGCTGATCTGCTATGCTTTCGGAACCGTCTGGTTCGTACAGGTTTATGTCGGCGAGGACGGTTCCCGCATGGGCTATGGGGCGGCCCTCGGCGTATGCGTCCTTCCTTTCATCATCCCCGATCTGCTGAAGGCCGCACTGGCCATCGCGATCGGCAGCAACAAGGCTCTCCGGCGTGCGGTAAATAACAGCTGAGTCGGACATCAGTCACGCCATGGGCAATATAAACGCAGGGTTTTGATGCCGGACGCTTTTCCGTCGGCAGGCATCAAAACCCTGTTTTTTATGCCGCTGCCCCGCCGGCTGTCGAAATATACATCGGATGCAGGCACCGCGTCCGCCTGAGCACCTTCAGCACAACAAAATACAGCCGGAGCAGAGCTCCGGCTGTTTCCGTTCATTCTGAAATACGCTTTTTACACTTCCGGCTCGATCAGGCCGTAGGTATTGCCCTTTCTCTTGTAGACAACGTTTACCTGATCCGTTTCCGCATTGCAGAACACGAAGAAGCTGTGTCCCAGCAGCTCCATCTGTACGCAGGCGTCTTCCGGATACATGGGCTTGATGTCGAATTTCTTGCTGCGGATGATCTTCACTTCCTCCTCATCCATGAAATCCTTGTCCAGATATTCCTGCTTGAAGCTTCCCGCTCCCTGCTCACGGTCCGTCAGACGGGTCTTGTACTTCTTCAGCTGACGCTCGATGATCTCTTCCACCAGATCGATGGAAACATACATGTCGTTGCTCACCTGCTCGGAACGGATGATGCTGCCCTTAACGGGGATCGTCACTTCGATCTTCTGCCGCTCCTTTTCCACGCTGAGCGTCACATGCACTTCGGTATCCTCGGCAAAATATTTCTCAAGCTTGCCGATCTTGTCTTCCACTGCATAACGCAGTCCTTCCGTCACTTCGATATTCTTTCCAACGATGATAAACTTCATATGGTCTTGTCCTCCTAAAGTAAGATTTGGAAGCTGTTACTATTTTATCAGTAAAATCTTGTTTTTTCAACCATCTGGACAAATTCCCGGTTATTGTTCGTGCGGGTGAACATATCGATGATCTTGTCCACCGAATCGTCGGGCCGCACGCCGTTGATCGCCTTTCGTATGGTGCTCATCGCCGAGAGTTCTTCCGGGGTGAGAAGCAGATCCTCGCGTCTGGTCGAGGACTTGGGGATATCGATGGCCGGGAAGATACGGCGTTCGGACAGCTTGCGGTCCAGTACCAGCTCCATGTTGCCGGTTCCCTTGAATTCCTCATAGACCACGTCGTCCATCTTGCTCCCGGTATCCACCAGAGCCGTCGCCAGGATCGTCAGGCTGCCTCCCTCGCGCATATTACGCGCCGCGCCGAAAAAACGTTTGGGCGGATGCATGGCCGCAGGATCGAGACCGCCGGAAAGCGTACGTCCGCTGGGCGGTACGACCTGGTTGTAGGCACGGGTCAGTCTTGTGATGGAATCAAGCAGGATGATCACATCCTTTTTGTATTCCACCAGACGGCGCGCACGCTCCACGACCATTTCGGCTACGCGCTTATGATGTTCGGGCGTTTCGTCGAAGGTGGAGTATATGATCTCCACGCCGTTTCCGCCCACTTCCTCTTTCATATCCGTAACTTCCTCGGGACGCTCGTCGATCAGAAGGATGATCATATGCATATCCGGATGATTGAGCTTGATGGATTTCGCCACATCCTTAAGGAGCGTGGTCTTTCCGGCTTTGGGCTGGGAAACGATCATGCCGCGCTGTCCTTTTCCGATAGGGCTGATCAGATCCATGATACGCATGGAAACCGGAGCACCGGGGCGCTCAAGATGGATCTTTTCATTCGGAAAGATGGGAGTCATGTTTTCGAAATTGAAGCGCTTCGTGGCTTCTTCGGGATTTCTGCCGTTGACGCTGGTCAGATAAAGCAGCGCGGCAAACTTTTCTTTTTCGGTCTTCAGACGGGTGTGGCCTTCCAGGATATCGCCGGTCTTTAAGCCGAAGCGGCGGATCTGGCTGGGCGCCACATAGATATCGTTGCTGCCGGGAAGGAAGTTTTCGCAGCGGATAAAACCGAAACCGTCCTGCATCACTTCAAGGATACCATCCACGGCCACGCCGCTGTCCAGTTCCTTGATCTGCTCCTCATCCAGCTGTTCGGGATCGACCCTGCGCGGTTTCTCCCCTTCTTCGGGATGCCGGAAGGTCGTCGGGGCAAAGGCTACTGGCGTCTTCTTTTCCGCCTCGGCACTTTCCGCCGCAGTAAGTACTGCAGATACGGCAGCCGCCGCGGGCGCTGCAGCCGGAGCAGCCTCGGCCGATTCTTCTTCGTCCTTCTGCACCATTGCTTCGATGATATCTGCCTTCTTCATCGTGGAAACACCCTTGATCCCACGGAATTTTGCCATTTCCTTCAGATCCGTCAGAGAGATCGTCTCATAACGCTCCCGCATATTTGCCATACTATCTCCTCCTGAAATACAATAAAAACAGCAATGTTTCTTTCGTACTTTCTCTGTTCTGATTTTATCGGGGTATTACGGACATAAATTATCGTCAGAATTGATCTTGCCTTTCACACCTGCGTTTTATATTATACACCCTTTTTTTCTTTTTGCAAATACTTTCTTGCATCGCATTTCTTTCAATGGTAAGATATATTAGTTAATCTTTTTGCCTGCCGATGGCAGGCGATCAGCTTTGACTGCATATACCGCGGAGACAGACTGCAAGCGGCAGATGATGATGTTCGCGGGTATGGAAGCAGTTTTTAACGAATGAGAGGAGAAACATCATGACGAACGATGAAAAAGCCCTTGAGCTGCATGCGCAGTGGCAGGGAAAAGTCCGGACCGTTTCCGCGGCTCCGGTAAACAGTGCCGCCGATCTGGCACTTGCCTATACCCCCGGTGTTGCGGCGCCCTGCCGTGAGATCGCGGAGGATCCCGAAAAAGTCTACCGTTATACGATCAAACAGAATACGATCCTTGTTGTATCCGACGGCAGCGCAGTACTCGGTCTCGGCAATATCGGGCCGAAGGCAGCCATGCCCGTTATGGAAGGCAAAGCCGTACTCTTTAAGGAATTCGGCGGAGTCAACGCCGTTCCCATCTGCCTGGACACCCAGGATACGGAAGAGATCATCAATGCCGTACGCTGGCTGGCTCCCGGCTATGGCGGTGTCAATCTGGAGGATATCTCCGCTCCCCGCTGCTTCGAGATTGAAGAGCGCTTAAAGGAACAGCTGGATATCCCGGTCTTCCACGATGACCAGCACGGTACCGCGATCGTTGTTCTTGCGGGCCTGATCAATTCCCTGAAGCTTCTGAAAAAAGAGGCCGCCGATATGCGCGCCGTGATCAGCGGCGCCGGTGCCGCCGGTGTAGCCATTGCCAAGCTCATGCTTTCCTACGGCTTTAAGGATATCATCCTCTGCAACAGCAAGGGCATCATCTCCAGGGGTGCAAAGGGTCTGAACTGGATGCAGGAAAAGATGGTGGAGATCACCAATCCCCGCGGCATCAGCGGCAGTCTGGCCGATGCGCTTAAAGGCGCCGATATCTTCATCGGCGTATCCGCGCCCGGCATCGTCACCGAAGATATGGTACGCAGCATGAACAAAGACGCCATCCTCTTTGCGATGGCCAATCCCGTTCCCGAGATCATGCCGGATCTGGCTAAGGCCGCCGGCGCCCGCATCATCGGTACCGGCCGCAGCGACTTCCCCAACCAGGTCAACAATGTGATCGCTTTCCCCGGCATCTTCCGCGGAGCGCTGGAAGGACGCGCCCGCCAGATCACCGAGGAGATGAAGATGGCTGCCGCACACGCCATCGCGGATCTGATCCCCGAGAGCGAACTGAACGAGGAGCACATCATTCCGGAAGCCTTCCATCCGCAGGTAGCGGACGTAGTTGCCAAGGCCGTGATGGACCACATCCGCGAAACCAACATCAGGAAGTAAGCCCATGCTCAAACGCCGATGGGGTGACAAACCCTATTTCTCGCTGGACCATTATTTCAAAAGCGTATACGGCGAAAAGATCTATAAGCTGGCCCTGCACGCCGGCTGTTCCTGTCCTGTCCGGGACGGGACGCTGGATGTGCGGGGCTGTATTTTTTGTTCGGAGGGTGGCAGCGGTGAATTTGCCGCAGCACTTCCTCTCGATGCGGAAGGCCGGCCGGATATCGACGCCCAGCTGAAAGACAGTCTGGCGCGTATCCGCGATAAATTCGGCGGCCGCTACTGTATGGCTTATCTGCAGCCCTTCAGCAATACCTGGGGCGATCCGGAGCGCCTAAACGCGATCTACCGCCGTCTTCTGGAGGATGAACGCATCATCGGTCTCTCCATCGCCACGCGGCCGGACTGCCTGCCGCCACGCATATTACAGATCCTCGACGAGCTGCGGCACGATTACCCCGAAAAGGCGCTCTGGATCGAACTCGGCTTTCAGACCATGCATCCCGCCAGCATACGCTATATCCGGCGCGGATATGACAATTCCGTTTTTGAAAAGGCCGTCCATGAACTGAACGGTCTCCAGATCCCCGTCATCGTGCATCTGATCCTCGGCCTTCCCGGAGAAGACCGGACGCAGATGCTCTCCACCATCGAATACATCAATACCTTTCCAGTCTTCGGCGTAAAACTGCAGCTTCTTCATGTACTGGAAGGAACCGATCTTGCAAAGGATTTCGCCGCCCGCCGTTTTGAGGTGCTGACACGGGAAGAATACATTCACCTCCTCATCGATGTACTGGAACATCTCTGTCCCGAGATCACCGTCCACCGCCTCACCGGCGACGGACCGCGCAGGATACTTCTGGCTCCTCTGTGGAGTACGGACAAAAAAGGCGTGCTGAACGGCCTGCACAGCGAAATGGACCGTCTCGGCAGCTATCAGGGCCGCCTCTGGACTCCCCCTGTCTGAAAGCAGGATCTCCCTCCCAATGTGCCGCTCCGGCTGATGCCCGGCTTCCCGGCTTGTAAAAAGGCACCCCGCCCAGTTCTGACGGGATGCCGCACTCTGGTGATGGAAAATCCCGGATCCGCGGTGCTTATGAAATGAACCCAGATGTTCGATATGCTTCATGGCAGGTGAATACTCCCGAAATACCGTTTATCCGTTTTCCCCGTGCCTGTCCAATATAATACACTTCCCCCTGCCGCAGATCCTTTTGCACGATTCTGCGGATTTTTTGTACGATTTTTTTCATCATCTCTTTCTCAGCTTCAGATAGGCCTCAAAATAGCGCATCAGCTGCTGTCCATACGGGCGTCCTACCGGGATCTCGTCTCCCCCGTTCATCAGAAGGAGGCTGCAGCTCAGCTGTTCCACAAATCCCGGATTCACCAGATAGAAAGCATGTGCACGAAAAAAATGCGTCTCACAGCGGCTCAGCAGACGCTCCGCTTCCTCCATGCGCATATAGGTCTCAAACATCCTGTTCCCGCTGCAGTAAATATACAGTTTTCTGTTGAAATGATAGAGATAACGGATCTGGCGTACAGCCAGGGCGATGATACGGTGACGGCAGCGGAAAACAAATTTACTGCCTTTTCTAAGATCCATATAACGCTGCAGCAGTTCCAGTATTTCGCTGTCGCAGAGGGGATTGCTCACACAGTCCAGCGGATGCAGCCGGAACAGCTCCCGTCTGCAATAGCGCCGGGCGGATACATAAACAAGCTCCGCTTCCCGGTCCTCCTTCCGTATCCTGCCGGCCGCCTCCGCTCCGCCGCACTCGGAGCAAAGATCCAGAAAGACCAGATCTACGTGGCCATGCAGCTCTATTTCCGTCAGGAGATCATTAAGACTTTCATAACAGCGGAATTCCATATTCAGACACATGCCGTCCGCCCATATATCCAGTATCCTCGCAAGCTCACCGACGAACGACGGTTTCCCGTCACAGGCAGCGATCCTAATCATGCTTTCCTCCGGAAGGGATCACATAAAGGAACGTGGTTTACATAAAATATAACATCGCTGTCCGCGTGACTCTATACACAACTGTATGGGAAAATCATGCTACAGAATAAGTCCTTTATAAAGCCCGATCCTTAATCTGGAGCATTACCTTAACGGAAGGACCGCATCGAAAGAGAGAACGTTTCATCAAGGCGAAACAGTGCATTATAAACGTTTTATTCCAGATTCAAATTTTTTAGTAGTTATTTATCTCTTTGATGCCTGTCATAAATCTATCTGCCGCTAAGGTCGATATAGCCAAATGGCCGCTGCAGCTTCCATACTGCAGCGACCATTCTCCATTTCAGTAAACATTTACGGTGATCGTGATCGTCTTTCCGTTTATTTTGCCTGTAAGCTTTGTCTTTCCTGTTTTCATTGCTTTTACGATCCCATCCGATGTAACAAACGCATATTCCGATTTGCTGCTCTTAAACATCGGCTGCTGATATAGCTTGGAAAACACAAGTTTAATGCTGTCACCGGAATTTATATTCATCGTGTACTTATTGGTTTTATTCTCAAAAAGATTTTTCGCTTTGATATGAATATCCTCCACATAAAGGTATATCCTATATTCCTTACCGTAATACACCGTAGTAAGGATTGTCTCGCCGACGGCTTTGGCTATTATCTTACCTTTGGAGCTCACTTCGGCTACCGAGATATCCCCCGATTTCCATATAGCATTCTTTATTCCCTTCAGTTTTATAGCTTTCTGGGCATTTACATTCATATGCAATGTCCGCTCGTATGCTGCTGCCGGCTCTGCTACCGCCACCTTGCATTTGTATTCTTTACCGTTCACAAAGGCCGTGACTGTCGCAACACCCTTGCTTATCCCCTGTACCATACCACTATCAGAGACTGTCGCAATGTCAGGCGCAGAACTGTACCAGGCCACAGCATAATTCAAGCTGTCATACTCAAAGGCGATGCGGACACTCGATCCTGCGTTAAGCTTATACTTCTTTTCACCCATCTTCGGCTGAGTAACATATACCTTTATTCTTGTATTGCCGCTTGTCTCCCTGAGCTCCGCATTGCCAATCTTTTTCGCAGTGAGCACCCCCTTTTTGCTGATACTGACCGCATTGGTATCTGTGCTTTCCCAGGTCCCCGCAGGAAGGGCGAACTTCTGTCCCTTCACCAGATGCAGTTCCACAGTCTCCGAATCGATTGCCGGAAGAGGGCTCATCGGATACTCCGGCACCCACCGGGCGTAAAGCGTGATGTTCGATGTTACCCGGTCCGTATCAAAATACCATCTGTCCTGATCCGATCTAGCGTCCTTCATCTTATACCAGCCAAAGAACAGATGATCCTTCCAGACAGGTTCCGAAGGCTCGTTTACTTTGCCTCCCGCTGTCACGGATTGGGAAGGAACCGTCACATTGCAGCCCGATATGAAGCTGACAGTATATTTCTCCACTTCCTCCCAGGCCGCGTAAAGAGTGATATCTTCCGTCACTTCATCATTTTCAAAATCCCACTTATCGTCTTCATCTGTAGACCCTGCCTTTTTAAACCATCCAAGGAATACATGATCTTCCCATACCGGATCCGTCGGTTTGGTCACTTTACTGCCCGCTATGACTAATTGTGATTCCAGGGAATCTTCACAGCCAGTATAAAACGAAACCGTATATGCCTTCCCGCTGATCCAGCCGGCATAAAGCGTCATATCCGCTGTTACAATATCCTTATCAAAATTCCATATATCCTCATAGGATATTGAATCCGCCACCTTGAACCAACCGACAAAGGTATAATCTTCCCATTCTGGATCTGTCGGTTTGATCAGCTTGCTTCCCTCTTCAAGTATTTGTGGCGGTATCACCGCCTCACAGCCGGTCTCAAAACTAACCGTATATTTTAATGTATCCCTCCATCCTGCGTAAAGTGTTATATCCTCCGTCACTTCATCGTTTTCAAAAACCCACCTGTCTGCTTCATCCGTTGACTCTGCCGTCTTGAACCATCCCAGGAATACATGATCTTCCCATACCGGATTCGTCGGTCTGATCACTTTGCTTCCTGCCCGGACAAATTGCGGCTCCAAGAAATCTTCACAACCGGTATGAAACGAAACCGTATATGCTGTCCCGCTGATCCAGCCGGCATACAATATGATATCTTTTGTCACGGTATCCGTATCAAAATTCCATATATCCTCATAAGATATTGATTCTGCGACTTTGAACCAGCCGACAAAGGTATGATCATCCCATACGGGATCTTCAGGTTTCTCCGCTTTACCTCCGCCTTCTACTGTTTGTGATGGAACGGACGCTTCACAGCATGTGTCATAGGAAACCGTATATAGTTTCTTCCATTTTGCATAGATCGTTATCCCATCTGTGTTCGTCACCACATCATTCTCAAAATCCCATGGTTCCATTTCATCAGTGGAATCCTTTGTCCTGTACCATCCCGCAAACAGATAGCCTTCCTTAATGGGATCTTCCGGCTTTATGATCTTATCACCGACATTTAACGACTGATCAGGGACTACCGTACCATTGTCTGCATCAAAGCTCACCCTGCAGCGGTTGTAGGAAGAAAGATCAATACCGTAAGGAAGGTAGAAGTAGAAATTGCCATCGTCATGCGCCACAACATCCTTAAGGCCATAGTATTCCGCATCAGGTATGGAAGTAAAGGGATTAGAGTCGCCCGGCAGATATCCTGTTACCTTTACAAGACAAAGTTTACTGATATCGGTGGATGATAGTTGCAGTTTATTAGTAGACAAATCAGCCTTTATATTACCACCGCTGATTGTTATCTTATCTTCGGATCTTATATCTGTCGCAGTTATCGTCCCTCCGTTGATCGTTATATTGCTTCCATTACCGTAATAACCGCCTCCGATTCCCGCTCCTTCAGGTTTTCCATTAAATGAACCACCACCGGTCGCCGTCACCGTTCCTCCACTGATCGTTATATTGCTTCCATTACCGTCATAATAGCCTCCTCCAATCCCAGCTCCTCTGCTGCCGGTAGCCGTTACCTTCCCTCCACTGATCGTTATATCGCTTCCATCTCCATGAGAGCCTCCTCCGATTCCCGCACTACCTATGGCCGTTACCGTCCCTCCACTAATCGTTATATTGCTTCCATTACCACCCGTATAGACATAACCTTTTCCCTTTATCCACTCTTCCTTCTCAATGCCTCCTCCGATCCCGGCTCCACCTCCTTTACCGGTCGCCGTTACCTCCCCTCCACAGATCGTTATATTGCTTCCGTTTCCATTTTTTCCGCCTCCGATTCCAGCTCCTCCTTCGCCACCGGTAGCCGTTACCGTCCCTCCATTGATCGTAATATTGCTTCCATCTTCTCCTGAGCTGCCTCCGATTCCAGCTCCTCCATATTCTCCTTTAGATAATCGACTATAACCACCGGTCGCCGTCACCTCCCCTCCATCGATCGTTATATTGCTTCCAGAGCCTCCTCCGATTCCAGCTCCTCCTTCGCCACCGGTAGCCGTTACCGTCCCTCCACTGATCGTATTACTTCCTGAGCCGCAGTAAATCCCATCTCCTCCTTTTCCTTCAAGTGCAGATCCACCTTTTGCCGTTACCGTCCCGCCGCTGATCGTTATATTGCCGCCTCTGATTCCAGTTCCTCCAGAAATAGATCCATATCCACCTTCTGCCATTACCGTCCCGCCGCTGATTGTTATATTGCTTCCTGAACCGCCTCCAATCCCAGCTCCTCTGCCACCGCCGGCAGCCGTTACCGTCCCGCCGCTGATCGTTATATTGCTTCCTGAACCGCCTCCAATCCCAGGTCCTCTGTCACCGCCGGTAGCCGTTACCGTCCCTCCACTAATCGTTATATCGCTTCCATCTCCTCCTGAGCCGACTCCGATCCCAGCTCCGTCAGAGCCACCGCTAACCGTCAGGTTGCCTTCGCCGTCTAATGTCAGTTTCCCTGTTTCAATCGCTTTCTCTATTCCGGCATGATTAGATGGACTGGTAAAGGTATTCTCACTTCCTTCCTCCGTCCATAACAGGATATCCGTTTTAGACTCGATCAGGATAGCGGCTTTCGATACCGGTGCGAGATTGAGATTATTGACCGTGATTTTGTTCACTTCCCTGACAACCACATTTCTTTTTACTGGATCGGATGAACGCTGCTCCAGATAGTATTCATCCGTTGCGTTGGAACAGTCGTATATATGATTTCCCGCCGTATATTGATTATTTGAAACAATGACCAGCTCATCACCGATGATATCGTCTATGATGATCTTTCGGGTATTTACAACGATGGGCATATTATCCTCTTCCGGACCCACATAAACTGAATCAAATCTATGATCACCAAGTTTAAAGTCGTATACCCCTTTAATAAGATACAAATAAAACAGATCATATCCTTTATGATGCGCCGGAAAGCTTAGGCTCGTCCAAACGGATTCTGAATGGAGCTTATATTGCACGGATAAATTGCCATAATGCGGTACGGTGACAAGATATACATTATTTCCATTTTCTTCATTCTTGGGGATCAATTCCTCTATTCCATCGGAAATAAACCCGCTGCCGATATCAGATGCTTTACTTCCTCCTACAGCCTTTACAGAGGCATCCTTGATATAAATATCACTTGCCTTTCCATATTCTCCACCTCCAATCCCAGCTCCTCTGTCACCGCCGATAGCCGTTACCGTCCCTCCGCTAATCGTTATATTGCTTCCTGAGCCGCCTCCAATCCCAGCTCCTCTGTCACCGCCAGTAGCCGTTACCGTCCCTCCGCTGATCGTTATATTGCTACCTGGGGTGCCTCCGATCCCGGCTCCATTACCGGTAGCCGTTACCGTCCCTCCACTGATCATTATATTGCTTCCGGCTCTTCCTAAACCGCCTCCGATACCCGTACAACCTTCGACCGTTACCGTCCCTCCGCTGATCATTATATTACTTCCTGAGCCTAAAGAGCCTCCTCCAATCCCAGCTCCATTGCTGCCGGTAGCCGTTACCTTCCCTCCACTGATCGTTATATTGCTTCCGGCTCCATTGTCGCCGCCACCGATGCCAGCTCCTCCATAATATCCACCTTTGGCCGTTACCGTCCCTCCACTGATCGTTATATTGCTTCCAGCTCCATCTTTTCCGCCTCCAATGCCCGCCCCATATCTACCGCCGCTAACCGTAAGACTACCTTCACCGTCAATGGTAAGCATACCATTTGCAGAAGTACTGTTCTTTTCAATACCTGCGAAGTTTTCTCCGGCCTTTAGGGTACTTTCACCTACAAGTGTAATATTCACATTTTTCTCATAATCATCCGGGATTTTTACCGGTGCAAGCGTAGTTCCGGCTATCACGATATCCTTAAGCGTCACATTTATATCTGCAGGTACACTTTCATCTCCGAGAATTATCTGTTTCGTGCTTGTTTCTATGCCATTGCCATCAAGCACCAGCGGTGTCGATGTTTTTACCGTCACGGTACCTTCATTGTCCTTGATATAATCAACACCCTCCGTCCCGCCGGTCACTACGATCCTGCTTTTTACGCCGTCAGCATCCGGAGCCACGGTATTTTCCGTTTCTTCATCTTTTTCAGGCTCATCCGCCTCTGCATCGTCCTCACTCTTTTGGGTCGAACTTTCCGAATCTGCCTCCTCAGCCTCATCCACAGCTATAAGCTCTTCATCTTCATCACAATAATTCCCCGATACAAGGGTTTCATCATCCTCTACGACCTCGATATCTTCTGCCCCATGGGCCTCCGCTGTCAAAGTAGGATTAAAACCTGACATAAACATGGATATTGACAAAAGAACATTAAGTGCTAATCTGAATTTTTTCATATGCGTCACCTCGTATGATGATGTATTTTGTATATTTGCTATGATGCTATACGATACCGATTTCCGAAATGTACCATGTCGTAGGAAACCATCATTTCATGCATTTAGAAGGAGATGATCCATCTATACCCCCTATCATCCCTACTGACCTTTTCATTTGATCAATTGCATAATGCCATCCATAATGGGTTTCCCATCTACAAATAAATTTGCCAAATTCGTGAGAAATGCCAGTACATTTGGTATGTTTTTCAGAAGCCTCCGATGTAGTTTTCCCTTTTCGATCCTTCCAGTAATCTCTTTATTCCTGCTAAGCTCTTTATTTATCTGCTTGATCACCTCTTCAGGCTTTTTTTCTGCCTGTGCGGCCAAAAGAATAAAGCTCTCTACAGGCAATATCAATTGTTTCGAATTCAAAGACAACCCGACTGTTCCGCAATTTGTTTCTATCAAATTTTTCATCATATTCTGTACAGACGGATCTGAAAAAGAAATAATTATTTGT
>JAEELW010000069.1 GCA_016282915.1 Lachnospiraceae bacterium | reverse complement strand
GTGATCGTATATGCTCTCGCGCAGGCAGAGGGGTGAGAGCTTCATCAGGCTGTAGAGCAGGAAGTTGTATTCCGTTGTTTCTCCCACGTCCATATCATCCTGCAGGGTGCTGTAGAGCCCGTTGGTCAGATGCGTTTCCACGCCGGGACAGTCGTCAAAGACTGTGAGGTCGGGGATCTCCTGCCCGCCCGCGTAGGGAGGGTCGCAGACATTGACCGAATAACCGGCCCTGCTGAAAAGCACGGGCATGACTTTCAGGGCCTCGTCATGTTTGGAAAGGAGACTTTCATCCGGACGCGCTTCCATACGTTCCGGCGTGTATTCGTAGCCGCCGTAGAGCGCGGGGGCGGCCAGACGCGTGTTGCCGCCGGTGGAAAGCGTATTCGGATAATAGACAAAACCGTCCAGGGAAGTCTTCAGTTCCGGTTTTTCCTTCAATATATACGGGAGATAGGAGGATACCGCGCGGTCGAGCATGATGATGATCACATTGCGGCCGTCTCTGTTCAGCGGGATGATGGGAGTGACGAGCTCGCTCAGCTCCGTACTCTGATGCTCTGCTGCCTCGGCGATGATCGTGGTCTTTGCGATCTCTGTGCGGGTGTAAAGAAAAGCGCGTCCGCTCATGAAGAGCAGAGCAGCACAGCCGGCAAGGAGAGCGGGACGAAGGAGGCCGAGTAATCTGCGGCGCAGGAGTACATACAGCAGAAGGGCAAGGCAGAGGGCGATCGCGATCCCTGTCAGGATACGCTTGTAGCCCGGAAAAGTGGGCTTTGCATAAACTAAAAGAGCGGATACGGTGCCGCT
The DNA here is from genome assembly GCA_016282915.1 of Lachnospiraceae bacterium. GTDB lineage: Bacteria > Bacillota > Clostridia > Lachnospirales > Lachnospiraceae > NK4A136. The sequence goes on along the minus strand of JAEELW010000069.1, from coordinate 3,783 downwards.
GGTCTTGTCGAGAAAGAAATACTCCGCGCTGCAGAAGACGCAGGCAAAGGATAGCAGCAGCCGGTACAGGGGCTGCCCTTTTTTGCCGAGCAGCATATGTATCGTACTGCCCCAGAAAAAGAAGCAGCCGGCACAGACGCAGAAGGTCACAAAAACATAGCGGAGCGGATCGATATAACGGTAGATATCGACAAAATCCTGGGGGGAGGCGCTGATCACCGACAGGGGGATCCATAAACCCGACAGCAATGTCATGTAAAGCGAAGTGAGGAGAAAGAGGCTGCGGGCCGGAACAGCGGACAGGAGCGTTTTCTTTTCGGGAAGTGTCCGCTCCGGATGTTCTTCTTTATCTTCGCTGTTTCGCCCGGGAAGGGCCTTCGAAAGGATATTGCGGAGCAGGGAAAGGAGATTGCCGCACAGCCAGTAAATGACCAGGCCCGAAGGGCTCCGGTACAAAAGCAGCAGGAAAAAGAGCGGCAGCAGGAGCGAGCGCAGCTTTTCGACGACAGGCCGGCCTTTGGTATAGACCAGGGCAGAACAGAGGTTTACCGCCGTCATCAAAAGCGGAAGGAGATTTACGGTAACGGACGAAAAAGTGAGGAGAGCGTCCGGCCGGGAAAGATCACGCACGGGACCGAAGGATGCTCCTGTGAGAAAGCCGGCGGAGCTTAAAAAATGCCAGGCTGCGATAAAAAAAGGAAGCTGTAATAAAGAAGAAAGAGCTCCGCGCAGCGCCCGCAGGGGCGAATATCCCGCGATACGGTAGTAGGCGGAGAGCATGAGAGTACGTTCATCGCCGGTAAAACAGCGGCGTATATGGCGGACCATTGGCTGCAGAGCGTCGCGGCGGCGGCGTTCCTCCGCTTCCAGCTGTTCCGCACGCCGGTACATGGGCAGTGTCAGAAGGAACACGGCCAGGCTCAGAAGCGGGAGCAGCAGCGGGATATTCCCGCCCAGGCAGCCGATAAGGATGCGGGTCAGGATCCCGAGCAAAAGCTCCACAGGACGGATGATGATATTATAAAGGATATCGCTGATGTTCATGCCCTGCCTATTCTACATCAGTTTACGACTGCCTGCAAGGGGCGCGGGAGGGGCATTTTCGTTGAAAAAGAGCGTAAAACATGCTAAACTGGGATCAGGCTTAAAATGCCGGAATTGGGGGCTGCATGAGGAAACGCTTGAGACACGACGGAGGGACGGGGTTATGAAACTTTCATTTAAGGAGAAAGCGGCATACGGTCTGGGAGCTGTGGGGAAGGACATGGTCTACATGCTCTCCGCCAGCTATATCCTGTATTACTACCAGGATCTTTTGGGGATCGCAGGGACGGTAATGGGAGCTATCATGATGGCGGCCCGCGTATTTGATGCATTTAACGATCCCATTATGGGAGTGGTCGTTGCAAAAACGAGGACGAAGTGGGGACGTTTCCGCCCCTGGCTGCTGATCGGTACGGTCAGTAATGCACTGATCCTGTATCTGGTCTTTTCGGCGCCGCCCTCGCTTTCGGGAAACGGCCTGATCGCATATGCCGCAGTCTTTTACATACTCTGGGGCGTGACCTATACGATGATGGACATCCCGTTCTGGTCCATGATCCCTGCATTTACCGAGGGCGGAAAGGAGAGGGAAGGGCTCACGGCCATGGCGCGTTCCTGTGCCGGCGTCGGTTCGGCCCTGATCACCGTGATCACCATGCTGATGGTGCCCATGCTGGGCGGGATCACACATGGCGCCGAGGCGGAAAGAGCCGCGCAGATCTCGGAGCAGATCGCGGCAACGGAGGACAGCGTGGCGCTTGCCACGCTGAATGATGAGCTGAAGATCGTAAACAATCCCATCGAACGCAGCGGTTTTTCGACTTTTGCGCTGATCGTGGCCGTTATCTTTATCGTTTTTATCGTCATTACCTGCCTTGTGATCAAAGAGCATTCCAGTGTGGATATGAAAGCGCCTTCCATCGGGGAGATGTTCAAGGCGCTGATCACCAACGATCAGGCAATGACGGTGGTGATCACCATCGTATTGGTGAACGCTTCGCTTTATATAACATCCAACCTGCTGATCTACTTTTTCAAATACGATATCGGTGGGAGCGGCTGGAACGGGAGCTATGTGCTTTTTAATACTTTCGGGGGAGGCATGCAGATCCTTTCCATGATGATCATCTATCCTCTCGTGCGCAAGTTCATGAGCGTGCAGAAGGTCTGCTATCTGAGCTTTGCCTGCGCCATCGGCGGCTATGCGGTGCTTCTGGTGCTGATGATGAGCGGTGTAAAGAGCCTCGCGTTCCTGCTGATCCCCGGCTTTTTCGTATTCGTCGCCTTCGGCCTCTTAACGGTACTGACGACGGTATTCCTGGCAAATACCGTGGATTACGGGGAATTGAAGAATCACCGGCGCGACGAGTCCGTGATCTTTTCCATGCAGACCTTCGTGGTGAAGCTGGCCAGCGGCGTTGCGGTTTTCATCACCGGTATCGCACTGGACGCTTTTCACATCAGCCAGGATTCCGAGGCTGCGGTCACCGCGGCGGAGGAGGCAGCGGCAAATCTTACGGGACTCCGTCTTACCATGACGGTGCTGCCCATTGCAGGCATGCTTGTCGCTCTCTTTGTATTCTTTAAGAAGTTTATACTCACGGAAGAAAAGATGAACGAGATCAATAAAGAACTGGAGGCCAGAAGAGGATGATCGAAGTAAAGGAGAACGAGAGCGGACAGCCGCTATTTATCCTTTCGGGAAAAGAAAGCACTTATGCGATGAAGGTGCTGCCCAACGGGCAGATCGAGCATTTATATTTCGGGCCGAAGATCACCGTGATCAACTCTGACGGGCTGAGTGAGGCCCATGTCTCCGCGCCGGCAAATACCTGTGTATACAGTAAGGAACACGGGAACTTTTCGCCGGAGGATATGCGCTACGAATACTCGGCAATGGGGAAGGGTGATGTGCGTGAACCGATGCTGGAAGCGATTTATGCGGATGGCAGCAGCACTCTGGATCTGATCTATGATTCTCATGAAGTGAAAAGGGGAAAACCGGAACTGGGTGGCCTGCCCTCATCCTATGGAAAAGAAGAGGAGGTGGAGACCCTCGGGATCAGTTTAAAAGACAGGAACGGGGAAATAAAACTGATCCTGATCTACAGCCTTTTCGAGGATGCGGATGTGATCACGAGAAGCGTTCATATCCACAATGGCGAGGAGTCGCCGATCGAGCTGCGCCGCGCGCTCAGCATGCAGCTGGATCTGGATCCGGAGCGCTGGGTCTATCACTGCTTTACCGGACATTGGGCCAGGGAGATGAAAAAGAACGATATTCCTGTCCGGGCAGGACGTATCTCGACCGGATCGGTCTGCGGGGTCAGTTCCAACCGTGCAAATCCCTTCTTTATGGTATCACAAAAGGGAGCGACCGAGGACGCCGGACTGGTCTACGGCTTCAACCTTGTCTACAGCGGGAATCATTATGAATCTGCGGAGCGTTCCGGTTTCGGAAAAGTCCGTATCCTTTCCGGGATACAGCCCCAGGGCTTTTCCTGGCGTCTTCGTCCGGGGACGAGCTTCCAGACGCCGGAGGCGATACTCTGCTGCAGCAGTGAGGGCTTCGGCGGGATGAGCCGCAAGATGCACGATTTCGTCCGGGCGCATATCATCCGCGGCGTATGGCAGTATAAGGAGAGGCCGGTCCTTCTCAACAGCTGGGAAGCGGCCTATTTCGATATCTCCGAGAGCAAGCTCTACCGTCTAGCCAGAGTGGCGAAATCCGTCGGGATC
>JAEELW010000068.1 GCA_016282915.1 Lachnospiraceae bacterium | reverse complement strand
TCTTGCTGAAAATGCAACGATCAAAAGAAATACCATTACAAGCATCATCCCAAAATGTCTGGTTCTATGATTCTTTTTCTCACCTTTCATATTCATATTTGTAATATCCTATTTCCGTTGTGCGTTATCCTGCAATATAATATGTATTCTAACATAATTCGTGACAAAAACAACGGGATTACGTATAGTCAAAACAAGCTGAACAATGGATTTTGCCATTATCCAGCTTGTTAATTATCTTAGGATATCTCATTTACAGAAAAACTTTCACACGCTGTGGATTCAATGCTGCTTTCAACTGAACCGCCTGTTTATGCGGATTTCAAAGGCTTCTTAACCATTCTGAACCATTTTAACCACAGTTTTTCCGAAAGAAAAAACCCGAAACTCTTATCTATAAGCGTTTCGGGTATTCATCTTCGCAGCTCGTAGCGGAATCGAACCGCTGTTTCCGCCGTGAGAGGGCGGCGTCTTAACCGCTTGACCAACGAGCCGTACAACATATGCAAGTATACACTGCTTTCGCAGAAAACGCAAGTGTTTTTTTCAGCATTTAACAAAATATTTACGAGATCTGCCCCCGCATACAGAAAGGTGCCTCGTAGAAATGCCCTTTTACAAAATAGGAATAGGATCTGCAGCCGCCCCTGCAGCGCTCCGCTTCCGCGCAGCCCGCACATTTTCCCTTAAGCAGCTCCGTGCGGAATTTCCGGTTATAGGCAAAGCACTCCGGATCCTCCCAGATCTCCCGGAGGCTGCGCTCCCGCACATTTCCTTCAATAAATCGCTGATCGTATAGCGATTCGCAGCCACGCACATTTCCGATGCTGTCAAGCGCAACGACGCTCAGTCCTGCCTGGCAGCCCTTAAAGCAGGCCAGACCGCTGCGGTTTCCGCGCAGCGCTCCTTCTTGCGGCGTAAAATAGCCGATATTGTCGGCGATCCCCACAGCAAAGGGTGCCTCCGCATGCTCTTCCACGAATCGGATCGCTTCCGCATGGTCAAAATGAAAATCCACCGCTCCCTCCGCTGCATTTCCCATGGGCAGGCATGCCTGCAGCTGCCATGCAAAAATGGGATAATCCAGCAGGAAACGGTAAAGCTCTTCCAGAAGGGGCGTATTCTCATGATTGAGCGTGCTGATCACCGATACCGGCACCCCCGCATCGCAGAGTACGCCGAGTGCACGTCTTGCACGCATAAAACTGCCCTCCTGACGGTAACGGTCATGAACCTCCCGCGGGCCGTCAATGGAGAGCGCCACAGACTCGATATCCAGTTCTTTCAGTACACGCGCGAGGGCAGAGTCGATCATATAGCCGTTGCTGATGACGCATACCGCGATCCCGTGCCGTACCAGACGCGTAATGATCTCTTTCCAGCCGGGATGCAGGAACACCTCGCCTCCGATCATCGATATCCGCCTGCAGCCCAGCTCTGCCAGTTCATCCGCCACTTTCAGGCATTCTTCCGTCGTAAGCTCTCCCGGCCTTGCCTTTCCTCCTCCGGAACCACAGTATTTACAGGAGAAACAGCAGGCCAGCGTAAGCTCCCATACGCAGTTCTCCGGCTTCAGTCCAAAAACGCTCATACCTGTACCGTCACCTTTGCGCCGCATTCCGGGCAGAATTTCTGCTTCGGAGCGACCTCCGATCCGCAGGTAGGACATTTCCACGATCTCTCTTCTTCCTTCACCGGCGTCCCGCATTCATGACAGAATTTCTGCGTACAGGGAAGCTGCGCCCCGCAGCTTTTACATTTCCGGTAAAAAGGCTGATCCCTCAGAGGCGCTCCGCATTCGCAGCAGTAATTTCCGCTGAAGCTCTGCGTCCCGCATTCCGGGCAGAAACGGTAAGCTCCTTCCTCTTCGGAAGGCTTTTTCATTTGCTGCCGCATCTGGTCCATCATGCCGATCATCCCGCCGCTCGGCTGTTTCGGTCCCGCATAAGCCATCATCATTATTGGCATCTGCTGCGGTCCGGCATAGACCATCTGCATTTCCGAGGCGTTCCGCAGCTGCTGCACCGCCATCGGCGGCACCGGTCCGGCATAAACCGTCATCATCTCCGAAACCGGCGGCACAGGCCCCGCATAGGCCATCCCCATCCGGGCATCTGCTTCCAGATCCGGCCTCACGCCTCCCTGATCCATCATAACAGACTGAGAACTCGCAGCATCGTCCGGCTGCGGTCCCGCACAGGCAGGCACGGCGGCGCCACCGTTCGGCATAGGCCCCGCATAGGCTGCCATCATCGTCGGCCCGGCATAGACACCCATGATCGTACTCTGCTTCATGAGCTGCCGCTGCTCTTCGCTCAGGCCGTCCGGCTCCGGAAGGCTTCCCTCCCTTTTATCCTGCTCCGCCATGTACGTTTCCCCTTTTTATTGCTTCAAAAAGCATGATGTTAATGACAATTGTTTTTTTCTTTATGATTTGTCTCAAGAGCTTTTGATACGAGCATTAAAGTATTTCTTTTCAAACTCGTTCACGGGGATCGGTTTGGAGAAAAGAAAGCCCTGGAACATATCGCAGCCCAGCTTATGCAGCATATCAAGCTGCCGCTCGGTCTCCACTCCTTCCGTGATCACGCCCATATCCAGATCCCGGGCCATATTGATGATATGCGTCAATATGACCTCGGCACGCTTTTCCTGCTCCGTACGCGCCAGGAAGATGCGGTCGATCTTCAGTACATTCGCATGCACGTCTTTTAAAAGATTCAGCGAGGAATAGCAGCTGCCGAAATCGTCGATCTCAACGGCAAAGCCCGCCTTCTGAAGACGCTGCACCAGATCGATGCAGGCCTGCGGATCGGCCATGACCGCCGTTTCGGTGATCTCGAGATTGAGCTTTGAAGGTTCCACTCCGTATTTATTCACCAGCTCGAGAAATACGCTTTCCAGATCCATCTTCGCGATATCACGCGGCGAGATATTGACCGATATCCGCACGTTTTCCTTCTTCGTCCCTTTCCAGTCACGGAGCTGCCTGACGGCTTTCTCCCAGATATAGCGGTCCAGCTCATGGATCATCCCCGCCCGTTCCAGCACGGGAATAAAACGGTCCGGCGGGATCACGCCCTGTTCCGGATGGATCCAGCGCGCCAGCGCCTCCGCCGCGATGAGCCGTCCATCATGACTGTTCTGCGGCTGCAGGTAGATATGAACCTGCCCATTCTTCAGGGCTTCTTCAAAGCTTGATACCACTTCGCTCTCATACAGCGCATTGACGATCATGTCGTTCGTATACTCCGCAAAGCTCAGCACATGATCGTCTTTTATGGATTTGATCGCCATCATGGCCCGGTCGCACATGATCGCGATATCTTCCTGATTCTTTTTCAGCCGGTAGATCCCGAACTGAAGGTGCAGCTTGTAGATCGGATTTCCGAACTGCTCCACCACCTGAAGAGCACGTGTCCGATAACGCTTTTCGTCAAAATGTTCCGCCAGAGTCAGGATCGCGAAACTGTCGTTGATGATGCGGCCGTATACATCCCCGCCGACGGCCAGATCCCGGCACATATATGCCACGGCCCGGAGGGTATCGTCGCCCCGCTTTCTCCCGAACAGCTGGTTCACCAGTTTAAAATCCTTGATATTGACACGGATCAGCAGGAAAGCCTCTCCCTCATGCTGCGAAAGATACTTCCGTGCTTTTTCCCGGAAACCTTCCCAGTCATAAAGTCCCGTCAGCGGATCGAGCACCCGGAGCATGCCGGTCTGCTCGTCTCCGTCCGTCAGCTTCGTCACATCCGTAAAGGAATAATAGCTTCCCAGGGGCTCATCCCCGGAAGCATTTATCTGAAAATACTCGACATCGATACAGCGTCTGCCGCGTCCCTGTTCATAACTCTGTATCCAGCGGCGTCCGCCGCTCTCCCGCGCATCCCGTTCCAGCCAGCCGTCGAGGAAGCTTTTCAGGTCCTTCAGCTCATTGCGGATCCGGAACATACGGAACGCCGCCTCATTGGCGTAGATGCAGTTTCCGCCGGTATCCATACATACGATCGCGCTTGAGGAATGACGCCCCAGCGCTTCCATGATGATCTGCAGCGATTTGTCCCTGTCCGTACATTTTTCATCATACGCGCAGCCGTCCGCCTCCTCTTCCTCCGGCTCTTCCCCGGGGATGATGCTCTGTTCCAGAAGGCGCACAAATTCAAGACAGCAGGCATGAAGCTCTCCCGCTTCATCCTGCTGCATGATGGGTACGGAAATAACACGGCATGCATTTCCGTCCAGACTTTCCACTTTTTCCTGCAGACGGCCGGAAACCACTGCCCGGTAACTGGAGCAGTTCCAGCAGCGGTCTCCCTGTCCCCACATATCATAACAACGTCCGTCGGCTTTGGCGGGTTTGCTCATTTTCTGACGCTCCCCGCCTTCCGACTTCAGCACCCTGCATTCACCCGGATCTACAAGCCGTACAAAATCATACAACGGTGTCACCGCGCGCATCAGGTCCTCAAGCTGTGTCCGTGTAAATGAAGGCGCGCTCACTACTCAGTCTTCCTTATTGCTCTCTGCCACAGCCTCGGCTCTCGCAGCCACTTCCTTCTCCTGTACATCGCTGGGAGCCTGCTCATAGCGTACAAACTCATAGCAATAGTCACCACGGCCGCCGGTCATGGAACGAAGATCCGTATTGTATCCGTACAGGCAGCTCATGGGGATCTCGGCCTCGACGGTCTGCTTTCCGCCGCCTACGGGATTCATGCCCAGCACTCTTGCGCGGCGCTTGTTCAGATCGCCCATCACATCACCGGTATACTGATCGGGCACGGTCACCTTCAGCGAAGCGATCGGCTCCAGGAGCACAGGGCCGGCTTCCATAAAGCCTTTCTTGAAGGCCTGGATCGTAGCCATCTTGAACGCCATTTCCGAAGAGTCCACGGGGTGATAGGAACCATCATAGAGGATACCCTTTACGCCTACCACGGGATATGCGGCAAGAGGCCCGCGGAGAACGGATTCCTGCATACCTTTTTCCACTGCCGGGAAGTAGTTCTTCGGCACGGCGCCGCCTACCACTTCCTGTTCAAATACGTAAGCGCTTTCCAGATCGCCGCTGGGCTCGAAGCGCATCTTGACATGACCGTACTGGCCGTGACCGCCGGACTGCTTCTTATACTTGTATTCCACGTCGCTCTTTTTCTTGATGGTCTCACGGTAAGCGATCTTGGGCGGTACCAGTTCGATCTCTACCTTGTACTCATCCTTCAGGCGGGATGCGATCACATCCAGATGCTGATCGCCCATGCCGTAGAGAAGGGTCTGGCGGTTCTCGCCGTCGTTCACGACCTTCAGGGTCTGGTCCTCATGGCCCATCTTCTGCAGAGCCTGGGAAAGCTTGTCGATATCGGCCTTGTTCTTTGCCTTGTAGCGCATATAGGTATAAGGCTTGCTGAGCTCAACCTTACCGAATTCGATGATATTGGCCTTGGTGGACAGGGTATTGCCGGTACGGGCCGCCGTAAGCTTTGCAAGGGCGCCGATATCGCCGGCGTGCAGCTCCTTCACTTCCGTTGCCTTGGAACCGGTCAGGATATAGATCTTGGAGATCTTTTCCTCCACGTCCTTGTCTTTGTTGTAGATCATGTCATCCGGCTTGAAAACGCCGCTCATCACCTTGATTAGCGAATACTTGCCGATGAACGGATCCACGATGGTCTTCCAGATATAGGCGCTCTTTGCCTTGGAGAAATCGTAGTCCGCCTGGAAGATCTCGTTATTCTTCAGGGAGATACCCGCAACCTTCTTGTTCTGCGGGCTGGGCAGAAGCTTCACGATATCATCCATCAGAGCGTAGGTGCCCTGGCAGAGGATGTTGGAGCCCATAGAAATCGGAACGATATCGCAGGTGTTCACGGAGATACGCAGCGCCGCACGCACCTCATCCTCCGAAAAGCTTTCGCCGTTGAAATAGCGGTCCATCATGTCCTCGCTGGTCTCGGCGACCGCTTCCATAAGCGAATCATGATAAGTATCGAGATATTCCTTACTGTAATCGGGCATCTCCATGTCCGCCACTTCCTTGCCCTGCCACTTCTGGGCCTTCTGGCTGATGACGTTGACATAGCCCACGAATTTCTCATTCTCTCGGATCGGGAAGTGCAGGGGTGCGATCTTCTTTCCGTATTTTTCGATCAGCGCATCCACGACCTTACGGAAGGAGGCGTTATCCACATCCATATCCGTCACGTAGAACATGCGCGGCAGCTTGAATTTATCGCAAAGATCCCAGGCGCGCTCGGTTCCCACTTCCACGCCGGCCTTGCCGCTTACGACAATGATCGCCGCATCCGCTGCGGATGCCGCTTCCTCTGCCTCACCTACAAAATCGAACATTCCGGGTGCATCCAGAAGATTGATCTTGCATCCTTCCCACTCCATCGGGATCACTGAAGTAGAGATGCTGATCTGCCTTTTCTGCTCTTCCTTCCCGTAATCCGAGATCGTGTTCTTGTCCTCGGTCCTTCCCATCCTGGAGCTCAGTCCGGCCAGATATGCCATGCTCTCCGCCAGCGCCGTTTTTCCGGCTCCGCTGTGGCCCAGTAATACAACGTTTCTGATCTTGTCGGTAGTGTAGACATTCATTGACGCATTCCTCCGTTTTTTTATTCTGCGCCGTTCTTGTAAAATTATACAAAAGCATTTCGGAAAGAACGCCGCATTTAATGGTATTTTACCAAAACACGCAAGGCATTACAAGAAGTTTTTCGTCAGAATGTGCAGAAAAGCAAAAGACGCAGGATTTTTTTTATGGATACAGCCAAAACAACAGACCTTTCTTTTGGAAACGCTGAAAAAAGCATTCTGAGAGGAACAGAAAAATAGCCGCTCCCAAAGCGGGATACGGCTATTTCCGTTTACATCTTATCTGCTTTTTCTTTTATTCCACCGCTTCCCAGATGGAATACAGGGTGATCTTCTTTCCGCTGTCGGGGACCAGCTCGCTGAGGGGCAGGGTCTCGCCGATGCCGATCACGACTTCCGTGCCGCCTTTAACGTTTGTCCAGCCCTTAAGCACATATCCGTTGGCGCTGAGCTCCGTACCCTTGGCCGTAAGCTCGCCGCCTTCGTAGCCGATCTTCTTCTCATCCCGGCTAAGCTTTATCTTACCTTTTACCTTAACCTTCCTGGCCGGCTTGCTCACCTTGTACTTGATGCTATAGGTAATGGGCTTGAACCTTGCCTCCAGGGTGATGCCGTCCGGATTCTTCTGCAGGGTCTTTGCAGTAAGACTTGATACCTTCTTTCCGTTCAGATACCAGCCCTTGAAGGTATAGCCCTTCTTGTGCATCTTCTTGTAAAGTACAGCCTTCTTGCCGCTTTTGGAAATGCTGTAATAGCTGTCCACCTCATCGGCGCCGTTTGTTTCAAAGCTGATGGATACGGTGATCTCTGCGTTCTTCTTTCCTTTCAGTGTTATCTCATCATCAGAGCCGGAAGGATCTTCCACGACCTTACAGGTCGCGCTTGCTGTCTTTCCGCCATCTACGGTAGTAACGGTGATGACCGCCTCACCGAAAGCCACGCCTGTAACCTTTCCGTTGTTATCCACGGTGGCAACGGACGTGTCGCTGCTGCTCCAGCTGACATCCGGGTTGGCCGCGTTCGCAGGGGTAACCGTTGCCCTGAGTGTAGCGCTCTTTCCGACTCCAAGTTCAAAGCTGCTCTTATTCAGGGTAACACCGCTTACAGCCACATTGCTTCCGTTTTCTTTGACCCAGGTAATGGTTCCGCCGTAATCCTGCCTTACCTTATCCGTCCAGCTCTTATCATTGGAGGGATAATAGGCCTTGGCCTCAACGCTGTAGAAGGCATTCTCCCCGATCGTTTTGGGTGCATTACCGTAGAAATGGATCGTATCAAGCATATAGCAGTTTCCGAAAGCACAATCTCCCAGAATTGTTAAGGATGAGTTGATCTCCACACTCTTTACTTTTGCGTATACCGCCTGGCTTTCATCCTCATAAGTCCCGAAGAGATAAGCCGGGACAGCCTCTACACTGCTTCCGAATACGACACTGAAACCTTCGGTAGCACCGGCGTTATGAAACACACTATCCTCCGAACTGTACCGGTTGGTATAAGGATCCTTTATAAGCTTTGAGTTTATGACCACTTCCTTAAGAGCGATGTCATCACGGAATACGCTCTTTCCCAGGGAGGTCAGCGACAGGGGCAGCACAACTTTTTCAAGTTTTTTATTTCCGTAAAATACATATGAACCAATGTTCTGTGTTTTTCCGCTTACTACGGCCGTCTTCATATCACCGTTCCAGCTGAAAGCGCCTTCATCGATGTCCGTTACCGAAGGGAAATCCGGCAATTCCCTGAAAGCACAGACAGAAAAAGCATAATTGCAGATTTCGGTGACTCCGGCCGCGCCTTCCAATTCCGAAAGCTTATAGCACTTATCAAAAGCACTGGTTCCGATCTTTTTTACGCTGTCTGCGATCACGACCTTACTGACCCTGCAGAAAACGGCCGCACTCTCATCTTCATAGGTATGGAAAAGATGCGCCGGGATATATTCCACACCGGCGCCGAAGGTGACCGTCATACCATCCAGCGAACCGGCATTATAAAAGGGACAGGCTGCAGAATCATACGATCTGCTATAAGAATCCGCCAGTAGCTTCGAATTGATGGTCACCTCGCTGAGACTGATATCATCCTTGAATACACTTTTTCCAAGTGAAGTCAGCGATGCCGGTAATACGACTTTTTCAAGTTTATTATTTGCTGTGAAGGCATTATCGCCGATGGTTTTCGTTTTCGCCCCCAGGACTGCGGTTTTGAGCTTTGCCCCCCAGCCAAAAGCGCCCACGCCGATTCCCGTTACCGAAGGGAAATCCGGCAGGCTGACAAAAGCAGTGCTGGAAAAAGCATAATCATTTATCGTTTCAACACCTTCTGCTCCCTCTAATGCTGCCAGCTTATAGCATTTATCAAAAGCACTGGTCCCGATCACGGTAACACTGTCTGCGATCACGACCTTATTAAGCTTGCAGAAAACGGCTGCACTCTCATCTTCATAGGTATGGAAAAGATGCGCCGGGATATATTCCACACCGGCGCCGAAGGTGACCGTCATACCATCCAGCGAGCCGGCGTTATAAAAGGGACAGGCTGCAGAATCATACGATCTGCTATAAGGATCCGCCAGCAGCTTCGAATTGATGGTCAGCTCGCTGAGACTGATATCATCCTTGAATACACTTTTTCCAAGTGAAGTCAGCGATGCCGGTAATACGACTTTTTCAAGCTTACTGTTTTCTGTAAATGCACTATCGCCGATTTTTTTTGTTTTGGCCCCCAGGACCGCTGTCTTAAGCTTCGCTCCCCAGCCAAATGCCCCCTCGCCGATCTCCGTTACCGAAGGGAAATCCGGCAGGCTGACAAAAGCGGTGCAGGAAAAAGCATAATTATCGATCCTTTCAACACCGGCTGCCCCCTCTAACTCTGCCAGTTTAAAACACTTATCAAAAGCACTTACACCGATCTCAGTAACGCTGTCTGCGATCACGACCTTGCTGATGCGGCAGTATACCGCAGAGCTTTCATCTGCATAAGTGCGGAAAAGATGAGCCGGGATATATTCCACCCCTTCACCAAAGGTAACCGTCATTCCGTCCTGGGATCCGGCATTATAAAACACACTGCCCTTATTATCGGATGACCTGGAATAAGTATCCGCCAGCAGTCTTGAATTGATCGTTACATTCGTAAGACAGTTACAATCCGCGAATGCACCCTTTCCGATTGTTGAAATATGCTCCGGGATCGTGACTGAGCTGATCTTCATTTCCGCAAAAGCCCTCTCACCGATCTCTGCGACATAGGTATCACCGATCTTATCCGGAATATTTAAGTTTAAGGATGATCCGGTATACCCAGTGATCCGGTAACCCTTACTGATCTCCTCATAAGTAAAGCCGTCCGCAGTTGTCCCGCCTTCACCGACTGCTTCTTCAACGTCCGTATCCTGCTCTTCGCCTTCGGACGCTTCCGCCTGTTCCACGCAGGAAGCTGCTTCTTCATCCGCAGCGGATGCACTCTCTTCCACAGCTTCTTCATCCGCTTCTTCTGCCTCTGCTGCGATCACAGGCTCCGCTTCTTCCGCCTCTGCTGCGATCACAGGCTCCGCTTCTTCTGCAGGCGCTGCAACCACACTGAACCCGGTTCCCGCAATACTCGAAAGCTCCAGCATCACGGCCAGCGCCATCGACAAAACCTTTTTTGCCTTCATTCTTTTGCCTCCTTGAATAAAAAAATAAAAAAACACAGGAAAGACAGACTCCCCACGCGTTTTATCATGTACGCTTATAATTCTTATGTATCTTGTCCTGCCTTGTTGTCCCTTTCATGTTTTCTGATTATAGCACAGCTTTTATACACACACAATAGAAAACACAGCCCGGATGCTGCTGTCCGGAACCGTGCCACGCAACTGCTGCGTGCCTGCGGGCCGGGACTCTGATCAGCAGGCTTGCCGCCCATATCGGCAAAGCAAGTTACTGTTCAGTGGCTGGCTGTCCACTGAACGGTAACGATAAGCCAGGTCTCGCCCTCCCTCACGCGGAAACGCCGCAGGTGGCATGATCCTGCGGCGCTTCTGCATCTATCATCATTGGTATTTCGGGGGAGCATTCTGTTGCGGCTCCTTTTCAGCGGTCGAAGGCGATCGCCGGGAGCTTTTTCTGCAAACTGCAGTGATCAACGGGGATCGCAGGGAGCTTTCCTTACTGTGTGCATACATATTCCGTCGAATAGTAGGGAAGTATGATACTTCGTCCGGCGACAAGATCATCGTCTGCAAGGTGATTGATGGACTGCACCTCCCGGATATAGTCCTCATGGCTCATGCCTTCCGGACTGCGGTACTGCTCCGCATAGCCCCAGAGGCTGTCGCCAACGCCGATCTTTACATTGGTATAATACTTGTAATATACAAGGGCGTCCTCGGCCTGTGCATCCGCTTCCCTGTCCGGCAGCAATGCCAGCCCCAGGGAAAGAAGCATCATAACGAGCAGGGTTCCGAGGCGGAACATGTTCTTTGAATGACGCCTGCGGGACGCACGGCGGGCTTTTCCGTATCCGTAACCGGATCCGCTCCTTCCGTATGCTACCTGCCTTCCGCAGATATCCTGTCTGCCATAAATCCTGCTTCTTCCCGTCATGATCATCCCTCCTCGAACAATATCTTCCGGCGCCCTTTTCCGTATGATCCGCTCCGGATCTTTCCCGTTTCTCTTCCGGCGGTGCATCCGCGCCATATCGAACGTCCGTTTGTATCTTGGATTATACAGAACATCTGTTCGTTTGTCAATACTTTTCTCGAACATTTGTTCCGAAAATCCGTTCCGAAAATATGTTTGCTTTTTGAAAATACTTATGTTAATATAGATAAGAACAGACGTTTGCTTTCCGCGGGCTGCGGCCGCGAAAACAGACGGTCATGGAGTTACATTTAAGAAGAGATCCTTTCAAGGAGGTAAGAACAGTATGGGCGAGATCCGATTGTCCGCGAAACAGCAGCAGATCCTGGAGTACATCAAAGACGTTACGCTTTCCAAGGGCTATCCTCCCACGGTACGCGACATCTGCGAAGCCGTAGGTTTGAAATCCACCTCTTCGGTGCACGCGCATCTATCTACCCTGGAGCGGGGCGGTTATATCCGCCGTGACCCGACCAAACCGCGCGCCATCGAGATCATGGACGAAGGTTTCCAGACGGTGCGCCAGGAGATGACCAGCATTCCTCTGGTAGGCCGCGTCGCCGCAGGCGAGCCCATCCTGGCCAACGAAAATATCGACAGCTATTTTCCCCTGCCCATGGACATGGTCCCGAACGCTCCCTGCTTCGCTCTGCGTGTCAAGGGCGATTCGATGATCAACGCCGGCATCCATTCCGGTGACATGATCTTTGTTGAAAGCTGCAATACCGCCCGGAACGGCGATATGGTCGTGGCACTGATCGACGATTCCGCCACGGTCAAGACTTTTTATCAGGAAAAGGATCACATCCGGCTGCAGCCGGAAAACGACGAGATGGAGCCCATCATTGTGCAGGAGTGCACGATACTCGGAAAGGTGTTCGGGGTGTTCCGCCTGTATCACTGATGTTTTGATGCCGGATGCTTACTGTTCAGCCCCGGGCTGCGCTCCTGCTTCGTGGCTGCAAGCCGGTATTCTGATCAGCAGGCTTTTCGCACATCACAGAACAATATTCCGAAAAAAAGCAGACGGAAGACCGTCTGCTTTTTCATATATCACATACCGTGATCTTTCCCGGGGATCCCGTATCGGATCTCAGCCCCCGGGCCCCGCTTTTCAGATATTAAAGCTTCCCGTTGTATCCTGAAGCTTATCGATGCTGTCCATCACGTCCTTTGTCTCATGGGAAACATTCTCACTGGCTGAGGTGATAGACTGCATGCTGTCGGAGATATCATGTACCGCATCTCCCAGCTCTTTCTGGGAGCTGCTGATATCTTCGATCGCACGGCTGATATCGGCCACGGATACGCTCACCTGTTCGGCCCCCGTTCCGAGCTCATGGCTCAGCTCGCTGTAGTAATTGGCATCCTCCATGTAGCTGTTGGCCAGCTTTTCCAGATTATCATAATCCGCAAGGACACTTTCCGTCAGGAAGTGTATGATCCGTTCGCTCACCTTAGAGAGTTCGTTGATATTGGTCGTAACCTCTCCGGTCAGGCGGTTGACCTTGTCGATCTCGCTGCCCGTCGTGGTACTTAAGCTGTTGATCTCGTCTGCGACCACCGCAAAGCCGCGGCCGGCCTCACCGGCTCTTGCCGCTTCGATCGAAGCGTTCAGCGCGAGCAGGTTGGTCTGGCTGGCGATCCCCTGGATGGCACTGGCCACATCCACGATCTGTTCGATCACCTGTACACCCTTCAGCGCTTCTTCCAGCTCTTTTCTGGTACGGTTCGTCATTTCCACCGCATGCTTCTTGTTGGCCAGGATCTCGGGGACCATGGCCTTGACCCGCTTGATGATCTCGCCGGTCTTCTCGTTCATCTTCCGGGTATCGGTGGTAAAGCCGTCTGCCGCTCCCGTCACATTGACGCATACGGATTCAATGCTCTGGATGCTCGCCGTCTGGCTTTCGATACCGCGCTCCGTACGCTGCATCGCCCCGTTGATCTCACCGATACTCACATTGATGCCGTCTATCTTGTCGGAAGCACTTTCCATCCTGTCCCGGATGGTCTGGGATTCCTGCTGCGTCCTGCGGATCGCGTCAATGAAACGCGTTTCCAGTTCCGAAAGGAGGTACGCGATCTGTTCCACTTCCGAATCCGTATTCTTTACCCTGTCGCTGCCGATGATCTTTTCGCTGATAAAGCTCTTCATCTTTTCCATCGGCGCGAGCTGCTGGCGGATCAGTCCCGTCATGATCAGGATGACCGCCGCTATGGAAAGTACAAGGATCAGCAGGGCGATCAGGATCAGTCTTGTGATGTTCCCGCTGATATTTCCCTTCGGCAGCGCCAGGCCCAGCTGCCAGTCACAGCTTTCCACCGTTGCCGTGACAAAATACTTCTTTGAGCCGTCGTAATCCTTTTCCAGCACACACTCTTTACCGGGCGTGCTTACGATGCTGCTGATGCCGCCCATCACGCTCATGACCGAAGTAGCCGTATCTTCTCCCGGAAGGAACGCTTTGTTTTCGTGCATGATATAATTGCGGGAAGCATCGATCAGGAAACCATACTCCCCGTCTTCATAAGGAATGCCGTTGACCACGCCGGAGATATAGTCCAGCGTAAAGTCTGCTCCCAATACGCCGGCCAGCTGCCCGTCCCGGTATACCGGCGAAGCGATCGTAATACACATCCCGCCGATCAGCACATCCATATAAGGATCCGTCACGATGGTGGTCTTTGCTTCCTTTGCCGCCTTATACCAGCCTCTGGCCGTGGGATCATAACCTTCCGGCGTTTCCGCCGCGGGATCTGTCTGTATAAACTCTTTTTCCTCCGTACCGTAGTACAGGTTCAGAAGCTCCGAACGTCCCTCAGATTCGCTGCTCACGATCTGCTGGATATGTTCCCGGTCATAGGATCCGGCCGGCAGAGCCTTCAGTGCCGCAGCTCCGGCAATGTTCAGGCCTTTTTCCCTTTCTATCCAGCTGTTGATGGAATTGGCGTATTTGTCGGCATTGAGCTGAAGCTCGCCCGTCAGATGTTCTGTGAGCGTCCTGCTGGACATCCCCACCACGATCCCCATGGAAAGCAGCATAGCCACCACCACGATGAGGATCACAGCCGTTGTCAGTTTGGCTTTGATCGTTCTTTTCATAGTCGTACCCTTCTTTCTGTCTGGAATATGTCCGGTCGAACCCCTGGATACATTTAAACAGAAGAATTATTGCACAGAAAAAAAGAAAATACAATCACTTATTTCAGTTCCTGCGGATCGATGCTCTTCCCGTCCTTCCAGATCCTTTCGAGATCATAATACAGACGGTTTTCCGCATCGAAGACATGCACGATCACATCGCCGTAATCCATCAATACCCAGTTTGCGTTGGGATAGCCCTCCACCTGGCGGGGGTTCACACCTTCCCGTCCCAGACGCTCGTCAACCTCATCGGCGATGGCCTGTACCTGGTTCTGATTGTTCCCGCTGGCGATGATGAAATAATCGCCGAGACTCGAGATCTCCCCGATATCCAGCACGCGGATATCCACGGCTTTTTTATCTTCCATGGCCGCTATGATCTTTTTCGCCATTTCTTTGGAATCCATAATGATCCTCCTTATCTCACTCTTTAACGTCGTCCGCAATATCGTTCCCGCGGCGCTCGATTTCCTTTTTCAGCGCGCTCAGGCGCTCATCCCGTACCGCGTCATATCCTTTATCCAGTATCTCGTATGCTTCACTGCGCTTCCCCATCCCCTCATAGGCCTTCGCGGCGCCAAGGTATGCATCCGCATTTTCGGGATCGCGTCCGAGCACCTCCTGAAAGTTTGCGAGCGCATGCTCATAGTCCGCTTCCTCCAGATACTGTTCCCCGAAGGACAGCTTCTTTTTTACACTGAGGCCCGGACTGTCAATTGCAATGATAAGTCCTCCGCATAATATGATCGCCAGCAGCGATACCAGCGTGACCAGCATCGATTTTTTATCTTTTTTTCTGACCGTCAATCCTGCTTTCTCCGTCGCATTATCTTCTTTTTATAGAAGTCGCACGCTTCCAGCGTATGCTCCTCGATCGCCATGCCCTTATTGTTCAGGTGCACGATGGTCTGCTCCAGTATTCGGCACACTGCCCGGTCCAGATCCGTATAGATCAGCGTGCGCACCTCCGGGAGGATGATGAGCGGCTTACGGTTCGGCTCGATAAAATCCGCCGAAAAGATCACGGCTTCCAGGAACGTCATATCCGCGCAGCCCGTGGTATGCCAGCGTATGCTGCTTAAGATCTCCGGATCCGTCACACCGTATTTTTCCTTTGCCAGCACGGCGCCGAGCTTCGCGTGGATCAGATATGGATTTTCCTTTTCTGTCCGGCTCAGCTCCACGCCGTAACGCCGGATGTACTTGTCCCTTTCCTCATCCGTCAGGCATTTGGCGCAGTCATGCAGAAGCCCTGCCGTATAAGCCCTCGACAGCTCCTCGGGCGTATCGTGGCCGTGGGCCATAAAAAGACTGCAGGCCGTATAAGCCACTCCCAGAGAGTGCTCGTAACGGCGCAGCTCCAGTTTATGGCTCAGCTTTTTGCGTGCCTCTTCATCTGTATATCTGTCGCTGCATAAACGCATGATCTTCCTTCAATAAAATATTGATGTTAAGGTCGCAAGCATGTTCGTCTCATGAGCTTTGGACCCTGGCATTAACATAATAAACTTATGTAAATCTACAGTGCGGAAGTGTACATTCACTTCGGCAGCACGATCACCGGCTCATCCTTAAAAGAGCGGTAGAGCACGATCTTGTGTCCGATGATCTCCACCAGGGTGGAATTCGTCCTGCCGGCCAGGGCTTCCGCCATCTCCATCGGATCATCCACCGCATTTTTCAGCACGGAAAGCTTGATCAATTCCCTGTTGTTGAAAGCCTCCTCCACGCTTTGAACCACTTCCGGCGTGAGATTGTTCTTTCCGATCTGGAAAAGCGCCGTCTCCTTCGCCGCCAGGCTGCGCAGATACGCCCTCTGTTTGCTTGTCAGTTTCATGTTGTTCACCTCTTGTATTACGATGCAAAGCTGCGGAAGCACTTTCCTCCCGCAACAGCTTTATTTATAATAATCAAAGGAAAAACCGTACATCCTCACGGTATCTCCGTCCTGTATCCCCAGCTCTTCCAGCTGTTCCAGTATCCCGGTATCCTTAAGGAAACCCTGGAAGAACAGAAAGCCCTTTTCGGAATCCAGATTGGTATAACCGAGCATCTTTTCGATCCGCGGTCCCTCCAGCACATATTCGCCTGCCTTTTCGTCATAGCTAACCGTAAAGGGATCGTTGGAAAAGCGAAGCGCCGTATCCGGATCGTATTCCGATTCAAAGACCGTATCCTCCTGCGGAAATTCCTGCAGCTTCTGCCACACAACGCCCATCAGCTCACGCATCCCCTGACCGGTGGCCGCACTCACCGCATAAACCTCCACGCCCTCATCCTTTAATGCCTCGCGTATCCGCTCCACGGGATCAGGACCGTAGATCAGTTCCCCGTCTTCATCAATATCCACCGCCTCCGGCTCTTCCGGCAAAAGATCGATCTTGTTGGCGGCCACGATCTGCGGGATGGACGAAACCTTCTCCCCGTATTTTGCAAGTTCCTCATTGATACGGCGGTAATCCTCCAGCGGATCCCTCCCTTCGGTGGATGCCGCATCCAGCACATGGATCAGCAGCTTGTTGCGCTCGATATGCCTCAGGAACTCCAGTCCCAGGCCGGCGCCGTCCGCCGCTCCCTCGATCAGTCCCGGGATATCCGCCATCACGAAGCTGTTTCCGTCGCCCATATCCACCACGCCCAAATGCGGCGTAAGGGTGGTAAAATGGTAATCCGCCACCTCCGGCTTTGCATTGGTCACACTGCGCAGAAAGGTGGATTTCCCCACGCTGGGATAACCCACAAGGCCCACATCCGCGATCATCTTCAGCTCCAGGATCACCTCAGCCTCCTTGGCCGGCTGCCCGGGCTGGGCATATTTCGGCGCCTGCATCGTGGAAGTGGCGTAATGCTGGTTTCCGAGGCCGCCCCGTCCGCCGGACAGGATACGGTACTCCGTACAGTTTCCGGACATGTCCACGATCACTTTGCCGCTCTCGGCATCCCTTACCACGGTCCCTTTCGGCACTTTAAGGATCAGATCCTCACCGTCTTTGCCCCGGCAGTTCTTTTTTCCGCCTTCCTGTCCCGGCGTGGCCGCAAATTTGCGCTTATGTCGGTAGTCGATCAGCGTATTCTTTCCCGGATCCACCTGAAGGATCACGTCGCCGCCCCGTCCGCCGTCACCTCCGTCCGGGCCGCCGTCCGGGACATACTTTTCCCGCCGGAAGGACACATGTCCGTCTCCTCCCTTTCCGCTGATCAATATGATCCTGGCTCTGTCTGCAAACATCTTCCTTACTCCCAAAAAAAGCCCCGAACCGTTGCAGGCCGGGGCTTTTAAATCTGCTCGATAATTACTGTTCTACCGGATAAACGCTGGCCTGCTTCCGGTCGCGTCCCAGTCTCTCAAAACGGAGTACACCATCCGCCATGGCGAAAAGTGTATCGTCTCCGCCGCGGCCCACATTCAGACCCGGATGGATCTTGGTACCGCGCTGGCGATAAAGGATATTGCCGGCCTTTACGAACTGACCGTCAGCCCTCTTCGCGCCCAGACGCTTGGATTCCGAATCACGTCCGTTCTTTGTGGAACCCACACCCTTTTTATGAGCAAAAAACTGAAGATCCAATTTCAGCATTTTAATCACCTCTTTCCTTACTTTCCGTCACTCACCGACTCCGAAACATTCACATAGCCGGAGCCGTATTGCTGCTCAACGTCCCTGATGCCCATCACGAGCGCATCCATCAGAAGCTTTCCTTTTTCGTCAAGGCCTTCGGGAAAATCCACTTCCAGGGCACCGCCCTTTCCGCCTTCCCGGACACTCATGACATTTTCCGTCAGTGCCTCGATGGAATTGACCGTATTCAGTGTCAGGACCGAAACCGCGGCGCATACGATATCTTTTCCGTAGCTGCCGTATTTTGCATGACCTTCCACCGAAAGGCCCGCATAAGCACCGTCATTCTTCTTTCGGACGATGAAGCGGATCATTACGCCTTGATCGACTCGATCTTGACCTGCGTAAACGCCTGGCGATGACCGTTCTTCTTGTGGTAACCGCTCTTGGGCTTGTACTTGTAGACGATGACCTTGCGGCCTCTGCCCTGCTGCATTACCTTACCGGACACGCTTGCCGAAGCCGCATCTTTTCCGACTTTCAGAGAACCGTCGGACACGGCCAGCACATTGTCAAATGTCACAGTATCTCCGGCTTCACCGGCGATCTTCTCAACTTTGATGATATCGCCCTCGGAAACCTTATACTGTTTTCCACCGGTTGCAATAATCGCGTACATGGTCTGCACCTCCTTATCACAAATCTCGCCGGACTGTGGTGCGCGCTGATGCGCGGCTTATACCTCTCCGTGCGGCATACTGTAGCAGTTTACCATCATTATGCGGTATTTGTCAAGAAAAATCATATCCCATGCGGATGGATCTTCTGATATTCCTTTTCGATCCACAGATCCGTAAGCTCATCAAGCTTTTTTTTGCACAGTTGCTTCAGATATTTCTTTTTCTGTTTTTCGGTAAAGATCTCGTCATAGGAAAGGATCTTTTCGATCACGCCGTCCTTTCCCAGTCCCTCCGCCTCTCCGCGTATATAATCCGTATACTTAACCCACTCCGTCCATACGGCATTTTTCGCAGTAACCGCCATATCATCCCTCCGTATCAGATATTTCGGAGCGTGTTCGCTGAGGCAGGCTCTTATAAACTGTTGATCACCCCGAGAAATACCGGCAGCCCGGTCGCATTATCAATGATACCATAAACGAAGGGACGGTTCAAACAGATCTCCACAAATTCTTCCACCGGCTCGATCGCGCCGGCGCAATCCAGCATCTCCACAGCCGAAGCCGCCGCCGCTTTGGTGCCCTTACGGTCCACCTCGATATGTGTCTTGTGGATGATCCTGCCGATGCATATCCGGTCGATCCGCTCCGTATCAAGGATCGTCACCATATCGCTGAAATCCGCCCGATTTGGATCAAAAGCCAGATCCATACCCATAGCTTTAAAAATGCTGCTCATCTCCAGATCCGTATCCGCGGAAAATTCCGGGATCCTTACAAGGGCAAGCCCGCTTTTTCTGTTATTAACGGCAGCGGCCAGATCTTCTTCTGCAAGCGCCTCCACAAAGCTGCCCATGTCCGTTCCTTCTTCTGGAAGAAGCCCCATGAAGGAATAGGCCCCGCCTTTATAGTTACGCACAAAACCCTTGCCGCCGGCCACTGTAAAATAGCTGTCCTCACTGCTGTACAGGAGATCTACCTTTGTTTTTCTCCCGTCCGCATTCGTAAAGTCCTGATCCGTAACGATATCGGACTCCTCATATTCATTTGCCCAGCCGCCTTCAAAGGCCAGGGTATTGATCAGATACATCCTTGCATCCCCCGGGATACTATCCAGGAGGGCAGGGATCATCCCCTTTGTACGATCCGAGACCCAGCCGTTGATATCATCAAGGGTTCCCTCATCAAAAGGAGCCATATAAAGCTCCGCATCATACCAGGACTGCGCCTTCTGCACAAAGTCGTCTTTGATCTGCACCCTGCCGTCATCCTTAAACCAGACGGAATCGGCCACATTCCATTCCACCTGATCCGAGCTTTCCAGACGCTTTGCCATACCGCTCAGGATCGCGTTCAGCCTGCTCACGCCGATCCCTCCGAGCACCTTCTCCATATTGTCCAGCGTATCGCCGGCTGCCCCGTTCTCGCACATTCCCAGTGCCATCATGAGCGAACTGGGCGAGATCAGAACATTTGTGTCTTTCTCTCCGTCAGCGACAGTCTCCGATAAAAGCTTCCCGTACAGCCCCGATAACGCCTTCAGCTCCGCTTCGTCAAAATTCCCTTCCGGAGCTTCCAGCGTCCTGAGTCCTTCGCCGAGCTTCTTTACCTTATCGCTCGCCACATACGGCAGCTGCTCCTCTCCCTCCTGTTCCGTCAGCGTTTCGGGCCTGGCATTCTCCGTCTGTCCCGGAGTGTTGTCCCCGCAGGCTGCAAGCCCCATCGTCAATACCGTAAGCAGTGCGATCATTCTCTTTTTCATAATTGATGTCCTCCCTGTCGGATAGTATATACCAGATATACGATCAGAGCTGTCTTTTTTTAGGGTATCCTCCCGGATTTTGAACAAAACTTTCCTCTGCTTTTGATAATCCTATCGCATGCGCAGTAAAAAGTGTTTTAAGCGTCAATGAGTATAGCTTTCATTTTTTATATTCCCTTCTGTTTTTCTATATTTCCTTCTGTTTTTCATAATTTTATAGCAATTCCGCCCGGATTATCCCCTCTTCAGAGATGTATTTGCTGTAATTTCCTGAATTTCCCTTCTTTATACAGCATTTTCTCCGTCTCAGCGGACTCTTCCATCCTATCAGAATTCTTTTTCACCGTTCCGGCCTCCTCTAACCGGCCGCATTGCTCTAATTGGAGTAAAGAAATAGACAGTTGATAAGAAAATAAAAAGAATGAGTATTGGAATCCTTGGTATAATGTTTTCTGACCAAAGAAAAACAAAGGAGGAAACCAATACTCATGGACATTATAACACTTTTAGCTGATTATGT
>JAEELW010000067.1 GCA_016282915.1 Lachnospiraceae bacterium | reverse complement strand
GCTGTCAGCCACATGATATCCGACGCTCCCAATCCGTCTCTTCATGCATTCGTTACACTCCGCAGCCTCTTCACCGGTACATATTTTTCCGTCATACAGCAGATACTTGCCCCTGACATTTACAGGTGAAAGGTTCGGCATTATAACATTTGCTCCGGCCAGTATGCCCTTTTCCCTGCCCGTTGCGTCAGCGGTACCGAGTGCAGTTGTCGCAGGCAGCAATACCTTCGGGAACAGAAGCCTGAGCAGAGCAAGCAGCACCAGCGTATCCTTCACGCTTCCGTCAGGTTCATCCTTAAACGGAGTGTCCTTATGAGCGATAAAGGGGCCTATACCTATCATATGGGGCTGCAGTTCCTGCATGAACAGGATATCCTCGTAAATATTCCCAACTGTCTGAAAGGGCGTCCCTACCATTATCCCGCATCCGACCTGATAGCCTATTTCCTTAAGGTTCCTTAAGCACTGCTTTCTGTTCGCGCCCGAAAGGGACGAGGGATGAAGCTTTGCGTAATGCTCCTCGTTTGCAGTCTCATGCCTTAACAGATATCTGTCGGCACCCGCGTCAAAAAACCGCTTATAGCTCTCATAGGATTTCTCTCCTATGGAAAGAGTTACCGCATGCTTCGGATACTTTTCCTTTATCTTTCTTACTATATCACATATTTTATCATCGTTAAAGAAAGGATCCTCACCACCCTGCAGGACGAACGTCTTAAAGCCCAGCATTGCACCGGTATCGCAGCATTTCATTATCTCATCCTCGCTCAGGCGATACCTCTCAGCCTTCCTGTTACTGCACCGTATCCCGCAATAATAGCAGTCGTTTTTGCAGTAATTTGTAAACTCTATCAGCCCGCGGAGATACACGTCCTTATGAAATATTCCGTCAGCAACCTCTCTTGCCTTCCCATACAGATACTCAAGATCGGCGTTGTCTGTACACTCCAGCAGCATTTTCAGCTCATCCGGCGCTATCGTCCGGGTATCCTTTATTTTATCGATCGTTTTTCTTAAATCCATATCCATAAATAATATCGCTTTCATATATTTATCAGATTTCATTATACATAGTTTTTTTGTCTTATGTCAATCAAAATTCTCTGTTTGTAATACAGAACACTTAAAAGATCTATGAACAGAGTGGATATAAATACAGGACTATTCCAACCATTATATTGAAAGGGCAATGGCTTGCTGAACTGTACTTCCAGATCAGCGATAACATCTCTGTCAGCTGGGAAGAAGGGAAGCGGGTAATAACAAAGGCAAAACTTAGGCAAACTATTAAGAAAAGACGTACAGAGGCTAAACTTCCTCTGCACGTACCCATTTACTAAAACAAAAAACGCTTTGCATAAGCAAAACGTCTTCAGGAACTCCTTCTACACCTGGCAGATGAGCTATTATAAGTATAGCCGATATTTTGATCCTTGTCAATAGAATTCGCGAAATAATGAAAATTTTTTTTACTCAGACTCAGCCTTATATCGCTGATACTCTTTAATCTTATTCTCAAGGGTATGATTATGATCAATATAAAAGGCCGTGATCAACAGTACATAGTTGTCTCTTCTTTCCAATACTACGATATATCTTTTCTCCTCAAACAGCAAGTGAATCCGCTGATTATTCTTGTATGGTTTCTCCCATACTTTAATTCCGTCACAGTCTGTACATTTTGACGTATCACAGTCATAGTTCTCAATAAAGGCTCTGACCCAGCGGATTCTTTCGCATCTTCTGAAATCAGGGACGCGGTCTCCGACTTTAAGGTAGTCTTGGCAAGTGACATGATAGAAGGCTTCCTCCTTGTTGTTTTCTTTTGGATAGAAGCGGATTCTGATTTCCTTGCCTTCAAATTCAGGGTAACTATCTATAAAATCAGTTTTGAAAATAGAATAGAGGAGATCCTCATAATCTGTCCACGGCTGAGAACTGTCATAATATTCACATTTTGGAAGCCAGCAATTATTACTCATTGATCCCCCTTGCATCCCAGCGGAAAAGATTAAGTTTGTCTTCCCTCAGGAGAGTTTTCTTTTTCATTGTATAGCCTGAACGTTTTTTGATAAGGCTGATGATTTCCTGTTTCGCTGAGCTCTTTTTAAATCCTTCAGGAAATAAACGATTCTCATAAGCTATGGCACCAATCAGGATATCTGTGAGTTGCATGATTTGTACTTCTTCGGAGCGGATCGGCTGCAGTCTCTGGATAATACTTTTTGAGAAATCATACATTGAATTACTGCATACCTCTCTCAGCTTCTGTGCTTTGTGGTATGAATTGGAATCCTTTATATCAATATAAACCTCAAATCGATCCATCGGATGGAAGATGACCTTCAGCATATCAAAGTACATCTTATAATACCACTCATCATGCGTCTGATTGAAACGCTGATGATCCAGCTTCGATTTGTCTGGTATTATCAATGCTCTGAAATGAAGATCATCATCATCAAAGTAGTAATTTACAAGATCTTTGTAAAGATCCAGTTTACCGGGGCTAATCTTTGTCCATTTAAGCTCCATCGTTGGGGAAACATTATTCCTGGCTTTAATCTCCTTGATGCGCTGGTTTACTTCTTTCAGCTTGCTTTGAGGACACCAGACCGCTCCGAGAACCATTACGTTGATTCCGTCGTTTTCAAGATGACATGTTTCATCACAATACACATTATAAAGCATACGCTACCTCACTTATTTCTTAAGTTGAGCCTGCAGTTCCTGGAAGCTTTCAAGGGCAGCCTGTAGATTCTCAATGATATCATCCGCCAGTTCATCCGGAGCGGGAAGATTATCGAGATTGGCAAGGGATTTATCCTTTATCCAGAAAATATCAAGGCTGGTTTTGTCACGGTTCAAGATCTGATCATCCTTGCCGCCAACGATAAATCTACGCCAACGCCCATCGGGATTTTCTTCCGACCACGTCTCTTTTCGCTCATAACGATTCTTCGGATTATAACAGCTGATGAAATCCTCCAAGTCAGCATAAGTCATCGGATGCTGTTTTAGCGTAAATTGCATATTCGTCCGAAGGTCATATATCCAGATTTCTTTCGTCTGCTTTTCCGGTCTTGCCGGACGTTTATCGAAGAAGATGACATTTGCTTTTACACCCGGCTTATAGAAAATTCCGGTCGGAAGTCTCAAAATCGTATGAAGATCGGTGG
>JAEELW010000066.1 GCA_016282915.1 Lachnospiraceae bacterium | reverse complement strand
CCCTGGAAAAGGAACGGCATCCCGTCATGCGCTGCAATATCGGCGGCGAAGAAAAGGAAGCCGTACTTTCTCCCGAGGAATTTGAGAAAAACTGCGAAGAGCTGCTGGAGCGCATCCGCATCCCCGTACGAAAGAGCCTCTCGGACGCAAAGCTGAAGCTTTCCGAGATCGACAAGGTAGTTCTGGTAGGCGGCGCTACGCGTCTTCCTCTGGTACGCCGTATGGTGGGGCGTCTCTTCCGCACCATTCCGGACTGCTCGGTCAACCCCGATGAAGCCGTGGCGATCGGCGCGGCCATCCAGGCTGCCATGAAGGAAAGGCGCGACAGTATCCGGGAAGTGATCCTGACGGATGTGTGTCCATTTACCCTGAGCACCGAGGTGAGCATCGAACGCGAGGGCGGCGGTTTCGAGAGCGGACATGTCTGTCCCATCATCGAACGCAATACCGTGATCCCGGCCAGCCGAACGGAAACCCTGTATCCGCTGCGGGATGACCAGCGTGTGATCCGTGTTTCCGTCCTGCAGGGCGAGAGCCGTTTTGCCGAAAACAATCTGCAGCTAGGAGAGCTCGAGATCGACCTGCCCAAGGGGAAAAAAGACGACAACAGCGTGGATGTGACCTACACCTACGATATCAATTCGATCCTGGAGGTACAGGTGCGCGTAAACCGTACCGGCCAGGTGATCAAACAGATCCTGAAAGGGCGCGAAGTGGATATGAGCGACGAAGAGATCGCCGAGCGCATGAAGGAGCTGGAATATCTGAAGATCCCGCCCCGCGAGCAGGAAAAGAACAAACTCCTGCTGGTCAAGGGAGAGCGGCTTTATGAGGAAAGCTTCGGCGAGGACCGCATGGTCATCGAACACCATATCCGCCGCTTTGAACAGGCGCTGAACACCCAGGATCCGAAACGGATCGATTCGGCGCGCGAAGAATTTAAGGAATTTCTGGAGGACTGGGATTGAGCGACCTGATGATACGCGGCACTGCCTGCCACGAAGAAGTACGCTTTGTCGCGGCCGTGACCGACGAGACCGTGGAAGAAGCCAGACGCATTCACGACAGCACGCCATTGTGCACGGCGGCTCTGGGGCGGCTGCTCACGGCCGGCGCCATGATGAGCGCCCTGATGAAAAATGAGGAAGACCGTCTCACGCTCAAGATCGACGGCGACGGTCCCATACGGCAGCTTACGGTCTGCTCGGACGCCTGCGGACAGGTCCGCGGACTCATGTATGACCCGAAGGTGGTCCTTCCCCTGAAGGAAAACGGCCATCTGGACGTGGGCGGCGGGATCGGACGCGGAACCCTGACCGTGATACAGGATCTGGGTCTGAAAGAACCCTACAGCGGACAGATCCCTCTGGTCTCGGGCGAGATCGGGGAAGACCTGACGGCCTATTACGCCACAAGCGAACAGATCCCTTCTTCCGTCGGTCTCGGCGTACTGGTGGGACGCGATACGCATGTGCTGCATGCCGGCGGCTTTCTGATCCAGCTTCTGCCCTTTGCGTCGGAGGAAACGATCTCTGCTCTGGAAGAGAGCTTAAGCCGCATGCATTCCGTAACGGACTGCCTCTCGGAAGGTGACAGCGCCGAAGAACTGATACGCAGGCTTCTGCCGGATGCCCGCGTGGAGGACAGCCACAGCATCCGCTACCATTGCGGCTGCACACGCGAACGCGTCGAAAAAGCACTGCTCAGCCTGGGCCGCAGTGAACTGGATCAGATGATCTCCGATGGAAAAGATGTGACTCTGCACTGTGATTTCTGTAATAAGGACTATCTCTTTACGGTGCCCGAGATCCGTCAGATGATCGCTCCTCCGCCGAGTACCGTATCTCCCTGATAGATCACGAGCGACTGCCCCTTCGTCACCGCACGCTGGGGCTCGTCAAAAACGACTTTCAGCCTGTCTTCACCCTCCTGCACAAGGGTCGCGGGCTGTTCTTTCTGCCGGTAACGGATGCGTGCCGTAACGCGCATTTCACCTTCGATCCGCGGCAGGGAGATCAGATTGATATCCTCCGCATATACCGTATCCGTAAACAGGCCCTCTCCGTGGCTTAAGATCACACGGTTCTCCTTTACATCGATCCCCGTAACATACCAGGGTTCCTCCGCCGGAAGCCCCAGGCCTTTGCGCTGGCCGATGGTATAGCGTATGATGCCTTTATGTCTTCCAAGGACCTTTCCCTCCCGGTCCGTGAAATCGCCCTCCGGCCATTTTTCCTTGCAGTATTCTTCGATAAAGTGTGCATAATCCCCGTCCGGCACGAAGCAGATATCCTGGGATTCCTTTTTCTGTGCATTCCCGAAGCCCTGCTCCTCCGCGATGCGCCGCACCTCTTCTTTTTTGAGAGCTCCCAGCGGGAAGACCGTGTGCGCCAGCTGTTCCTGCGTCAGCCGGAAGAGCACATAGCTCTGGTCCTTTTCGGGATTGACCGCTTTTTTCAGGAGATAACGATCCCCTTCTTTTTCGATGCGGGCGTAATGCCCGGTCGCGATCGTATCATAGCCGCGGGAAAGCGCGTAATCCAGAAGCTTTTCGAATTTCATATAGCGGTTGCAGTCGATGCAGGGATTGGGCGTGGCCCCGTTCCGGTAGGTCGAGACAAAACGCTCCATCACCGTTTCCCGGAATTCTTCCTGATAATTCTTCACTTCAAAAGGCATGCCCATGGAAAGGGCGACCCGCAGCGCATCGTCCGCATCACGGAGCGTACAGCAGCTTCTGCAGCCTTCCTGCATCTCTTCGTCCAGAGAATACAGGTGCATGTTCACACCCGCGCATTCATATCCTTTTTCCTTCATCAGATAAGCGGCTACGGAGCTGTCCACTCCGCCGCTCATGGCGATCATGGCTTTCATAGAACGGTATTATAATATATATATCCGCAGGCCGCAAGGCGGCATAAGGCCAGCGCCTGCGTATCAGCATTTTCATCCCGGGCGGCAGCTGATCTTCTTATGATTTTTCCTTAGATAAGCATGATGCGTAATGAAGTGAAGACGTGCGCATCCCGCCCGGAGGGCTTTTTCTTTATGGAAATTCCGGAGGAAGCTCCCGGAAAGAAAAAAACTTCAGGCAAGCCGGGGAAGCCTGCCTGAAGTCTTTATAGGGGAAAGCAAATAAGCGATATCAGCTTTTTATCACGCGTAAAAACCGCGGTTTGTTCCGGCGGCGGTACTGTCCACGGACACATCTCCGGGACCATAGGTCATGCCCGCATAAACCACATCGGTATTCTTCATCAGCGGTGCGGACTTGTCCTGCTTTGCCACCTCTGCCCAGGCGTCACGCAGACGCTGCATGATACTGAGCGGTTCTTTCAGAAGTTCCGGATCGCGGCGCAGATCCGCAAGGATCAGCTGGCGCTCCGCAAAACGATACAGATTATAATAATTCGCCGCAAGCGCCGCCGCCTCCGATTCCATATGCACGGAATCGATCAGCTCGGAAAGGCAGCCCCTTGCATGGCTGACGGCCCTGTGGTAGGACTCGCTCTTTGCATCCTGCGCAAGCGCTTCCCTGGTGTAGCTCAGAAACATATCGTAAACGATCTCTACCAGCCGGCTCTTATTGGCCTGGCTGATCCTCATTATAAAGCCCTGTTTCACCTCATCTGTCATATCATCACCTGAATATTATTCTTATGCGCAGCTGCCCGTACCTTTTCGCCCTGACTATCCCGCGAGGGTTGCCAGGCGCCGGTGGCGCCGGTCCGGCAACGACCGGAGCGGAGCGGAGACAGCTTGCGAATCCCGAGTTATGCGGCAGTGCGGCCTTGTGAATTATTCCGGCGCAGTTGCCAACACCTTTTCTCCCTGACTATCCCGCGAGGGTGAGCTTGCGAATCCCGAGTTATACAGCGACGCGGCCTTGTGCGCAGCACAACTTCAATTGCCGCGTCGCAATGCAGCTGTTGCAATATGCAGCTGCATTATTGCAACAGCTGCAACACCTGCTGGGGCCGCTCGTTGGCCTGGGCCAGCATGCTCACGCCGGCCTGCACCAGCGTCTGCTGCGTGGTATATTCCGTCATCTCTTCCGCCATATCCACATCCATGATACGGGAATAAGCTGCGGTCAGGTTTTCATTGGACACGTCCACACTGGTGGCGTTATGTTCCAGACGGTTCTGATATGCACCCAGACGGGAACGCACATCATTGATATAATCCAGAGCCCCTTTGGCTTCGTTTATGGCTTTCTGGGCACCTTCCATACTGTTGATACGGCTTTCTTCCAGGCCCATGCGCGACAGGGATACCGTCGGGATCTGCACTGCCAGTTCCTGCCCCTCATTTGCCCCGATCTGGATCTTCATGGCACCCATGCCGGTGATATCCAGCTTCAGAGGGTTTGCCGTGGGAGGATCCAGGGTCTTTACGCCTCCCGATTCCGTATAGGAAAGCTGAAGGGTCAGTTTGAAATCGCCGGGGCCCGTCAGGGTCACCTTATAATTTTCCTCATCAAAACTGCCGGTATAACCCGAGGAAGCCACGCTGCCGGCTGCCACGCCGGGGATCTTAAACTGCTCCACATCCACGGTCTTATCCGCCTGGATCAGTGAAGCTACGTTCACTTCATAATCCTTGCTCACGGGAACATCCTGGGAATAGGAATCCACCGTTACCTTCGGATCGTTGGTGTATCCTTTCAGATCAAAACTGCCGTCCAGAAGCGGCATGCCGTTGAATTCCGTATCCTTCGCGATACGGGTCAGTTCGGATTTCAGCTGCTGGTATTCCTGATCCAGCAGTGCCCGGTCGTTGTCGGTATAGCTGTCGGTTCCGGACTGTACGGCCAGCTGGTTCATACGCTGGACGATGGCGCTCATCTCGGAAAGGGCACCTTCTGCCGTACTGATCACGGAGATACCGTCATTGGTATTGTTCTTTGCCACACCCAGGCCCTTGATCTGGGAATCCATACGGTTTGCTATGGCAAGACCGGCAGGATTGTCCTGTGCGCGGTTGAGCTTTAAACCCGAGGAAAGTCTCTGCAATGACTGGCTCAGAAGACTGTCGCTCTGGTTCAGTGCCTTGTTCGAAATCACGGCGGACGCATTATAATTTATTCTCATACTGTTCTCCGTTCCGGGCGCTTCCTTCGCCCTCCTCCGCCGTCCATGGCTCTCTTTTTATCATACCTCAGCTGCCGTCTGCAGAAAGATCTTTGCGCAGCGGTACAGTGTGGCGGTGTCAAAGCTCTCATTTACTTCATCGGACGATCTGCGTGAAATATTAAGAGTCTGCTGTGCAGAATATACAAAACTGATCTCTCCCATAGGGATCCCCGCTTCATCATAGCGGTTATACAGAGCGTCGGAGAGCGACTCCAGGATATCCCTGCCGGAAGGACTGTCGCTCGTCACATAGGCCCTGAGGAGCTCGCTGCCTGCCACAAAACGTGCGTGGACATTTCCCAGCCAGTCGCTGCGGAGCGTAATGTCCGCAGTGCCTTTTTCCGCTTCTTCATGGCGGATGCTCACGCTCACGCTGCTCTCCTGACCATGGATCGTCATCGGGATCTCATAGCTCTCCTCTCTGGCCAGGGCACGGGCACAGCCCAGCTGTTTCATCGCCCCGGCAAAGACACGCAGGTCGATGGAACCGTCATCGTTTACGGCGGCATCCGAAAGGATACGTTCCGCCGCATCCGCAAAGGTTTCATATGCCGCCCCCGCCTCTTCGCGGGAATCAAAACGATCCAGCACTTCCTGCATACGGTCTTCCAGGATGCCTTTCGTCACCGAAAGGGCATCGTCCGAAGCGTTCCCTTCCGTGCTGATGATACGTCCGTCCGGTGCCGTATACTGACGGCGGTGGGGCACGGCTGCCGCACGCCGACTGATATCAAAAAGCTCACCCCTTCTTTCCCTGAGGCCTTGCAATCCCAAAAGCATTTCCGCATCCGGCAGGATATTGCTCTGCATCAGTTCCTCATAAAGAGCCGGCGGCAGATCGGCCGCTTCCTTCAGCTCGCTGACCGCATCCTTATACATGGCAGTCTCGATCTGTTCGGCGATATCGTTTTCCCTGCGGCCTTCCACGCTTTCCAGCGCATCATCGACGCGGACGTCCATGCCGGCGCTTTTGCGGCTCCGTATCGCTCCCAAAAGGTTTTCAAAACTGAGCTCGCGGCCCTCATCGATGAGCGTGCCGACAGCTGCGCCGTCGCGGCTCTTTATCTGATGGAGCAGACGGTGGATACCGATATAGCTTTCCCGCTCTTCCGCTGTGATGCGGTTCTTTGTCTCCATGCGGACCAGGAACCGGCTGTAACTCTCTCCCGTCGGAATGCTGTCCCGAAGGTAAGTGTCCAGCTCTTCCATGCTCATCTTCAGGGGATTCCTGCCTTCCCGGATCATCTGCAGAGCCGTCGCAGGAGTCAGGCGGTCGATCACATCATCCACGATGCCGCAGGCTTCTTTCACGCGGTCGATATTTGCCTGCGATACCTCCATGCTGTTGTATCCCAGGATCCTTGTGGCGCGCAGGTTTTCTTCCGTTGCATCGATCCCCAGCTCTTTAAGCAGGGAATCTGCATGGGAAAAGGCCTTTTTGATATTGTCTCCCAGATCCGGCCGGTATTCCGTCCGCATGGCCTCATAGCTGATCCCCGCTTCTTCGTAGCGGTGTATGGTCTGCTGCGCGTTGGAAACAAAGCTCTCCATGCTGTAAGAAACGGAAAGCCGCTCTCCCAGGATGGATACCGGCATTCCCGGCAGCTGACGGAGCATATTCTGCGTATTTCCGAAGAGTTCTTCCCTTTCCAGCGCAAGGGCGCTGTCTCCGGTATTGTAACGGCTCTTCCGCATCTCGTCTTCCGCAGCCTTCAGCTGGTCCACCAGATTGGAAAGCTCTGTCGTATCCACGTTCACGCCGCTCTTCAGCATACGGTAGCTGACCTGCACGGTCATGGAAAGGCGCACTTCCTCCAGCTGCCGGCGGGCCGTCAGCCTGCGCTGTTCCACCGTGATCTGAATGGAAGCTTCCATACTGACCATGCTCACGGACTGCGGATTCTTAGCCGCATTTTCCGCCTCACGGCTCAGGTTCTTTATGGTCAGGGGCAGTCCCTTGTCGACCACGGCGTCTGCCGCGCTGTCCGGGAGAGACTGCACCGTATCGCTTAAGCGTTTTGCCTCCTCGAGAAGCGTTTCTTTCTTATCCAGCTGCGCCTGCGAAGGATGCATCCCGTCGGCAAGTGCGCGGGCTGCGGCGTCCGCAGCGTCTTCCACGCTCATGGGAAGCTTCAGCTCTTCCAGAGCCTTCGCCTGGAGAAAACTGTCCGGTGTGAGCGGCAGCCCGCGCCCGGTCAGCCCCTGTGCCAGAGCCATGTTTTCCTCATCCGGCGTTTCTCCGGCCGCTTCAACGATACCGGCGATCTGCTCCTTCAAAGCATCCGTATCTTTCACCGCCTCTGTCCGACCGACATATGCTCCCGTCTGCACATATCCCTGTGCTGCGGAATGCGCTGCTGCCGCGCCGCTGTGCTCGGCACGGTACAGATTGTCCGTCGTAAGAGGCAGTCCATTTTCGATCAGATAATCCTTTGCTCCTCGGTCCGGTGCCGGCATCGTAGTGAGCCTTTCAACAGCTTCCGCTCCCTCCGCCGCATTTTCCTTATCAAGAGGAACGCCCTGTTCCCGGAAGGCTCTTTCCAGCTCTCTGGCGCAGGCTTCACTGCCCGTGATCGCCGTAAGCTCCTCCATGGAAAGGTCATCGTTATATCCTGCGACCACGACGCCGCTCTTGGCCATGGTCGCCTTGATCTCGTCAACGATATTGACCGCATCCTCCGGATCCGCCTTTGCGGGATCAAAGCCCTCGCGGCTCATCTCCTTATAGGCTTCGGGGCTCATGGTATGGGCCAGCAGGGTCATACGGTCCTTCTGCTGTTTCGGATCCATGCCGTCTGCTGCCGTCAGTTCTTCCGGGCTTTTCTTTTTTTCAGCCAGGATCGTATCCTGCGTGCCGGGCTGATAGAAAAAAGCGGCGGCACTCTGTCCGGACCGGCTCTCCTGCTGCCGCTCCGTTTTCTGTACCTCCGCTGCTTTTAACTGTACGGGATCGTTGGAAAGATGATCGATCTTCATATACGCTTCTCCGTTTCGCTGCCGGGACCTGCAGATCGGCCCGGGTATTGTGTATCCGGATCATTATCATACGGGTTCCGTCCCGTCCGGATATCTCTGAGCACATTCCGTGTGCAATTGCTGCATTTATCAATCTTTATTTCGGCGAAGCGGAGGTATTTCTTTAGACGCGGCAATGGAGGATGCGGCCGGCAGGTCACTGAAAAGAAAAAACCACGAGGTTCTTCCCGTGGTTCTTCCCATAAAAAAACCACGAGGTCCGTCCCCATGGTTTTTTTGATTTTTATTATACTTTTTCTACACCGAGTGTCACTTTCTCGCCGTTGATGCTGTTTTCTTTGGCGGAAGCATTCGTCTGTCCGAACTCGAAGGAATCGGCCAGGAGCTTGAGCTTCATGGCTTCCTCGTTCTTTTTGATGATGCCGGCGATCTTTTCATTGCCGTCCACATAGATACGGATGCGGTCCATCACCTCGAAACCGCTGTCCTTACGCATGTTCTGCAGCTTGCTGATCAGCTCGTTCACAAAGCCTTCCTCGATCAGCTCATCTGTCAGACGCGTATCCATCACGACGGTCACATCGCCGTCCGCAGCCGCTTCGAATCCTTCCTTCTTGGCGATATCGATGAGCAGGTCGTCCTTCGAAAGCTCCACTTCCGTTCCGTTCACTTCAAACTTCAGGACGCCCTCTTTGTTCAGCTCGTCCATGGCGGCATTGCCGTCCACGGAGGAAAGGTATTCCTGGATGCCTTTCAGCTGCTTGCCGTACTTCGGACCGACGGTCTTGAGCTGGGGCTTGAAGCTGTAGGAAGAATATTCGCGGATGTCATCGGCAAACTCGATCTCCTTCACGTTCAGCTCGTCTTTGACCACGGCGGCAAAATTCTCCTCCATGGTGAAAGGTGCTTTAACGATCATCTTTCCGATGGGCTGGCGGCTCTTGATATTTGCGGCGTTACGCACGGACAGACCGATGGTCTTGACCTTGAGCACCGCATCCATATCCGCTTCCAGCTTTGTATCGATCCATTCCTTTACAACCACAGGATAATCGCAGAGATGGATGCTTTCCTTTGCGGAAGGATCCAGACCCGCCACCAGGTTCTGATAGATCTGCTCGGTCATGAAGGGGATCATGGGCGCTGCCGCCTTGGAGATGGTCACCAGCGCGGTATACAGCGTCATGTAGGCGTTGATCTTGTCCTGCTCCATACCCTTTGCCCAGAAACGCTCACGGCCGCGGCGTACGTACCAGTTGCTCATCTCATCCACAAACTGGTCAAGCGCACGGGCAGCCTCGGGGATGCGGTAGTCGTTCAGATCGTCATCCACTTCGCCCACCGTCGTGTTCAGGCGGGAAAGCAGCCAGCGGTCCATGACATTGAGCTTATCATACTCCAGCTTGTACTTCGTAGCGTCAAACTGGTCGATCTCGGCATAAAGTACCCAGAACGCGTAGGTGTTCCAGAGGGTATCCATGAACTTGCGCTGTCCCTCGGTCACGGCCCCGTCATGAAAACGGTTGGGCAGCCAGGGTGCGGAATTGATATAGAAATACCAGCGGATCGCATCGGCTCCGTGTTTTTCCAGCGCCTCAAAGGGATCCACGGCATTGCCCTTGCTCTTGCTCATCTTCTGGCCGTTTTCGTCCTGTACATGGCCGAGCACGATGACGTTCTGATAGCAGGGGCTGTCAAAGAGCAGCGTCGATTCCGCAAGCAGCGAATAGAACCAGCCTCTTGTCTGATCCACGGCTTCGCTGATGAACTGCGCGGGATACTGCGCCTCAAAAAGCTCCTTATTCTCGAAAGGATAATGATGCTGCGCATAAGGCATGGCGCCGGAATCGAACCAGCAGTCGATCACCTCGGGTACGCGGTGCATCGTTTTGCCGCACTTCGGGCAGGGGAAGGTCACTTCATCGATATAAGGACGGTGAAGCTCCACCTCGGCCGCCTTCGGATCGCCGGTCAGCTCCGCCAGCTCGGCACGGCTTCCGACGGAATGGAACTCGCCGCATTCGCACTCCCAGATGTTCAGCGGGGTGCCCCAGTAACGGTTACGGGAGATCGCCCAGTCCTGAAGATT
>JAEELW010000065.1 GCA_016282915.1 Lachnospiraceae bacterium | reverse complement strand
CAGGGAATAGCAGTAATCTGCGTCAAAGTTAGACGGGAATGCGCATCTTCCTTCATAACCGAAGAAGT
Source organism: Lachnospiraceae bacterium (assembly GCA_016282915.1). Taxonomy (GTDB): domain Bacteria; phylum Bacillota; class Clostridia; order Lachnospirales; family Lachnospiraceae; genus NK4A136. Next base: position 4,119 of record JAEELW010000065.1, on the reverse strand, counting down.
GGTGCTGCGCAGCAAATTTGCCCTTGTAGGTACCGGCTGCCTTGCGGCCTGCCAGCTTTTCCTGCACCATATGGGCGAGGAGCTTCTCGGACTCGATCAGGGAAACCTTCTCTTGACCGTGAGGATCTCTCTCCAGGAAGAGCTGCTGCTGCACGAACTGCGGCAGGATCTCAAATACCTTGAAGGATTCTGCGGAAAGTCCGTTTTTAATAAACTCATACTTCGCATCCCAGTTCGGAAGTGCATTGAACTCCTCGGTCTTCTTTCCGGCCAGCAGCTCGTTGATCTCGGCTATGAGCTTGGAGAACTCGGGAACGAATTCCACGATACCCTCGGGAATGATGGCCACGCCGAAATTGTTTCCTGCATTGCCGCGTTTCTCTACGGAATCGGCAATATAATCGGCGATCGCGGAAAGGGACATCTTCTTCGCTGCTACTTCCTCACCGATCAGGCAGATATTGGGCTGCGTTTCCAGTGCGCACTCCAGTGCCACATGGGAAGCGCTGCGGCCCATCACCTTGATGAAGTGCCAGTACTTCTTTGCGGAATTGGCATCACGTTCGATATTTCCGATCAGCTCGGAATAGGTCTTGGTGGCGGTATCGAAACCGAAGGAAGCCTCGATATCTTCATTCTTCAGATCGCCGTCAATGGTCTTGGGGCAGCCGATCACCTGAACGCCGGTGTTGTGTGCAGCCATATACTCGGCCAGAACGGCAGCGTTCGTATTGGAATCGTCGCCGCCGATGATCACGATGGCGGTCAGGCCGTGCTTCTTCGCCACTTCGGTAACGACCTTGAACTGCTCTTCCGTCTCCAGCTTGGTACGGCCGGAACCGATGATATCGAAACCGCCGGTGTTACGGAAAGCATTGATATACTCATCATCAAACTCGATATACTTATCCTCGATCAGACCGCTGGGACCGCCCTTGAAGCCGAGCAGCACATTGTTCTTGTCCGTTGCCTTGATGGCATCATAAAGGCCGCAGACCACGTTGTGTCCGCCGGGTGCCTGTCCGCCGGAGAGGATCACGCCCACCACCTGCTTTTTCGCGACGGAAGTATTGGCGCCCTTTTCAAAGGTGATCTCGTTCTTTCCGTAGGTATTCGGGAACAGTGCTTTGATCTTGTCCTGATCGGCTACGCTTTCCGTTGCCGCTCCGTCCTTGACACAGATCTCGGCAATGCCGTTTCTGAGCATACCCGGAAGCTTCGGGCTGTATTCGTATCTTGCTTTCTGAAGAGGTGAAAGATTCATTTTGTTTCTCCTTTTTTGAATATATGATTTAAGTGTCCCTTCGCTTACGCGAACAGCATTTATTATATCACACTATGTTTCCAGCGTCAAAAAGAATCCTTGCTCCTTCCTCCCACCTCCTCTCTTGTGATGTTCTTTATCCAGTCTGCCTTAAAATAATGATGCACCGCAAAGGGCATCTTCGCAAATTCATCCGTACACATGAGCGCATAGACCAGGATCGGCGACAGCTTCAGCACAAAGGCGCTGATCAGTCCCAGGGGCACCGCGAAGCCCCACATGCAGATGATATCCAGCACCATGCCGTATCTGGAATTGCCGCCGCAGCGGAAGAGCGACGCGATGAGCACCGTATTGACGATCTGCCCCATCTGGTAGGCCACATTGATATAGAGCATGATCCGAAGATACTCCGCCGCCGTTTCCGAGATCTTTACAAGTCCCGGTATGAAGGGACTTGCCGCAAACAGGATCAGGCCTGCGACGATCCCCGAAAAGACCGTGACCCGCAGGATGGAGGACGCATCCTTTTTTGCCTCCTCGATGCGGTTCTCTCCGATCTCTTTGCCCAGCATGATCGACGCTGCCGCGGCGATCCCGAAGCCCGCCACCGTCACCAGATCCCTTGCCACCGAGACCACCGAATTCGCCGCCACGATATCGGAACCCAGATGCCCCATGATGATGGAATTCATATTAAAGGCCAGGCCCCACATGGCGTCATTGATGAACGCCGGCAGGGAATACTTAAAAAAGTCCTTTACCAGCGCCCCGGGGATCTTAAACATCCCCGCGATGCTCCTGGGGATCTGTTTCTGCCGGACAAAGTCGACGATGCACACGAGCATCCCCACGCCCCAGGATATGGAGGTGGCCAGCGCCGCACCGGCGATCCCCATCTCGGGAAAAGGCCCCTTTCCGAAGATCAGCAGATAATTCAATACCACATTGAGGATCAGTGTCGCGGCAGACAGCACCGCGGAAAAGATCACGCGCTCGCAGCTCTTGATTATGGTCAGATAAGGCTGGACGATACCCAGAAAGATATAGGAGAGCGCAACATAGCGCAGGTAGACCGCTCCGGCTTCGATCAGCTCCGGCTTGTCCGTCCAGATGCGTATGAGCTGATAAGGCATAAAGAATGCGAGCGCCGCCACCGTCAGCGTCACAGCCAGCGAGATCACGAGGCCGATCCCCAGGATCTTTGATATGACCCCGGTTTCTCTCTTTCCCCAGTATTGCGAAGCCAGTATGGTAAGGGCCGAGTTCAGCCCGAAGAAAAGGACATTTAAAAGAAACATCACCTGCCCGGCGAGACCGGAAGCAGAAATCGATGTCTGGTCAACGCTGCCGAGCATGACGACGTCTGCCATGCCGACAGCGGAAGCTATGAGATTTTGTATCACGATGGGCATTACAAGGACAAATAATTCCCTGTAAAAGCCCTTTCTTGCAGCAAGCAGTTTTTTCATCGGGAGATGTTTAAGCTCAGAAATTTCCCCCGTTCCATCCCCAGTCCATGGTAGCCGAGTAGCGGATATACATATGATCCGGCTCCACTCCGAGCACTTCCCCGTAGATCTTTGTGAGCTCTTCGGTCATCTTTGCAAAGGCTACCTGATTCTCGCTGCCGTAGATATTGACACTGATAAATGCCAGCGGCTTGGAATCATCCCCGCGGAAATACATATTCTGCCCGTCCTCCAGATCCAGCATGAGCCAGGACTCGCTCTTCCCGGGGATCAGGGCAATGGCCTGTCCCAGGCGCGCCTTCAGTTCCTTCTTCTGTTCTTCGGACATTTTTACACTGACTTTTGAATCAATAAAAGGCATGTTTGTTCCCTCCTGTATGATAATATGCTGCTGTGACCGTTTGAGACTCCGATACACAGCCCGCCTGCGTTTCCTGAGCTTCAGATCAGGTTCTCAAAAAAACTGACTGTTCTTACGATATAACGAATACTTCCGGCTTATGGAAGTGATCAGGGCGGCGACAATGATCGTTGCTGCCATCCAGACCAGCGCCGGACCATAACTCAAAAACAGAACACGAATGATACCACTTGAAATCCCTTTTAATCCTCTCGTACTACTGATAAATGTGTATATATTGTACACAACATAGGTCGTGGTCAGGCCCGCTCCGATCCAGGCCAGCGGCGCATTCAGGCTGATATGTGCCAGCAGTACGACAAGAAATATGATCGCCTCCAATGCCGCGATCATGATCCAGTTCCATGGAAAGCTTTGTGCCATGCTGGAAATGATCCGGTAATTCATAAACCGCCGGTACAGGAGAAATATATTGGCCATATACGCCACCACCGCAACGAGAAGCAGCACGACCATTGTACCGGTATTACCCGAATTCCAGGCAAACTTACTCTTTGACATTCCCGGCGGCAGCATTCCTGTCGTACGCCGGTTCAGCTGACGGTTTTCCATCGGCATATTCGCCTGCATCGGCCATATCCCCTGCTGCGGATACTGCTGCATCCCTCCCGGGAACTGCTGCCAGCCGCCCTGCCCGGGTCGGGCCGCGTTTCGAGCAGCTGACGTAAGCGGACTGCCGCAGCCGTTACAATATGCCGAATTGTCAGGGTTCTCTTTTCCGCAATTACCGCAGAACATGTCTATCGCTTCCTCTCATGAATATTCCTGTTTTCTTATCATACCATCATTTGCGGATGCTGTCTATTAAGCAGCTACCAGATGATGGCGTAAAGGTATCGACAGTTGATGAAAATGAGATTGGCCCCATGGCCGGATGTTTCTGACCAGATCTGCCTTTCATCTTACATCCTGTTGCCCTTAACGTCAAATATTGTCGATCTGTTCACGTATCGCCAGTATTT
>JAEELW010000064.1 GCA_016282915.1 Lachnospiraceae bacterium | reverse complement strand
CGCAAGAGCCGGCGTTCTCGAGACCAACTTCAGAACCGAGACCGAGACCGATCTCTTCGGCGAGCAGGCCGTGCTCTGCGGCGGTGTCTGCGCTCTGATGCAGGCAGGCTTCGAGACCCTGGTGGAAGCGGGTTATGATCCCCGTAACGCATATTTCGAGTGCATCCATGAGATGAAGCTGATCGTTGACCAGATCTATCAGTCCGGTTTCGCAGGAATGAGATATTCCATCTCCAATACCGCGGAATACGGCGATTACATCACCGGTCCCAAGATCATCACCGAGGATACGAAGAAGGCCATGAAGAAGATCCTGTCCGATATCCAGGACGGTACTTTCGCAAAGGACTTCCTTCTGGATATGTCCACTGCCAGCGGCCAGGTACACTTCAACGCACTGCGTAAGAAGGCAGCCGAGCATCCTTCCGAGATCGTCGGCAAGGAGATCCGCAGCCTCTACAGCTGGAGCGACGAGGATAAGCTGATCAATAACTAAGACTTAAACGCAGAGCCGCGCAGCGAAAGTGATAAAACTGTCGCCCGGCAAATGAATTTGCCGGTGACAGTTTTTCACTTTCGGTATGGGGCGAGCGTAGCTCGCCCCATGCAGAACAGCCGAAGGCAGGTTCTGCATGCGCGGCGAGAAGGAATGCAGAACAGCCGAAGGCAGGTTCTGCATGCGCGGCGTGAAGGAATGCAGAACAGCCGTTTTTCAACTGTCTGAAGTATACCGTCCTACAGCTGCGAAGGGAATGGAATGCAGTACCGCGGACCATTCAGGACGCGTTTCTAGCTGAGAGATGATCCACTGCTTAGTGCGGTAGGACGGGCGATACAGGGCAGCGAGACAAAGCGTTCTTCTTTGGCTCGCTTGTATCGGGCGGCTTACCGCACTTGGCAGTTAGCATCTCGAAGCGTTGCGGCCGGTCCGCGGACGCATTGCATCCCGCACGCAGCGGAACGGATACTTCGGTATTGCTACGCATTGCATCCCGCACGCAGCGGAACGGACACTTCGGTATTGCTACGCATTGCTTCCGCTATGAATTTCTTTCCGTACGCGGGAAGTGTAATAAAGGCTTATGAAGCAGAGAAAGAACCAACGCGCTTCCTTTTCAAAAGAGATCACTCAGCTGGTGGTGGCGGGCTTCGGCATCGCCTTTTTTCTCATTTTTGCGGCCAGCGTTCTGCTGCTCTATCTTTCCGAGAACGATAAAAAAGTGTTCTGGATCAAGGCGGCGGGGATGCTTTTGATCTATCTCGCGCTTTATGTCCTGTATTCGATCTTTATCACGGGAAGGATAAAAAAGCTTTTCCTTCCGCTGGACCGTCTGGCCTGGGGGCTGATGCGCGACCGTGTCTTTGTGGACAGCGGTGAAAAGGATCTGAAGGCGCTGGCGGATTCGCTGCGTGCGCAGGCCGAGCAGATGAGCAGCCTGTCCCGGGAACTGGAGAATACCAGAGAGGATCTGGATGATGCTTCCAGGGAGAGCCTGCGCAGCCGTGACAGTTACCGGCAGCTCCTCGGAAGGACCGTGGCCGAAACGGAACGGATACGGGAGCGGGAAGAGGAACTGGAAGCACGGAGCGGCAGAATGGCCGACCGTATCGATGCGGCTCTTCTTTTCGGGACGGAACTGAAGGAGAAACGGAACGCCGTATACGCCCGTTCGGAACAGCTGATCAGCCGGGTGGAAGAAAAGCTCCGTCAGTACGGAGATACGGAAAACGATTTTGAGATCCTGGGATCGAGTTATGCTTTGCTGGATTCCATGCACAGTGATGCACAGGAGCTGACGGAAAACCTTTATTCCGAGATGACGGCTCTGCAGTCTCTGGCGACCCAGGTGAACCTTTATGTGATGAACACTTCGCTGGAGATCTCGAGGGCGGGGGCCATCACGATCTCGGCCGTCACCGCGCTGGATGAGATCAAGGAGCTGAGCGCGACCATCAATGAGAAGACGGATAATGTGCTCCTGCTGATCATCCGGATACGCAACTGCTTAAAGCTTGCCATGGACCAGAGCGGCGAGTGCCGCGGAAAGGGCGCGGAATGCGGCGAAAGTCTTTCCGCTGCAGGATCGGGACTGTCGGAACTGAAGGAGAGCGCGGACAGCCTTGCCGAGCTCTGCAGCCAGCTTTCCGATGAGGCGGGGAGACTGAGCAGCGGGATGGAAGATCTGCGCCGCATGGAAGAGGAGCGGGAACGCTCCGAAGCCGAGCTCGGAACGGATGTGGACCGGCTCAGCCGTTTTGTGAAGGACTGGCGGCGCCGGGAAGAAGATCATACGGAGCCGGAAGGTGGTCGGAGCCGGGAAGATGCGGCTTACGGTAACGGCAGCCGGCCGGATGAAGAATGAGGAATCTTTAATACAGGAGGATAAAGGATATGGGAATGACGATGACGCAGAAGATCCTGGCTGCGGGAGCCGGACTTGAAAAGGTGGAAGCCGGGCAGCTCATCAGGGCAAAGCTCAACCTGGTTCTGGGGAATGACATCACCAGCCCGGTAGCGATCCATGAGATGGAGAAGTTCGATAAAAAGACGGTCTTTGACAAAGACCGTATCGCGCTTGTCCCGGATCATTTTGTGCCGAATAAGGATATCAAGTCGGCGGAACACTGCAAGTGCGTAAGGGAATTTGCAAAAGAGCATGAGATCAGCAATTACTTTGAAGTGGGTGAGATGGGCATCGAGCACGCCCTGCTCCCGGAAAAAGGACTGACCGTGCCCGGCGACGTGATCATCGGCGCGGATTCCCATACCTGCACCTATGGAGCGGTAGGCGCTTTTTCCACCGGCGTGGGAAGCACCGATATGGCAGCGGGTATGGTCACCGGCGAAGCCTGGTTCAAAGTGCCTTCCGCCATTAAGTTTAATCTCACCGGAAAACCGGCAAAGTGGATCAGCGGTAAGGATATCATCCTGCATATCATAGGTCTGATCGGCGTGGACGGGGCGCTTTACAAGTCCATGGAATTTGTCGGGGACGGTATAAGCTATCTTTCAATGGATGACCGTTTCACCATCGCAAACATGGCGATCGAGGCCGGCGGAAAGAACGGGATCTTCCCTGTGGATGAAAAGACCAGGGAATATCTGAAAGAGCATACAAAGCGGGAATATAAGGTGTATGAAGCCGATGCCGATGCGGTATATGACGAGGAGTACACCATAGAGCTGGATAAGCTGAAGCCTACGGTATCCTTCCCGCACCTTCCCGAGAATACCCATACCATTGACGAAGTGGGCGATATCGCGGTGGATCAGGTGGTGATCGGTTCCTGCACGAACGGACGGCTGGACGATATGCGTATCGCCGCGTCGATCCTGAAAGACCGTCATATCGCAAAGGGGATGCGCTGTATCGTGATCCCCGCCACGCAGAAGATCTATCTTCAGTGTGTGGAGGAAGGGCTGCTCACGACTTTTGTCAAAGCCGGCTGCGTGGTCTCCACCCCGACCTGCGGTCCCTGCCTGGGCGGTTATATGGGTATCCTGGCAGAAGGAGAGCGCTGCGTATCGACGACCAACCGAAACTTTGTCGGACGCATGGGGCATATAAAGAGCGAGATCTATCTGGCCAGCCCGGCGGTGGCCGCGGCGTCCGCGGTGCTCGGCAGGATTGCCGGCCCGGAAGAACTGTAAGGACAAATCATACGAGGAGAGATGAATATGTTAACGGTCACGAAGTGAGCGTGTTACATATTCACCCATCCGACACTTGCAAGGCAAGTACAAAACATATTATACGAGGAGAGGAAAGGATGAAAGCAGAAGGAAGAGTATTTAAATACGGCGATAATGTGGATACGGATGTGATTATCCCTGCGCGTTACCTGAATTCTTCGGATCCGAAGGAACTGGCAACGCATTGCATGGAAGATATCGACAAGGATTTCGTAAATAAGGTGAAGCAGGGGGATATCATCGTGGCGGATAAAAACTTCGGCTGCGGTTCCTCGAGAGAGCACGCACCTATCGCGATCAAGGCGGCAGGCGTAAGCTGTGTGATCGCGGAGACCTTTGCACGTATCTTTTACCGCAACTCCATCAATATCGGCCTGCCGATCCTGGAGTGCCCTGCGGCGGCAGCGGCCATCAAAGACGGCGATGAGGTGGAAGTGGATTTCGACAGCGGCGTGATCACCGACAGGACCACGGGCGAAAGTTTTCAGGGACAGGCATTTCCTCCTTTTATGCAGGAGATCATCAAAGCGGGCGGCCTGATCAATTCCATTAACAAGGCTAACGGCTGAGCAGCCGGTGATCCTGAGCGGATCATATCGATCAAAGGCTTTGAACAGAGCGCTGAAAATGAAATTCGGAAGAGCGGATGCGGTACTGGCAGTGATCCTGCTTCTGGCCGCGGCCGCTCTTTTTCTGACGGGACTCCTCCTGAAGGACGAGGGCCGGTATGCGCTGGTCTGTCATGGGGAAGAAGAGATCGGGAGATATACGCTTTCGGAGGACGGAGACTATGTGCTCCGGACGGAAGAAGGGACGAACACGCTCTGTATCCGGGACGGGGAAGCCTTTATCTCCGCGGCGGACTGTCCGGGCGGAGACTGTATGCGTATGGGACGGATCGGAAAAGAAGGCGGGAGCATCGTCTGCCTGCCGCACAGACTGGTGATCCGTATCACCGGCGGGGAGGAGGAGATCGATGTCCTGGTCCGCTGAAGGGAAAGGCGCGGGAAAGTTCGCAAAGCTGGGCCTGCTTCTGGCCGTGGCGGTGATCCTGGGCTATGTGGAAGCACTGATCCCGTTCAATATCGGGCTGCCCGGTATGAAGCTGGGGCTGTGCAACTGTGCCCTGCTCTTTGTGCTCTATGCCTTCGGGCCGGTGGAAGCAGCAGCCGTGAGCGTGCTGAGGACCCTCATCATCGCCCTGCTCTTTACCAATCTGCCCATGCTGTGCTACAGCCTTTCCGGAGCGCTTGTGAGTATCCTGCTCATGAGCCTTTTGCGGCGCGGAGTGTTTTCGGTCTATGGCGTGAGCATGATCGGCGGTGCGGCTCACAGCCTGACGCAGCTGGCTGTGGCATTGCTTATAGCGGGGCTGTCACAGAGCGGCAGTTCCTTCCTCTTAAGCTACGCAGCCCTGCTCACTGTCTGCGGCGCGGCTGCCGGCGCGGTCAATGCATTTCTCGTATCGCTTATATTTCCGAGAGTACACGGAACGACCGGGGAGGCTTCCTGACATTTATTATTCGGAGGTGTTATTCATACCATGCAGATCATAATCTATCCGGCGTTGCTGCTGCTTCTTTTCGCGGGAGCACGCTTATGTAAAAAAGGGCAGTGGAATGAGGAAGTGCTCTCATTTTCACAGACCAAGGCCTTCCTGGGTTTTTGCGCGGTCCTGATCCTTTTTCATCATGCTTCACAGAGGACCTGTGCACCCTGGCTTGCGCCGGAGCTGATCCGTCACGGTCTGGACGCCTTTGTTTATACCGGATACCTCTGTGTGGCCGTTTTCTTTTTCTGCTCCGGCTATGGCGTTTATACGGCGCATTTTAAGAAGGGCTTTTTTGATCGCTTTGCGGCCCGCAGGATCCTTCCGGTCCTGACGCCGGCTCTCATCATGTGGCTTGTCTTTTTTGTGATCGAAAAAGCAAAGCATATACCCGTTGAAGAGCCGGTATGGCTGGGAACCTATGATTATATCTGGTATGTGCCGGCGATGATCTATCTCTATCTACTGTTCTGGCTGAGCTTTAAGATCGTGAAAAAGGATAAGCTCTCCATGGCGCTGATGATCATCGGGACTCTGCTGCATTTCTTCCTGTGCATGCTTTTTTCGCCCGGCACCTGGTGGTATAATACGCCGTTTCTCTTTGTGCTCGGTATCGCTGCGGCGCGCCACAAAGAAGGGCTGCTTGCGTTTTCCCGAAAAGCATATCCGCTGTGGCTGATCCTGTCGTTCGTGATCACGGCAGCGGGCTTTGCCTTCGCAGGCTATTATTCCGATGTCATCGCTCTCTGGGGCGGCGTTTATACGGAGGAAGGGCATTTCTACGGCGAACTGCTCGGACAGCTCGTCAGTGCCGTGAGTTTTGTATGCTTTGTGCTGCTTGCCGGGATGAAGATCCGTATCGGCAATCCTGTCCTGAAATTCCTGGGCATGTTCACACTGGAGTTTTATCTGGTCCATCCTCTGTTTGTCCAGCTGTTCGGCTTTGCCTTTGTCAATAATATGACGGAGCCGATCTTCTATATTGAAGATCCTTTCCTCTATGTGCTGGCGGTGATCGTATTGACGGTCCCCATCGCCTATGGCCTGCATCTTCTTATGAACGCCCTCTGGAAAAGGGAGAAAAAGGATACGGCCCCCGCAGCCGGCAGTCCGGCCGCATATGATCCCGCAGTGAAAAAGCCGCTTATCAAAGCGAGCATCTGCAACGGCGAGCAGGTGGCGGGCTTTAAGGATCTGCATACGGGTGCTTTCGAGGAGATCATGCTGATCCGGAACGAGGCGGACCTGGCCGCTTTTAAACGGCAATACGGGATCACGGATAAGATAGAAAAGATCTATTGAGAACTGCTTTTGCGGATAGCTTATCATGGCGCGGGAAGCCGGTTTCTGGTATAATAAAATATTAAGGTTAAAAGCATAGGGAAAGACAGAAGCGGAAAGGAAAGCGGAAAGGAAATGATAAGAACAACGGAATACAAACGTCCTTCGGGTAGCGACGGGCTGGCGCTCGCACTGCTGCGGATCGAGCCGGAGGCTTCGGAGATCAGAGGGATAGTCCAGCTGGTCCATGGGATGAGCGAGCATAAGGAGCGCTATGTGCCTTTTATGCGTTTCCTGGCGAAGAACGGCTATCTGTGTGTGATCCATGACAACCGCGGGCACGGAGGCAGCGTGCGTTCGGCGGAGGATCTGGGTTATCTGTATGAAGGCGGCTATAAAGCCTTTATTGAAGATATCCTTGATATCTGCATTGAGACAAAGGAATATGTATCGCAGCGCTGCCCCGGGAGAAAGATCCCGTACATCCTTCTGGGACACAGCATGGGATCACTGGCGGTGCGATGTTTCATACGCAGATATGACGCCGAGATCGATGCGCTCTGCGTTATGGGCTGCCCGTCCCTGATGAAAGGGATGAGGGCGGGACTGGCCCTGGTCAGCACTCTGGCTGCCGTAAAAGGGGACCATTCCCATTCCGCGCTGGTGGATAAGATCCTGCTTTCCTCTCTTTCGAAGAGATATGAAAAAGAAGGACTGGAGAATGCATGGATCAGCTCGGACCGTAAGGAAGTGGAAAAGTACAACGCCGATCCGCTCTGCGGTTTTACCTTCACGCTGAACGGCTACCGGAATCTGGTGGAGCTTGTCCTGCAGTGTTACAGGAGACACGGCTTTGCCTTGAACAGACCGTCCCTTCCCATACGCTTTTTTTCCGGTGCCGAGGATCCCTGCGGCATATCGAGGAAGGATATCGCAAGGGCGGCGGGACTTTTGAAACACGCGGGCTATAAGGATGTGCGGGTGCGCCTGTATCCGGGCATGCGTCACGAGATCCTGAAAGAGAAAAAGAGGGCGTGGGTATATAAGGATATCCTGGCCTTTCTGGAAGAGATCCGTGAAAAAGCTGACAGCGGAGCTCCATGAGGCGCTGCGGCACCCTGAGATCCGTTTTTCGGGGAAAGCGGACGGTTAATGACGGAACAGAAGACAGTTTCCGGGAATCCGGACAGAACGGAGGAGAGATCATTGAGTAAAGTGGAGAAAAGCCGCATCCTGTTCAGTGTGGGCGATATCACGAAAGTGGCAGCGGACGCCATCGTAAATGCGGCAAACAATACGCTTTTAGGAGGGGGCGGCGTGGACGGCGCGATCCATCTGGCAGCCGGACCGAAGCTTCTGGAGGAATGCAGCAAACTCGGGGGATGTGAGACGGGAAAGGCCAGGATCACCGGCGGTTACGATCTTCCGGCGAAATATGTGATCCACACCGTGGGACCCGTATACAGCGGGAGCGCGAAGGATCCCGCGCTGCTCTATAGCTGTTACAATGAATCGCTGGATCTGGCGGCGGCGCATGATGTGCACCGTATCGCGTTTCCATGTATCTCGACGGGGGTGTACGGATATCCGAGAGAAAAGGCGGCGGTGGTAGCTTTAAAGGCCATCGTCAACTGGCTGGACAGCCATAAGGAATATCCGATGGAAGTGATGATCGTCTGCTACAGCAGGGAGGATCTGGAGATCTACCGCAAGGTCATGGCTGCATAAGTCATTCTGTTAAAGGATGAGCAGGGAAAGGCGGGAGAACGCGCATGCAGGATAAGAAAAAACTGAGGATGATACTGTCTCTGATCGCCACGCTCCTGATCTTCGGCGTTCTGGTTTGGAAGGTCTGGAATGAAAACAGCGGAGATCAGCCGGAAGCGGGAGAAGAGTATGCGCTGAACGGGGAGGAGCTTTCCCCGGCAGACCTGTCACCGCCGACGGAAGCGCCGGCGGCAGCGGAAGCAGCGACGCCGACGGAAACACCGACGCCTACGGAAGCACCGACGCCGACGGAAGCACCGGCGGCAACGGAAGAGCCAACGGCAACGAAAGCGCCGACGCCTACGGAAGCGCCGACGGCAACGGAAACGCCGACGCCGACGGAAGCACCGACGGCAACGGAAACGCCGACGCCTACGGAAGCGCCGGCTCCGACGGAGGCATCGGCGGCAAAGCCGGACATCAACGGTACCTACAGCAGCAGGGACGAAGTGGCTCTGTACCTGTATACCTATCACAAGCTCCCGTCGAACTATATCACAAAGAAGGAAGCCGAAAAGCTGGGCTGGAGCGGGGGAAGTCTGGAACCCTATGCCCCGGGGAAGTGCATCGGCGGCGACCGTTTTGGAAATTATGAAGGATCGCTCCCGGACGGGGATTACCGGGAATGCGATATCGACAGCCTCGGGAAGAAGCGCGGCGCGAAGCGTATCGTTTATGACCTGACGGACTGGGACATCTATTATACCGGGGATCATTACGAGAGTTTTATCCAGCTGTATTAAGCTGCGGAGGAAATGATGGAGATCATACTGGATCTGGAAAAAGTCTGCACGGCGGACGAATTTTACGATCTGCTGGATGAGAAGCTGGAACTGCCGGCCTATTTCGGACGCAATCTGGATGCGTTGTATGATGTGCTGACGGAGATCGGTGAAGAAACGGAGCTGCGCATCATACATACGGACAGCGCTGCCGTGGCAATGCCCAGATTTTTCCGGGGACTGAAACGTATGGCAGCGGATCTCAGGGAAGAAAACGCGAAGGTCTGTCTGAACATCGAATAAAATATCCCGCAGGTAATTCAGGTTTTCGAAAATTTTTCATATACTGTCCGGAAATCGTGGTATAATACTTTGCGCAGGATCGCAAAAGTCCCGATGATCGCGATCGGTCTGCAGCTTTCATATGAGCTGGGATCCCGATCGGGATGATTTCATTCGAGTATAACGTATACGGTAAGAGCACTACGGATGCGGGGCGGCAGCCGCCCCGCATCACGCTGATATTTTTAGTTGCGGAGGTTTGGTTTTGAAGAAGGGAGCTGAAAAAGGGATATCTCTCAGATCGATCAATATCGGACTGATCATCGTCATGCTGATCATGTCCTGTATCGTCGGTTTTGTCACCTTCCGTCTGACCGTGACGTTCAGCCGGCTTACCGGAGCCTCGGAGGAACACATGGAACTGGACCGGGCGGCGCGTGAGCTGATGGAAGCCTCCGATTATCTGACCGAAAGCGTGCAGAGATTTACGGTAAAGGGAGACCGGCGTTTTCTGGATCAGTATTTTGAAGAAGCACAGAGCGCGAACCGGCGTGAAAAAGCACTGTCAAAGATGGATGTGGACCAGCGCACGGAAGGGGCGCGTAAAAAGCTGCAGGAGGCCATGAACGCGTCCATCGCCCTGATGGACAGGGAATACTATTCCATGCGTCTGGTGATCGAAGCAAAGGGCTATACCGGCTATCCGGAGGTGCTTGAGGGCGTTACGCTGAGTGAAGAGGATGCGGCGCTGTCTGCCGAAGACAAGATGAGACGGGCGACGGAGCTTGTGCTGGATGAAGCTTATTATGAGCTGAAGGACAGGATACGGCAGGAGATGCAGGAGAGCCTGGAGGAAGTGGACAAGCTGATGGACAGCACGGAAGGTTCGACACTCTCGGCATTACGGAGGGAAGTGAATGTAGTCCGGATCATGATGCTGATCGAGATCCTTCTGATCATCCTGATGGTGCTTGCGATCACGCGTCTCGGGATACGGCCTGTGATCAAGGCCGTGGACAGGATACGGGAGGAAAGTCCCATTCCGGAAAAGGGTTCAAAGGAATTCCGCTATATGGCAAGAGCCTATAACCGGATGTTTACCAGATACCTGAGCAGCTTGAGCCAGCTGAACTATAAGGCTTCCCACGATGAACTGACCGGGGCCTACAACAGGGCGGGCTACGATCTGCTGATGGAGGGGATCGACCTGGAGTCCACCTATATGCTGCTCCTTGATGTGGATAATTTTAAGAACATCAATGACAGCTACGGGCATGAGACCGGCGACCGGATCCTGATAAAACTGGTACGTATCCTGAAATCCGTCTTTAGGGGCGAAGATCATATCTGCCGCATCGGCGGAGATGAGTTTGTGATATTGATGGTGCATTCGGAGGGGCTGCAGCAGAGCCTGATCGAAGGCAAGATCAGACAGATCAGCAGTGAACTTGAAAAAACGGAAGACGGTCTGCCGCCGGTCTCCATCAGCATCGGGATCATGCACGGAAAGGATGCGGGGGATACCGCCGCTCTGTTTGAAAAAACGGACGCCGCGATGTATGCGTCAAAGAAAAAGGGAAAGCATACCTATACCTTTCACACAAAATAACAGCGGCATAAGACAGCGGGATATTACTGCCGGTCCGGGGCCGGATGGCTGCTGAACACAGATCATCAGGAAAATTCTATATCCTTGATCTGAAATCCCATAAACATGAAATGGGGCTTCGCGAGCTGAAGCTAAGGCTGCGCTGAGCGAGGACGGAAGCCTGAAACGGCTGATCTGATATATACCATAAGCGGCCGATGCAGGAACAGAAGATGGGGCGGTGCAGCCGCTGGAGCGTATCTTTTTTTGGAAAACTGCGGCTTGAACGGCCGCGGTTTTTATGATATAGTTGAGATGTTATGTAAACAAGATATGCCTGCAGGCGTATGCATCGGAGAGTGTCATCGAAACGGCAGTCATACGGATATAACGGAACAGAAGGACGGAAACTCTTGTACGCGTATCTGAAAGGAACAATCGGAGCAAAGCTTACAGACCGCATCATCATGGAAGTGGGCGGGATCGGATACAATGTCTTTTTTCCTTCCGGACGTATCGCGCAGCTTCCGCCGGTCGGTGCGGAGTACATGGTCTATACCTATACCAGTGTGCGGGAAGACGCACTGCAGCTGTACGGTTTCGGAAGCCGTGATGACCACGAACTGTTCTGTCAGCTCATTGCCGTAAGTGGCGTGGGACCGAAAGCGGCCATGAGCCTTTTATCCGAACTGAGTGCGTCCCAGATCCGTCTGGCGATCCTCGGCGGGGACGTGAAGACCCTGAGCAAGGCCCAGGGTATCGCGAAAAAGACGGCCGAGCGTCTGATCGTCGACCTGAAAGGAAAGATGGGTGCGGAGGATCTGCTTCCCGAAGAAGGGATGCTTCCGGAAGCCGTGAGTGCTTTAAGCGGTGCGGAAGCCGAGGCGGCCGAGGCGCTGACAGCGCTGGGTTATCCCGAAAGGGATGCGCGCACGGCGGTTGCGAAGGCGGCAGCAGAAGGGGCGGACGGTACGGAAGCACTTCTGAAAGCAGCGTTAAGATTCATGTGATCGTATATCAAAATCATATATTATGTCCAAACGAATGATCGAAACCTCCTTTACCGAGGAGGATGTGAAAATCGAAAGCAGCCTGCGGCCACAGTTCCTGAAGGATTATGTGGGGCAGGAAAAGCTGAAGGAGAACCTGAGAGTTTATATCGAGGCAGCGAAGGAGCGTGGGGAATCTCTGGATCACGCTCTGTTTTATGGACCTCCGGGTCTTGGAAAGACGACACTGGCAGGCGTGATCGCCAATGAGATGGGCGTGAATATCCGTATTACCAGCGGGCCGGCCATTGAAAAGCCCGGGGATCTGGCGGCGGTACTGAACAGCCTTCAGGAAGGGGATGTGCTCTTTATCGACGAGATCCACCGCCTTTCGCGGCAGGTGGAGGAGGTGCTCTATCCCGCGATGGAGGATTACGCCATCGATATCATGATCGGCAAGGGGAGCGGAGCCAAGTCCATACGGCTGGAACTGCCGCATTTTACGCTGATCGGCGCTACGACGCGGGCGGGGCTGCTTACGGCGCCTCTGCGCGACCGTTTCGGCATGGTGTCGCGTCTTGAGTTTTATACCACAAAGGAACTGACGGATATCATCAATCATTCGGCGAAGAAGCTTTCCGTTTCCATAGACGCAGAGGGAGCGAAGGAGCTTGCCCGGCGCAGCCGCGGTACGCCCCGGCTTGCCAACCGTATGCTCAAGCGTGTGCGGGATTTTGCGCAGGTAAAGTTTGACGGTGTGATCACCCGCGAGGTGGCGGAACATGCGTTGGATCTGCTGGAAGTGGACCGGCTGGGCCTGGACCAGACGGACAGGAACATGCTGCTGGCCATCATGCAGAATTTCGGCGGCGGACCGGTGGGGCTGGAAACCCTCGCCGCATCCCTCGGAGAGGATGCGGGAACCATTGAGGATGTTTATGAACCCTATCTTCTGCAGAACGGCCTTCTGATGCGCACACCGCGAGGAAGAGTCGCCACCGAGGCGGCCTACAGGCATTTTTCTATTCCTTTCGAACCAAAAGCTCTTGAGACATAAAGGACTCTTGAAAAAAAGGGACCGGATAGATTATAATATAACGGATAGTGTATATTCGTGTTATGGAGGTAGGCCATGGCGGATAAAAAAGTCATCAAGGTACTGATCGCCGGTAAGGTGATGACCATGAGCGGTTACGAGAGCGAGGAATACATGCAGAAGGTAGCCGCCTATATCAACAGCAAGATCGAGGAATATGAAAAGACCGATGCGTTCCGTCATGCGTCGAGTGATATACGGCATCGTATGCTGGAGCTGAACTTTGCGGACAGCTATTTCAAAGAGAAGGAACATGCCGAAGAGCTGGAACAGCGTTTGAAGGACAAGATCGATGAACTGGATGAGATGAAGCACAATTATGTGAACAGCCAGGTCATGGTCGAGGATCAGAAAAAGGATGTGGGCAGCCTTGAGAACAAGCTGCGCGAGAGCGAGAAGCTGATCACGGAGCTCAGGACCACGCTGTCGGAACGGGAAAAGACGATCGAGCAGCTGAAAGGCAGCGGCCGCGAGGAGCTGAGGGAAAGCAGGCCCAGACCGGTGCGTAGGGAAGAAAGCTCCGGAACAGCCTATACCCAGCAGAGCCTGGAAGATCTGTACGAAGATGAGGATCCTTCACCCCAGGCGCCGCTTTCTTACCAGGATCACCGAAATGGAAAGCGCAGAAGATAAGAGAGAAATGACCGCGGACGGGAAGACCGCGGCGTGTAAGGGAAAAAGGGGGCAGCCGCAGAGTTCGGCTGCCTTGTCTGTAAATGGCGGCTGTGCTGCAGCGGATGCGGGGGCGGCTGTTTTGCGTTGTGCAAAAGGTCCTGCTCGAAAACTGCCCGAGCTCCTGGCACCGGCGGGAGAAGCTGCGGCGGTGCGCGGGGCGGTCACGGCCGGAGCCGATGCCGTCTATCTCGGGGCAGGTCTGTTTTCCGCGAGGGCTTATGCAAAAAACCTCACGGAGAGCGAACTTATTGATGCACTGGATTATGTGCATCTGTTCGGGAAAAAACTCTATCTTGCCTGCAACACACTGATACGTACGCGTGAGCTGGAGGCGGTGTTTGCGATCGTCGATCCTTTATATGAGCGCGGTCTCGATGGTGTGATCCTTCAGGATCTGGGGCTGCTTTCTCTTTTCTCGCAGCGTTATCCCGCCCTGCCTCTCCATGCCAGCACACAGATGAGCATTTTGAGCGCGGCGGGCGTGGAATGGCTGAAGAAAAAAGGCGTTTGCCGTGTGGTCCCGGGGCGTGAGCTTTCCCTGGAAGAGATCAGAGAGATAAAAAAGTGTGGGCTGGAGCTGGAATGCTTCATCCACGGGGCCATGTGCTACAGCTATTCGGGGCGCTGCCTCTTCAGCTCCATGGCGGGAGGCAGGAGCGGAAACCGGGGACGCTGCGCGGGGCCCTGCCGGCAGCCCTATCACTGCCGCGGAAAGGAAAGCTGCTACCCTTTAAGCATGAAGGATATGTGCAGCCTGGAGGTCCTTGACCGCCTGGTGGAAGCCGGTGTGGATTCACTCAAGATCGAAGGACGCATGAAGGCGCCGGAGTATTCCGCGGGCGTGACGGAGCTGTACCGGAAATATCTGGACCGCTGTGCGGCGGGAGAGCCGTACCGGGTGGAAAAGGCGGATCTTGAACGTCTGGAAGGCCTGTATCTCCGGAGCGGGCGCCAGGAAGGCTATCTTGACCGGCATAACGGCAGGGAGATGATCAGCCTTTCGGATCCGGCCTATGCCAAAGTCTCGGAAGAAGAAAAGGACGCGATCCGGAGCCGTCTGATCGACGGAGCCGCAAAGAAGCCCTTACAGGCATACATACGGGTAAAGGCAGGGGAAGAGCTTCTTTTGAGCCTTTCCTGCGACGAGGCAGAGGTGAGTCTGAGCGGAGCGGTGGCGGAGCCGGCAAAGAAGCGGCCGCTTGCCGAAGCGGAGATCCTGCGGCAGATCCGGAAAACGGGGGATACGCCTTTTGTCATTGAAGAACTGACACCGGACTGCGATGAAAACTCTTTTGTCCCGCTGGCGGAACTGAATGCCCTTCGCCGCGATGCACTTGATAAAATGAGCGAGGCGCTGCGGGCACCATTAAAAAGAGAGCCGGTATCCGTATCTGAACTCAGAGAGCCCGTCTTTGGAAAGAGGAATGAAAAAACAGGGAAAAGCCTGTTCCTGGCCGGACTGGCCGGGGAAGGGATCGATCCCGCAAAGCTGATGGAGCGGGATTTTGTGGATGGCCTGATCCTGCCTCCGGAGCTGTATTTTGCATATGCGGGGAGGAAGCAGAAGGGGAAGAAACTTTTCCTGCGTCTTCCACCGGTCCTGCGGCAGAAACATCTGCTGCGGGTCAGGGATATCCTGAAAGCCGCGCTTGAGAATGAGCCGGACGGGATCTACTGTGATTCCCTTGATACGCTGGCTGCCGCTGCCGGGTTCTTCCCGAAGGAAAAACTGCGGGCGGACCGCGGCATCTATGTATTTAATCCCGCCGCGCAGGAGCTGCTCCTGAAAGAGGCAGCGACGTATACGGCGAGCGCGGAGCTGGCGGGAAAAGAAGCTTTATCGTTTGCGCAGAGGGACCGGACGGAGCTGGTCGTATACGGCCGGACGCCCCTCATGTACAGTGCCAACTGCGTCTTCCGGACACTCTTTTCCTGCGATCACGATGCACGGCTGCTCGTGTTGCAGGATGAAAAGGGACATGGCTTCCCGGTGCGTCCGGATCATGAATACTGTTTCAATACCCTTTATAACTGCGTTCCGCTCTCTCTGCACAGGGAGCTGGCGGAGCTGGCAGAAACGGGAGCGGCTGCCCTGCGGATCGAATTTTCGGTCGAAAAGGAAGAAGAGGCCTTAAGGATCCTGGACGGCTATACCGCGTGGCTTTCGGGCGGCGGGGAAGAGTTCCTGCCGGAAGGGGCGAGCAGCCGCGGACATTACAGAAAGGGAGCAGAATAAAATGCCCAGACTGATACTGGAATTGTCCAGATATTTCCTGCTGATCATCATGGCGGTGCATACCTCCATCGTATTTACGACGCTCCGGCGCAAGGACAGCGATTTCCGGAGGGGGATCTATTATTTCCTGGAATTTCTGGCCGTGCTCTTTTTTGCGCTTGGGATGACCGATGTTTTTCTCTATCATCTGGATGCCGGGGAAAGCGGGGTGATAGAAGAACTGGCCCTGCTTGCCGGAGGGGAGCTGGCGGTGCTGATCCTTCTGCCGCTGATCGCGCGCGTGATCTACCGGGATGTTTACAATGTGCTGCTGTGCGAGATGCAGATGCTCATGGGCGTCGGCTTTGTGGTGCTGGCAAGGCTGAACCTCCGGCATGCAAAACGACAGTTCGTCATTGAACTGATCGCGCTGGGGATCTTTCTGCTGGTGCCTTTTCTGATCCGTAAGCTCCGTATCCTGAAAAAACTCACCTGGATCTACGGAGGCGTGGGTCTGGCAGGCCTTCTGATCGTATTGCTCACGGGCCGGCTCGTTAACGGATCCAAGCTTTCCTGGAATATCTTCGGCATCACCTTCCAGCCTTCCGAGGCCGTGAAGCTGCTCTTTGCGTTCTTTATCGCGGGGCTGCTGGCGGAGAGCGCGCATCGTTTCAAAAACGTACTGATCTCGGCAGGACTGGCTGCCGTTTATGTGCTGGTACTGGTGGCTTCAAAGGATCTGGGAAGCGCCCTGATCTTTTTTGTCATGTATATCGCCATGCTCTATGTGGCGAGCGGAAAACCGCTCTATCTGCTGGCGGGGATCGGCGGCGGCCTGATCGCAGCGGTAGTCGCGTATTTTCTTTTCTCCCATGTGCGGGTGCGCGTACAGGTCTGGATGGCGCCCTTCAGCGATCCGGACAACAAGGGCTATCAGCTGACCCAGTCCCTGTTCGGCCTGGCCACCGGCGGCTGGTTCGGCCTGGGGATCGGGCACGGTGCTCCGAACGTCATTCCCTTTGTGGAGGAGGATTTTGTCTTTTCGGCCATCGCGGAGGAATTCGGCGTGCTCTTCGGCATCCTTCTGATCCTGCTCTGTCTCGCCGTGGTGCTGGCTGCGCTGATCCTTGCGGGGCGTGTGCGCGATCCTTTTTACCGTCTGGCAGCTGTCGGACTGGGAGTCTGTTACGGCGTACAGGTGATACTGACGATCGGCGGAGGGACAGGGCTCATTCCCCTTACGGGTGTAACGCTGCCGCTCATATCCAGCGGCGGTACTTCAATCCTCATCACCATCGTTCTTTTTGGCATACT
The DNA here is from genome assembly GCA_016282915.1 of Lachnospiraceae bacterium. Taxonomy (GTDB): domain Bacteria; phylum Bacillota; class Clostridia; order Lachnospirales; family Lachnospiraceae; genus NK4A136. The sequence goes on along the minus strand of JAEELW010000064.1, from coordinate 27,587 downwards.
GCAGGGGATCTACATGCTCCGCATGGAAGAATATGACGAGGACGAATGGGAAGCGGAAGAGTACGAGAAAAAGCTTGCAGCCTGGGACAAACGCCGTGAAAAGATGCTGGCGGACGGACTTGCGGAGGAAGCCATAGCGGATGCGGAAAATGCGTTCTTTGTCCGGGAGGATGAGAAGGCGCTGCTCCGTGAGGAAGAGGAGGAAAAGCGGAGACCGCAGGACCGCAGTATCTTTGTGCACTGTCTGATCTATGCGCTGATCTTTGTGCTGATGTTTGTCAATATCCTCCGTTTCATGTTTGTGGAGGGAGATACGGCCATGGTGAATTCCTATAACGGGAAGCGCATGGCCATACTGGAAAGGGATAATACCCGGGGGACCATTTATGCCGGAGACGGGAGCGTGCTGGCGGAAAGCGTAACGGATGAATCCGGAAATGAAGAGCGGATCTATCCCTACGGGAAGGTGTTTGCACATCCCGTGGGCTATGCGGTAAACGGCGGAGGCGGGATCGAACGGCTGATGCAGCGTTATCTGATCACCTCGGATATCTCCCTGGGAAGCCGTATGCGGGATGACCTGAACAGGAGCAAGCACGCGGGCAATAATGTGTATACGAGCCTGGATCCCGCACTGCAGAAGCTGGCTTATGAAAAGCTCGGTTCAAGGCGGGGGGCAGTGGTGGTCAGTGAGGTGAAGACCGGCCGTCTTCTGGCAGTGGTATCCGCCCCCAGCTATGATCCGGCACAGGTGGCGCAGATCTGGGACGAACTGCTTGCGGATACGGACAGCGGACGGCTCGTGAACCGCGCGACCCAGGGGCAGTATCCTCCGGGGTCTACCTTCAAGATCGTGACCGCGCTGGAATACATCAGGGAGAATCCCGGGACTTATAAGGATTACAGCTTTGAGTGTACCGGACGGCTTGATAAAGGAGGTGCCACGATACAGTGTTATCACCATACCGTTCACGGGAAAGTGGATCTGGAGGATTCCTTTGCACGTTCCTGTAACGCCTCGTTTGCCAACATCGGTCTTATGCTGGATCGTGATCTTTTTGCGGATACGCTCATGGGCCTGCATTTTAATGAGGAACTGCAGCTGGTGATGGACAGCAAGTCCAGCCATGTGAGCATGCGGAAGGATATGACGGAGGATGCCGTGATGCAGGCGGCCATCGGACAGGGAGAAACGCTTATGAGCCCGCTGCATCTGAACATGATCACAGCCTCTGTTGCCAATAACGGTGATATGATGGTTCCCTACATGATCGAGAGCGTAGTCACCGGAGACGGAAAGGTCCTGAAAGAATATGAACCCCAGCTTCTTGGAAACGTGATGAGCGAAAGCGAGGCAGCGGTGATGCGCAGCCTCATGGAGGCCGTTGTGGATTACGGGACGGCGAAACGCCTGTCGGCCCTGAATGTCACCGTGGCCGGAAAGACGGGATCGGCAGAGTTTTCCAGCAATAAGACACAGTCTCACGCCTGGTTTACCGGATATGCGCCGGCAGAGGATCCGCAGATCGCCGTGACCGTGATCGTAGAGAATGCGGGCAGCGGCGGCGAGGTCGCGGCACCCATTGCCGGGGATGTTTTTTCTGCTTATTTTTCAAGATGAGTCGAAACAGACATAAACGTATCCGTATACGGTATGCGGCGATCTGATACTGTCCGGGGGCCTGCCGGCCACTGAACGGTAACGACGAATTTCCGGTTTTGGTTTACATAAGTTAGTTGACATAAATCGAGGATGACGATATAATATCCCATAGCTGCCCGAGATCCGGCAGCGTGTGGCAGTGCCGGCGTAACGATCGTACCCCGGTGCCGAAAAGGAAAAACGGAGGTCAGTCCCTATGAAATGTCCATTTTGCGGTTCCGAAAATACAAGGGTGGTGGATTCACGACCCGCTGACGATAACACGTCCATACGCCGCCGGCGTGTGTGCGATGAGTGCGAGAAGCGTTTCACGACCTATGAGAAGGTTGAGACCATTCCGCTGATCGTGATCAAAAAGGATAACAACCGCGAGGCTTATGACCGTAAAAAGATCGAGGCCGGCGTGCTCCGCGCCTGCCATAAGCGCCCCATCAGCGCCGAGGCCATCACGCATCTGGTAGACGAGGTAGAGACCGAAGTCTTCAAGCGTGAGGAGAAGGAAGTGCCCAGTGCGGTGATCGGCGAGATCGTCATGGAGAAGCTGGAAAGCCTGGAAGCAGTGGCATACGTGCGTTTTGCCTCCGTATACAGGGAATTCAAGGATATCAACACCTTTATGGATGAGCTGAAAAAAGTCCTGGATAAAAAATAAAGCCAGGGACCGGGGGGAAAATGACATTTTCCGTAAAATGTGGTATAAAGGAAAGCGGCAGCAAGGGCTGCCGCTTTTTTGAGCTTTCACGCAGCTGGCAGTGAGGTAGAAGATGGCGGAAGAGATCAGGGAAGAAACAGAGTTCACAGGTGACGAGTTATCGGAGGAAGCATCGGCAGAAACGGTGAAGAACGTGACGGGTCGTATCGAACAGGGCTTTTTTTCCTACCGGAATGTATCGGAGGCGGAAGCGGCCCTGACGGAACAGTCCAGGATACGAAGGCTGGAAAAACAGCTGGATCTGAACCGGCCGAAACTGGTGCTGGCCCTTTATACCAAGGCCGTGAACGAAAATATCTTTACAACGGCGGAAGGCTATGCCTGGCTTCTGAAGATACGGCAGTATCTGGAGGAGCGTCGTGCTTTTCTGGACGGAGATATTCCCGGCATCCCTGCGGAATACAGGGCGGACCGGGATAAGGAGCGGCAGATCGACAGCCTGCGCGGGACCCTGCAGACGGTCAGGGAGCACAATCTGAAACTGAAACGGCGTACGGTGACCCAGCTGATCGTTATCTTCATGCTTGCCATAGGTCTCATCGCGATGCTGGTGATCGCCGGCGTGAGTGACAGCCCGAACATCCTGAATTACGAACGGACGCTTCAGGACCGCTATGCGGGCTGGGAGACGGAACTGAAGGAGAGGGAAGCCGCGATACGTGAACGTGAACTGGAGCTGAAAAGACAGTGAGCTTTTCACATTTTTATCATATTTATCGTTTATAGTCAGATGATATAAGGCCGCCGGAGCGGACGGCCGCCAGCACGCAGGAGGCGATGATATGGAACAGCCCAGGATACTCATAGTCGATGATGAGAGTAGGATGCGTAAGCTTGTGAAGGATTTCCTTGTACGCAAGGGATATGAGGTGCTTGAGGCAGGGGACGGTGTGGAAGCGCTGGATATCTTTTATGCGGAGAAGCAGATCGACATGCTGATCCTGGATGTGATGATGCCCCGGATGGACGGCTGGGAGCTCTGTAAGGAGATCCGGAAGACTTCGCGGGTACCCATCATCATGCTCACGGCCAGAGGCGACGAGCGTGACGAGCTTCTGGGGTTCCAGCTCGGCGTGGATGAGTATATCTCCAAACCCTTCAGTCCGAAGATCCTGGTGGCCCGGGTGGAAGCGATCCTGCGCAGGGCGGGCGGTGCCGCCGGAGAGGAAAAGATCGAAGCCGGCGGGGTAGTGCTGGATAAGACGGCGCATACTGTGGCGGTTGACGGCAAAGCCGTGGATCTGTCTTATAAGGAATTTGAGCTTCTGGAGTTCTTTATGGAGAACCAGGGGATCGCCCTTTCCCGTGAAAAGATACTGAACGGCGTTTGGAATTATGATTATTTCGGTGATGCGCGTACGATCGATACCCATGTGAAGAAGCTGCGCAGCAAGCTCGGCGATAAGGGAGATCTGATCCATACGATCTGGGGACTGGGCTACAAGTTCGAGGCCGGGGAATGAGGCCCTAAGAGTTTTGGACAGGGAAAGGCAGAAGAAAAAACATATCGGTTTCCATCGTTCCCTGAAGAGGGACATGACTCTGATCTATATCATCCTTCTGGGGGCCACGCTGCTCGCGTGCTGGGTCGTCAATGTCTGTTTTCTTGAGGGTTCTTATTTCCGGTACAAAGAAGATAATCTGGTCGAGGTTTACCGCTCACTCCGTGAGGCGTTTGAATCCAAAAAGATCGGAGAAGAGGAATTTGAAGATGAGATCATGCGGCTCAGTAATAAATATAACGTGAGCGTGGTCATCACCGATTCCAGATCGAATACCATCTATTCCAATATCAAGGATCCGGAGCGTATCAGCCTTCAGCTCAGGGACATCGTTTTTTCGCGGGACAAGATGAACCGGGAAAGCGTGGTCGAGACGAAGGAATATGCGATCAGCTTTGCAACGGATCCCTATAACAATTCCGACTATCTGATCATCTGGGGGGCTCTGAACGAGACCAGCTTTTTCATGATACGTACACCGCTGGAGAGTGTGCGGGAAGCCGTACATCTTTCCAACAGCATGCTCCGCCTCATCGGGCTTGTCGCACTTTTGCTGGCCGGAGTGGTGATCTGGTTCGTGACCAAAAAGATCACGGATCCCATCATGTCCCTGGTGGAGGTATCGCAGCATATGGCGGAACTGGACTTTGAGAGCCGCTACTGCGGAGACAGCCAAAACGAGATCGGCGTGCTGGGGGAAAACATGAACCGCCTCTCCTCGAAGCTTGAGGAGAATATCTGCCATCTGAAGAGCGCCAATCTGGAACTGCAGAAGGATGTGGAAGCCAGACGCTCCGCGGATGAACGCAGGGCGGAATTCCTGGCGAATGTCTCCCATGAGCTCAAAACCCCCATCGCCCTGATCCAGGGTTATGCGGAGGGACTCAAGGACGGGGTGATCGAGGATGAGGAGAGCCGCGATTATTACTGTGATGTGATCCTGGACGAGACGCGCAAGATGAACCATCTGGTCAAGATGCTCATTTCCCTGAACCAGGTGGAGTCCGGTCAGGATACGATGCGGATGGAGCGTTTTGATATGGACGAGCTGATCCGCAACTGTATCGAGTCCTTTACCCTGATGTGTGAACAGAAAGGGATATCCGTTTTTTACGATGCGCGTCCCGGCCGTTTTGTCTGGGCGGATGAGTACCAGGTAGAGGAGGTGCTGCGCAATTACCTGTCCAATGCGCTGAATCATTGCAGCGGGAAGAAGGAGATCGCGGTCCGTCTGGAAGAGCAGGGGGAAAAACTGCGGATCGCCGTTTTCAACAGCGGAGACCCGATCCCGGAGGAAAGCCTGCCGCGTCTCTGGGAGAAGTTTTATAAGGTGGATAAGGCCAGGACCAGGGAATACGGAGGCAGCGGTCTGGGGCTGTCCATCGTGAAGGCGATCATGGATTCGCTGAATCAGGAATACGGCGTGCGGAACTTTGAGGACGGCGTGGAATTCTGGTTTACCCTTGAAACCAAATAAGATTATGTGGTAAAATATCAGAGTTATGAGAAAGAAGATGATCCCGCTCATTCTGAGCCTGCTGCTTGTGTTTTCCGGCGGCTGTGCCACGGATGATGCGATCCCTCAGTTGAGTGATGAAGAGCTACGGATGGTCGAGGAATACGCGGCCCATCTTTTATTGAAATATGACAGTAATTACCGTGCCACGACCCTGAAGGAAGAGGAGATGGCCGCGGAGCGGGAAAGGCTGGAACGTCTCGCTGCCGTACAGGCACAGATCGCAAAGGAAAAAGCAGAGAAAGAACAGAAAAAGAAGGAAGAGTCCCATGATGACGGCGGGAAGGGAGACGGCTCCGGCGAAGGCGGCGGCCCGGGTTCCCAGGAGCCGGTCTATACGGATATCGATGAGTTCTTCGGCATCGAAGGCCTGGATATCAGTTACAGCGGTATGATGTCCGTCAGCCGCTATCCTCTGGTGACCGAGGACAACAGCTGGCAGGGGGTGGTGAATGCCACCGCCGGCAATACCCTGCTGGTATTCAGCTATACGATCGAAAATGTGAGCGGCACCGACCAGCTTCTTGATATGGCATCCTATTCGCCGCGTTTTACTTTCCGGATCAACAACAGCTTTTCCAAGGCGTCCATGATGACGCTTTTGCAGAATGATCTTGCGCTTTACAGGGATACGATCCCCGCGGGAGAGAGCCGCGAAGCGGTGCTGGTGATCGAGATCACGCAGGCACAGGCTTCGGAAGCGCAGAGAGTGACCATGATCATGCGGGGGAATGAAGGCCGTGGTGAGCTGACACTGGCTGCACCCTGATGCCTGTCCGTTCCGGTTGACCGGGGTTCGGAACGGCCGGCGCCGGTAAGATTCCGGACGGAGAAACGATGAAATAAAGATAGACTTTTTCACAGAATTTATTTATAATATTAGCAGTATGCCGCTGGCTGCAAATAATATGAGTGAGGTGGGGTTATGGAGACCAAGATTCTGCTTGAAAACGGAACGAACGAACTTGAGGTCCTGGAGTTCACTCTTGCGGGCAATTCCTACGGGATCAATGTGGCGAAGATCCGGGAGATCATACCTTATCAGGCGGTGACTCCGGTGCCCAACGCCCATCCGAGCATTGAGGGGATCTTTATGCCGAGAGACGTGATGATCACGGCGATCGACCTGAAGAACTGTCTTCAGCGCGGAGAATCCGAGGCGGGCGGCCTCTTTATCATCACGAATTTCAACACCCTGGATATCGCATTTCATGTGGACTCCGTGGTCGGGATCCATCGCGTATCCTGGACCGAGATCATAAAGCCGGACTCCACGGTTTCCAATTCCGAGGACGGAGTTTCGACCGGTATCATCAAGAAGAACAACAAACTCATCATCATCCTGGATTTCGAAAAGATCGTTACGGACATCAATCCCGAGACAGGTCTGAAGGTGCAGGAGATCGATGAGATGGGGCATCGCGGCAGGAACGATACGCCGATCCTGATCGCCGAGGATTCCGCACTTCTGAACAAGCTGATCGTGGAATCGCTGCATAAGGCCGGCTATGTCAACCTGACGCATACCGAGAACGGCCAGCTGGCCTGGGACCGTCTCTGCCAGTGGAAGGAGGAGGGGACGCTGGAGAAAAACGTCCAGTGTATCATTACCGATATCGAGATGCCGCAGATGGACGGTCATCGCCTGACCAAGCTGGTGAAGGAGGACGATGTACTCAAGAAGATCCCGGTGATCATCTTTTCGTCCCTGATCAATACGGAAATGCGGCGTAAGGGCGAGCAGCTTGGCGCGGATGCACAGCTGACCAAGCCCGAGATCGGCAATCTGGTACGCACCATCGACGGTGTGCTCGGTATCAATGTGGATTGAGTGATCCGGACAGAAGAAAAGGGGGGGTTACAGATGACAGCAAAAGAAGTCATACTCGGAAGAAGAAGCATACGGAAGTTCAAGGATGAACCTGTGGACCGGAGCGTGCTGGAAGAACTGGTGGCGGAAGCTTCCTATTCGCCCAGCTGGAAGCACAGCCAGATCCCGCGTTATATCGCGGTATGCGATAAGGCCCTGAAGGAACAGCTTGCAGCCGAGGCCACGACCATCTGGCCGGGTAACGGTGATATAATCAGACAGTGCGCAGCGCTCGTGGCGGTATGTGTGGTCACAAAGCGTTCCGGTTACGAGAGGGACGGTTCCTTCTCTACCGCGTTTGAGGACCGCTGGGAATTCTTTGATGCCGGGGTTGCCTCGCAGACCTTCTGCCTGGCGGCTTATGAGCACGGACTTGGCACGGTCATCCTGGGGCTTTTTGATATCGAGCGTATGAGCGAGCTCCTGAAGGTACCGGAGGGACAGAAACTGATCGCACTGATCCCTGTCGGCTATCCGGCGGAGGAGCCTGTTGCACCGAAGAGAAAAGAGGTAAAGGATCTGCTGACGGTTATTTGATCATTTGAAAAGAGAAGCCGCGTGCTTCTCTTTTTTGAAGAGCCCTGAGGCAGTCCGGCGGAAAGGCGGAGGAGCGCAGGCCGGAGTTTTTCGGGGCAGGATATGACGGGGGTACAGATAGGAGGTGTGATATGCGGCATCTGATGAATCCGCTGGATTTCTCCGTAGAGGAGCTGGATAAGCTGTTTGATCTGGCGGCGGATATCGAGAAGAATCCGGAAAAATATGCACATAAGTGCGAAGGTAAAAAGCTGGCGACCTGTTTTTACGAACCCAGTACACGAACGAGGCTTTCGTTTGAAACGGCAATGCTGAATCTGGGCGGTTCCGTGATCGGTTTTTCGGATGCGGGCTCGTCCTCGGCGGCCAAAGGAGAGAGTGTTTCCGATACGATACGGGTGATCAGCTGTTTTGCCGATATCTGTGCGATGCGCCACCCGAAAGAGGGGGCACCCATGGTAGCGGCAAGCCGTTCGTCGATCCCTGTGATCAATGCGGGGGACGGCGGCCATCAGCATCCGACCCAGACACTTACCGATCTGCTGACCATACGGGCGTTGAAAGGGAGGCTGGATCACTTTACCATCGGTCTTTGCGGCGATCTGAAATTCGGACGCACGGTGCATTCACTGGTCAATGCGCTTGCACGCTATTCCGACATCCATTTTGTATTTATCTCTCCGGAAGAGCTGCGCATCCCCGGCTATCTGAGGGATACGCTCTGGGACAGGGCCCTTTCCTTTGAAGAGGTGATACGCCTTGAGGATGTGATGCCGAAGCTGGATCTTCTGTATATGACCAGGGTACAGAGAGAACGTTTCTTCAACGAAGAGGATTATGTACGTCTCAAGGATTTCTATATACTGAACAGGGCAAAGATGGAGCGGGCAAGAGAAGATATGCTGGTGCTGCACCCCCTGCCGCGCGTAAACGAGATCTCCGTGGAGGTGGATGATGATCCGCGGGCGGTATACTTCAAACAGGTCCAGTACGGCGTATATGTACGCATGGCGCTGATACTGACACTGCTTGAGCTGGTATAGGAGGAGCAAGAGTATGCTGAATGTTGGAAAGATCGAGGAAGGCTTTGTGCTGGATCATATACCGGCAGGTAAGAGCATGTCCATCTATTACCATCTGGGACTGGATAAGCTGGACTGTACCGTTGCCATCATCAAGAACGCGCGTTCCAATATCATGGGGAAAAAGGATATCATCAAGGTGGAATGTGATATCAATATGCTGGATCTGGATGTGCTTGCGGTGATCGACCATACGATCACGATCAATGTGATCAAGGACGGGGTGATCGTGGAGAAAAGGGTTCTGGAGCTTCCGAAGGAGCTGAAGGGCATCATGAAATGCAGGAATCCGCGCTGCATCACTTCCATCGAGCAGGAACTGCCGCATATCTTTTATCTGGCGGATCCGGTACGGGAACTGTACCGCTGCCGTTATTGCGACGAGAAGAATACCGAGCGCTTCTGAAATGCCGGAAAGAGGCGGTGCTGTCAGAAAAAGACAGCATGACGATAAGAATACAGGAGGAAGATAATGGAAAAACTGATCATATACGGAGCCGGACAGCTGGGACGGCGGATCTATGACGAGATGGACCGGCCGGAACGGGTCGTCTGTTTTGCCGACAACAATCAGAAGGTGCAGGGGACGGAGTATAAGGGCATACCGATCATGGCCCCGGCGGAGGCCTTTCCGCATATCGCATACGACAGGGTCATCGTGGCAACGATCATGGGCATGAAGGAAGTGCAGCGTGAGCTTCGGGATGTTTACGGGCTTTCCCGTTCGAAGATCGATCTTTCCTATGCCGAGATCCCACTGCGCGCAAGGATCAGTTTTCTGAAATATTTCGCGCGTATGCTCAAAAAGGACGGCATTACGGCATCCGTTGCCGAGGCAGGTGTCTTCCGCGGAGAATTCGCAAAGGAGATCAATCATTACTTCCCGGAGCAGAAGCTCTATCTTTTCGATACTTTTGAAGGCTTTGCGGATAAGGATCTGGAGGAAGAGAAGAGCCGTTCGGATACAAAGAGCAGCCTCCTCAGGAATACCTCGGATTATCTGTCGGAAACCTCGGTGGAGAGGGTGCTGGCACGCATGGAACATCCGGAAAACGTGATCATCAAAAAGGGGTATTTTCCCGATACGGCAAAGGATGTTGACGACAGTTTCTGCTTTGTGAACCTGGATCTGGATCTGTACCAGCCGACAAAGGAGGGCCTGTATTTCTTTTATCCCAAAATGGTAAAGGGCGGCGTGATCCTGATCCACGATTATTTCTCGGGCTTTTATGTGCTGGATCAGGCGGTCTCCGAATATGAGAAGGAGACCGGAGAACGTCTGGCGCGTTTCCCCATCGGGGACGAGTACAGCCTGGGGATCATCAAAGTCTGAGCAGGCACAGGGCAGAGATAAAGTGATGTTACTTTCACGGTCTGAGAGCCGTGAAGAGTAATAAAGTGATCGGGGAAAGAAATTCATGAGAGATCTGATGGAGCTGCGCGGAGAGCTGGACAAGGTGGATGCGCAGCTGGCGGAACTGTTTGAGCAGCGCATGAAGCTCTGCGGCGAAGTGGCGGAATGCAAACTGGCCAGCGGGAAGAGAGTATATGACCATGCCCGCGAAGAAGAAAAACTGAATGCCGTCCGGGCAATGGTGGATGGTGATTTAAATAAAAAAGGGATCAGCGAGCTCTTTACGCTCCTGATGAGTCAGAGCCGGAAGCTGCAGTATAAGCGGCTCACCGAAACCCGGGGGCTGCAGCTGCCGTTCATCGGGGTGGACCGACTGGACGAATCGCTTCCCGTGGTCTATCAGGGGGCGGAAGGCTCATGGTCGCAGGCAGCGGCACAGCAGTTCTTTCCGGACAGGAAGGAATTCCGTCATGTGGAGACTTTCCGGGATGCCATGGCGGTGCTGGATGAGGGCAGTGCCGGGATCGCAGTCCTTCCGATCGAGAATTCCACGGCAGGTATCGTAAGCGAGATCTACGACCTGCTTGCCGAATATGAGCATTTTATCGTCGGGGAACGTATGATGCAGATCAGACATTGTCTGCTGGGCGTTCCCGGGGCGAAAGAAGAAGATATCAAATGTGTTTATGCACATCCGCAGGCACTGATGCAATGCGAACGTTATCTCCGTGATGCGGGTGTGCAGCAGATCTCCATGGCGAACAATGCTTTTGCGGCGGGGAAAGTGGCAAAGGATAAGGACCCGTCACAGGCAGCGATCGCCGGGGCCCACGCGGCCGACATCTACGGATTGCAGGTCCTCCGGGAAGGGATCAACAGCGCAAACGGCAATACCACGCGTTTTATCGCCGTGAGCAATCAGAAGATCTTCCTGAAGGATGCGGGTATGATCAGTCTCTGCTTCGAGCTGCCGCACGAAAGCGGATCGCTGTTTCATATCCTGTCTCATTTCATCTACAATGATCTGAACCTGACGCGGATCGAAAGCCGCCCGGTTCCCGAACGGAAGTGGGAGTATCGCTTCTTTCTTGATTTTGAAGGGAACCTTTCGCAGCCGGGAGTGCGCAATGCCCTCTGTGGCGTACGTGAGGAAACTATAAATCTGAGAATATTGGGGAATTATTGAGTATGGGGACATGTCTGTTTTTTGAAAAAACCGAAAACGAATGGATCGAAGAGCTGCGGGCACTGCGCGAATCCCGCTGGTCGGAACAGCAGGAGGGTCTGACGGTGTTCTGCAAGCGGCTGATCGCGGCCGCGGAGGAGGCGGGGGTTTCCGGACACCTGTGGCATTATATCCTCTGTGAGAGTCTGCTTCTGGATGAAAATCCGTATTCGCTTGCTGCGGAACGTAAGGGCGCGCCCGGAGGGACGCTGGATCTGCTGATCCAGTCCGAGATCGAGCGCATCTTTTCGCTCTTCCACACCGATTTTGAAGATATGTCGCGGCGTATGCACGTGCCGGAAGCCGAGCTTCTGTGTAATTACGAGTGCACGGGGAGCGGAAAGAAATACGATCCGGAGGGACGCAGGATCCTTAAGGAAGCGGTGACAAAACTGGAAGAGGCCGGAAGCCCGGAGGAGATGCTCGCAGTCCTTAATTCACTGTATGCAAAATACGGCGTGGGAAAACTGGGATTGTACGGGGCCTTCTGCCTGTCGGACAGCGAAGAGCTTTCACTCCAGCCTATACGGAATCTCCGTTCGTCCAGACTGGAAGACCTGGTGGGCTATGAAAACCAGAAGAAGGAACTGACGGACAATACTACGGCCTTCCTCTCCGGACGGCCTTCCAATAACTGCCTGCTGTACGGTGAAGCGGGAACGGGCAAGAGCAGCAGCATACGCGGGCTTCTCACCGAGTTCCGCGGACAGGGCCTGCGTATCGTGGAAGTGAGCCGTCATCAGTACCGGGAGATCCGCAGCCTGATCGAAGGGCTGTCCAAAAGGAATTATTATTTCATCATCTATCTGGACGATCTGTCCTTTGAAGATTTTGAAGTGGAATACAAATATCTGAAAGCCGTGATCGAGGGCGGGCTTCAGGAGCGGCCACGCAATATCCTGATCTACGCCACTTCCAACCGCAGGCATCTTGTGAAGGAACGCTTTGATGACAGGCCCGAAAGCCCGATCGACAAGCATCAGAACGAGACGGTACAGGAAAAGCTGTCGCTCTTTGACCGCTTCGGGACCACGATCTATTACGGTTCTCCGGACCGCAAACAATTCCACAATATCGTCGGAGCACTGGCGGAACGTTACGGTTTGGGGATCTCAAACGAAGAGCTCTTTGCACAGGCCGACCGTTTTGAGATGGAGCGTAACGGCCTGTCCGGCCGCACTGCGGAGCAGTTTGTGGACCGGCTGCGCGGAGTGGAGCGTATAGGCAGGAAAGTGGAGCCGGAAGAGCCGGCGGAGGAAAATAATACGCCTGCAGAGACAGAGAATGCGGATACGGAGAAAGAAAGCGCGGAAACGGCTAAGGCGGAAGCTTCGGCAGAAGCGGTACCGGTACCGGCAGTGGCGGTACCGCAGCCGGCGGGAGCCCTGCAGGCTACGGTTGCGGTTCCGGTCACGCTGTCTTCCCCGACGGGACCTGCAGCGCCAAATCCGCTTTTGCAGAGCGCTCCCGCACCCGCTGCGGAGGAAGCTCCTGTGAGACACCGTTCGCTCTTTGGCTCGGTAGTGGGCGCAACTTCGTCGTTCTCGCAGAGACCGGCAAGCGCTTCCGATAAGTCTGCGGAAGCAAAGACTTCCGCCGCGCCCGGAACGGTACCTGCGGTAGCCGCGCCTGCAAAAGAAGCGCCGGCTGCAACTGCACAGACTCCCACGGAGACGCCTTCAAGGCGCAGGGTTCTGTTCGGTTCCTCTTCGGGACTGAATTCGGCCTCCCAGGGGCTGTCGATCAATGCCAGACCGGCTTTGCCCTCAAATAACGCCAATACGGGAAATGTAGTAGCGGAAGCACCCAAGCCCGCCCTGCCGGAGAACCCCGCAGTGCAGGCCAACAGACCGAGACCGCTGTTCGGCAACAGGTTCGGGGGAAGCGGGAATGGCTGATAAAAAAGAGACTCCGCGGCTTTTTGCCGCGATGGATGTGGGCAGTTTTGAACTGTGCATGAAGATCTTTGAGATCTCCTCCGGCGGCATGCGCCAGATCGAATATATACGGCAGCGGCTTGCTCTTGGGACGGACAGCTATGTATCCAAAAAGATCAGTCTGCCCAAGATGGAGGAGCTCTTCCGCATCCTGCAGGAATTCAAGGACGTGATGCGCAGCTACCACATCAAGGAATACCGTGCCTACGGCACTTCGGCTCTGCGTGAGACCGAAAATACGGAGATCCTTCTGGATCAGATCAGAAACCGCAGCGGGATTAAGCTGGATATCCTGAGCAATTCCGAACAGCGTTTTCTGGATTATAAGGCGATCGCCGCGAGCGGAAAACAGTTTGACGAGATCATAGCGGAAGGGACTGCGATCGTGGATATCGGAGGCGGAAGCATTCAGCTTTCGCTTTTTGATAAGGGAAGGCTGGTCATCACGCAAAGCTTAAAGCTCGGCGTGCTCCGTCTGCTGGAACGGCTGACGGCGATCAAGCCGCGTTCCTCGCAGGTGGAAGCAGTCCTGGACGAGATGATCGACGGGCAGCTTCATGTTTTCCGCAAGATGTATCTGAAGGAGAGGGAAGTAAAGAATCTGATCGTTATGGATGACTATCTTTCGGCGCATTTCCGGAAGGCGGTAGCCGGTACCAGTGAAAAAAACGTGGTAAAGGCGGAGGATTTCCTGAGATTTGCCGAGGCTATCGCGCCGGAAGGCAGCGAGGAACTGGCGGAACGCCTGGAACTGCCGGAAGAAAGCGTGCCGATGCTAAAGATCTCGGCGGGGATCATGAAGCGCGTGGTGCGGAGTTTTTCCGCGGAAGCGCTCTGGGCGCCGGGAGCAACGCTCTGCGACGGTATCGCATATGAATACGCGGAAGGAAAGCATCTGAAATCGGCGGCGCGGGATTTTGAGGCGGATATCCTGGCCTGCGCGAGCACCATCAGCCGCCGCTATATGGGCAGCCGCAAACGGGCGGCAGCCATGGAGCAGATCGCACTGGCGATCTTTGACGGGATGAGGAAAGTACACGGCATGGGAGAGCGGGAACGCCTGCTGCTGCGCCTTTCCGCCATACTTCACGACTGCGGTAAATTCATCAACCTGACCAATGTGGGGGACTGCTCCTATTCCATCATCATGAATACGGAGATGATCGGCCTGTCCCATCTGGAACGGGAGATGGTGGCCAGCGTCGTAAAGTTCAATCATGAGGATTTTGAGTATTTCGAGGATCTGTCCGCGCACAGTGATATCAGTGAGGAAGCTTATCTGACCATTGCAAAGCTCACCGCGATCCTCCGGATCGCGAACGCTCTGGACAAGAGCCAGAAACAGAAGGTGAAAGAGATCAGCGCCGTGATGCGGGAAGACCGCCTGCTCCTTACGGTGGACGCGGGAGCGGATCTGCTGTTTGAACAGGAACGTGTGCGTGCGCGTGCGGACTTTTTTGAGGAAGTGTACGGGATACGGCCCGAGATCTGCAGGAAGTAGGAAGAAAAGATGGATTTTTACAATACCGATTATTATACCAACCGGGAACTGAGCTGGGTGCGCTTCAATGCTCGTGTGCTCTCGGAGGCAAAGGATAAGGAGATCGAGCTCTTTGAACGGCTGAAATTCTTAAGCATCACCGCCTCAAACCTGGATGAGTTCTTTATGGTGCGCGTGGCATCGCTGAAGGACATGGTCCACGCCGGTTACAACAAGAAGGATATCGCAGGACTGAAGGCGGGAGAGCAGCTGAACCTTCTCTATCCGGTGCTGCATGATTTCGTGAAAGACCAGTACAGCTGCTACCGCATGCTCGCGAAGGAGTGTCAGAAGAAGGGGCTGGTCATGGTGGAGCGGCATGAGGATCTGAAGGCGGAAGACGGGGAATTTGTAGACCGCTATTTTACCGATCATGTCTACCCGGTGCTCACGCCCATGGCGGTGGATTCCTCCAGACCCTTTCCGCTGATCAAGAACAAATCCCTGAATATCTGTGCTCTGCTGGTCAAAAAGGGAAAGGATCCTTCAAAGGAAAAGCATCTGGAATTTGCCACGGTGCAGGTACCGAGCGTGCTCCCGCGTCTGGTAAAGCTGGAAGATAAGGACGGACAGCAGCGCGTCATCCGTCTGGAGGAAGTGATCGAGCGCAATATGCACCGCCTCTTCCTGAATTATGATGTGCTGGGCAGCGCGCCTTTTCAGATCATGCGTAACGCCGACCTGACCATAGAAGAGGAAGAAGCCGAGGATCTGTTAAAGGAGATCGAAAAACAGATACGCAAGCGTCAGTGGGGCGAGGCGATCCGCCTGGAGGTGGAAAAGGGCATCGATAAACGCCTGTTAAAGACGCTGAAGCAAGAACTGGCCATCAGTGACGAAGATATCTATGAGATCGACGGGCCTCTGGACCTGACTTTCCTGATGAAGGTATACGGTCTGGAGGGCTTTGACGGATACCGCCACAGCTCTCCGGCGCCCAGCGAGGTGCCGCAGATCCCTGCGGGCAGCGATGTTTTCGCAGCGATCCGTGCCGGCGATATCCTGCTCCATCATCCTTATCAGTCTTTCCGGCCGGTGGTGGATTTTATCCGGCAGGCGGCGGAGGATCCGGACGTGCTGGCCATCAAGCAGACCCTGTACCGGGTGAGCGGAAATTCGCCCATCGTGCGCGCCCTGGCGGAGGCGGCGGAAAACGGAAAACAGGTGTCGGTGCTGGTGGAGCTGAAGGCGCGTTTCGATGAGGAGAACAATATCGGCTGGGCGCGTATGCTGGAAAAAGCCGGCTGCCATGTGATCTACGGTCTTGTGGGCTTAAAAACCCATTGCAAGATCGCTCTGGTAGTGCGAAGGGAAGAGGACGGCATACGGCGCTATGTGCATCTGGGAACGGGAAATTACAACGACGCCACCGCGCGGCTCTATACGGATATGGGACTTCTGACCTGCAGCGAATCCGTAGGCGAGGACGCCACGGCTGTCTTTAATATGCTTTCCGGTTATTCGGAGCCGCTGGGCTGGAACGAGCTCTCGCTGGCACCTTTGTGGCTGAAAAAACGCCTGCTCAAGCTGATCCGCCGGGAGACTGCGGCAGCCAGGGCCGGCAGACAGAGCGGGATACGCGCAAAAATGAATTCTCTCTGCGATCCCGATGTGATCGCGGCACTGTACGAGGCTTCCGCCGCCGGCGTGAAGATTGACCTGCTGGTGCGGGGGATCTGCTGCCTGAAGGTAGGGATCAAGGGGGTGAGCGAGAACATCCGCGTTTATTCCATTGTGGGCAATTACCTGGAACACGGACGTATCTTTGTATTCGAGAACGACTGCGAGCCGGAGGTGTATCTGGCCAGCGCCGACTGGATGCCGCGCAACCTGGAACGGCGGGTAGAGATCATGTTCCCGCTGCGGGAGCCGGCGCTCAAACAGCGCGTGATCCATATCCTGGATATGCAGTTCGCGGATAATGTAAAGAAGCATACATTGCTTTCCGGCGGTGAATACCGCAAGGAAAAGATCGGGAAGAACGAAAACCGTCTTTCCTGCCAGGAACTCTTTGAAGAAGAAGCGCGCAGGATGACGGAGAAGCGAAAGGGAAAAAAGGCCAGCCGCCGTTTTATCCCGAGGTCACATATCGATGAATAAGGATATAAAGTATATACTGGCATCCGGTTCTCCGCGAAGGAAAGAGATCCTGACACGCATCGGGGTGCCGTTTACGATACAGGTATCGGAGGCGGACGAGACGCATGGCAGGGAGCCGGCGGAACAGATCGTCATGCACCTGGCGGAACGCAAGGCGGAAGCCGTGGCGGAGCAGTTAAAGGGAGCGGAGGAGTGTGTGATCATCGCAGCGGATACCCTGGTCGCCCTTGACGGGAAGGTGCTCGGCAAGCCGATTGACCGCGCCGACGCCGAGGCGATGGTGAGGAGCATTTCAGGACGCGCGCACCAGGTTTTTACAGGGGTGGCGCTGATCCATCTGCCGGGCGGGGGTAAAAGGATCTTCTATGAACGCACGGATGTGCATGTCAGGGAGCTGAGCGAAGAGGAGCTGCACGCCTGGGTGGACAGCGGAGGCGGAGACGATAAAGCCGGGGCCTATGCGATCCAGGGGGATTTCGGCCGTTTTATCACGGCTATCGAAGGAGATTATGATAACGTAGTGGGCTTTCCGGCGCAGCGCTTTATAAAAGAAATGGAAGAATTTGAGAAAGGAGCTTACCAATGAGCGAGAATTATGACGATAAGGTGCTGGATGCTTTTCTGGCACAGCAGGATAAGCTGTATCCCGAGGCGGTCGCATCCGACCGTGAAGAAGCGGAGCAGTTCCTGCAGGAGAGCATGGCGGTAGTCGCGGACAGCCTGGCGGAAGTGATGGAATACATGGAAGAGGCCGGAGCGGATATCAGCGGTATGGATGAAAAGGATATCGCCGAAGCAGAGGAAGTGTTTGCCGTGGGAGACGGACGCTATCTCGTGCTTGAGATCTGAGCAGATCCCGGCAGCCGGCATAAAAGACGAAAAAAACAGCAGCCCTGCGGCTGCTGTTTTTCTATTCCGTTCATTATCGGATATAGGGACTGAGATCGCTCATCACTTTCTCACCAAAGGTGCTGTACTTTCCGTAGGAGAAACTGTCTTTTTCACCGGAATCCACAAATACCCAGTCATCGTTCATCTTGATGATCTTGGCATTGCGGAGTTTAAGGGTTTTTTCGTCATCGCGTCCCTTGATCGTGATCTTTACATCAACCTCGTATCCGTCGGTCACCTTGACCTTTTTAAATTTTTTGATATAGCTTGCAGTCGCATCGTGGAGTTTTTTGATCTCACTGCTGTTCAGTTCGGCTCCGTATTTGATATTTTCGAGGTGGTCGGCAAAATCCTCAAAGGCATCATCATCATCCCAATCGGTCTCATCTCCGTCGAAGATCTCTTCCAGACGGTCATTGATCTCGCGGATGTCACCCTTTTTCATCGGATCGGCATCTTCCCACTCAATGGAGAATTTGACATTGTCGCCGAAACGGTCTTCCAGATCCTCATACAGGTCCTGATAGTAATCGCCCATATCCTCCTCCCATACTTCAAAGTAGTCGGATTTGGAGAAAATGCTGCGGCAGCTGGAATCCAGGTCGCTGATCTGGTAGTAATCGTAGCCGGAAAATGCGGAAACGTCTCTTTTCTGGGAGTTAAGGGCACTGATGATATTGTTGAGCGGTTTCCGGTATGCATGCGATAAGGAGATGATCACGATGACCGCGATCACGATCGCAATAACACCGATGCCGCAGGCACCGGCGATGAGCAGGATCTTTTTCTTTTTCTTGGGATCCATCGCCGCCCTGGGAGCACGTACAGGCGGCATTCCCTGATTCATTCCCGGATTCGGACCGGCCATATTGGGAGCCATGCCGGGGTTCATCCCGGGATTCATACCTCTGTTTGGAGCCATACCGGGATTCATTCCCATATTGGGGTTTACGGGACCGTTCTGAGGCATCCCGTTTCTCTGAGGCATACCCTGCTGAGGAGGCATAGCGGAGCCCTGAGGCATTCCGGGACCCGGAACCGGAGCTGCGGAGGGAGCCGTATTCCGGTTGCCCTGCGGGGGCATCGGCGCATCATTTCCGGGGGCGAGATTGACATTACGTCCGCAGGAATTACAGAAAGCTGCCGCATCCGAGATCTGCGCTTTGCAGTGAGGACAAATCTTCATATTTCCATACCATCCTTTCGTGAAAGGTTTGATTTACATAACCTAATAAAGTATATCCTTTTTTTATCGGGGTGTCAAATGTATTCCCGTATCAGAACAGCCAGCCCGTCATGGTCATTATCGCTGTCCGTGATACGGTCGGCGGCCGCAATGGCACCGTCCTGTCCGTTACACATCGCGATCCCGACGGCGGCGGCGCGGATCATGGAAACGTCGTTTTCCGCATCTCCCGCAGCCAGCGTGGCAGAAGCATCGATCCCGAGGAGTGAAGCAAGCCGGGCTACGGCGGCACCCTTGCCGGCCTCTGCGGAAAAGATTTCCAGGTACCAGGGATTGGAAAGGACACAGCTGATCCGGCCGGGGAGAGCTTTTTCGACCGCTTCGGAAAAGCGCATAAGCTTTCCGCTTTCCGTAAGGTCTATGGCAAGCATTTTGCAGGGTTCTTCCGGCAGCCCTTCCGGAAAAGAGGGGAGAAGATGATGGGGAAGTCTGACCACACGGGTATAAAAGGCGAGTTCTTCTCCTTCGGAGGCAGTATAGATCTCTCCGCCGCCATAGGTATGGAGGTAGAGCCCTTCGTTTTGCGCCAGTCCGTACAGCGTACGTACCTCCGGCATGGACAGCGTGCAGCGGTAGAGGTCTTTTTCGGCAGTGCAGTCGTAGATCTGTGTCCCGTTAGCGGCTACGGCATAAGGTGAAAAAGGGAGCAGGCCCTGTGATTCGATCACGGAGAGGATACTGGCCAGAGGCCGCCCCGAAGAGATCGCGATCACATGGCCTGCTTCATGCCAGGCGCAAAGTGCGTCATAGGTTTTTTTGCCGATCTGCTTCTGCGTATCAAGCAGAGTGCCGTCCAGGTCAAAGAAGAAAAGGCGCCGCATCAGTTTTCGTCGTCCTCTACCTGAGCCTGGTATACGGTACGTTTTCTGGCCATCTCGTCGTTTGCCAGGTATTCGTCATAGGTGGTGATCTTGTCTACGATGGTACCGTCGGGCAGGAATTCGATGATGCGGTTGGCCGTGGTCTGGACCAGCTGGTGGTCGCGGCAGGCGAAGAGGATCACGCCCGGGAACTTCAGCATGCCGTTGTTCAGAGCCGCGATGGATTCCATATCCAGGTGGTAGGTGGGCTCGTCAAAGATCAGGCAGTTGGCACCGCTGATCATCATCTTGGAGAGCAGGCAGCGGACCTTTTCGCCACCGGAAAGCACTTTGACTTTTTTCACGCCGTCCTCACCGGGGAAGAGCATCCGTCCGAGGTAACCGCGCACATAGGTCACGTCTTTTACGGGGGAATAGCCCATAAGCCAGTCGGTGATCGTGTAATCGTTATCGAATTCGCGGCTGGAGTCCTTGGGGAAGTAGGCCTGTGAAGTGGTCACGCCCCATTTGTAGCTGCCGCTGTCGGGCTCACGTTCACCGCTGAGCACCTGGAAGAGTGCGGTCTTGGCCTGTTCGTTGCTGCCGACAAAGGCGATCTTGTCGTCATGTCCCATGGTGAAGGAAACATGGTTCAGAAGCGGCGTGCCGTCCTCGCCGTTCAGGCAGAGGTCTTCGACAAAGAGCACTTCGTTACCGATCTCCCGGTCGGGTTTGAAATCGATATAAGGGTATTTGCGGCTGGAGGGTTTGATCTCGTCCAGCTGGATCTTTTCCAGTGCGCGTTTACGCGAGGTCGCCTGCTTGGATTTGGAAGCATTGGCGGAGAAGCGGGAGATGAATTCCTGCAGTTCCTTGATCTTTTCTTCCTTTTTCTTATTGGCTTCCTTCATCTGCTTGATGAGCAGCTGGCTGGATTCGTACCAGAAATCGTAATTGCCGGCATAAAGCTGGATCTTGCCGTAGTCGATATCCGCCGTGGCGGTGCAGACCTTATTCAGGAAATAGCGGTCGTGGCTGACCACGATGACCGTGTTCTCAAAATTGATTAGGAACTCTTCCAGCCAGGCGATGGCGTCCAGATCCAGATGGTTGGTTGGCTCGTCCAGGAGAAGGATATCGGGGTTGCCGAAGAGGGCGCGTGCCAGCAGGACCTTGACCTTGTCACTGCCGTTTAAGTCCTTCATCGTACTGTAATGCAGCTCCGTGCTCACGCCGAGGCCGTTTAAAAGGGTGGCGGCGTCGGCCTCTGCCTCGTAACCGTTCATCTCCGCAAATTCGGCTTCCAGTTCTCCTGCGCGGATGCCGTCCTCATCGGAAAAATCTTCCTTGGCGTAAATGGCATCCTTTTCCTTCATCACATCATAGAGATGCCGGTTGCCCATGATCACGGTATCCATGACCGTGTATTCGTCGTATTTGAAATGATCCTGCTCCAAAACGGACAGACGCTGTCCCGGCGTGATGGAGATATCCCCGTTTGTGGTATCCAGCTCGCCGGAAAGGATCTTCAGGAAGGTGGACTTGCCGGCACCGTTGGCACCGATCATGCCGTAGCAGTTTCCTTCGGTGAATTTGATGTTGACATCCTCAAAGAGGGCTTTCTTTCCTACACGGTAGGTAACGTTATTTGCTGCGATCATAAAAAAACATACTCCTTATCTGTAACGATTGCGGACAACAAGAGGGATTATATACATATTGTAAGGAAAAAGCAAGAGTGAGAGAAGGATACGGCCGAAAAGGATGTGCACGGTGACGGATCATGAGAAGACGCCGGGCCTCGGTATATCCGTGACGACCTGGTTCTTGCCGTGGGTCTTGCCGTAATACAGCTTATCATCTGCCTGCTGGATCAGATGTTCGACGCGGTAACCGGGGATGGATTCGGCGATGCCGAAGGTCATCGTGATGCGGATCTCTTTTTCTTCATATTTTATGACGCTGTTCTCGATCGTTCTGCAGATACGTTCGGCTGTGACCGCACCCAGTTCCAGGGGGCTGGCGATCAGGATCAGGATCTCTTCACCGCCCCAGCGGCAGACGGCGTCATCTTCACCGACACTGGAACGAAGGATATCCGAGACCGTGACCAGTACCATGTCGCCGGCCTCGTGACCGAAGGTATCGTTCACTTTCTTGAAATCGTCGATATCACCGAGGATCATGGTAAAACGGCGGCCTGTGCGCTTGAGGATCTCCATACGCTCCGTCAGCATCTCATTCATGCTGCGGCGGTTCAGAAGGTGTGTCAGCGGATCCTTATGTGCCAGTTCGTCCAGTTTTTCGTTCTGTTCGGCAAGGACGCGCTGACGGTTTAGGATCTCCCATACGAAGAGATAGGAGAAAACGATCATGAGAGCGAACGACACAAGGGTGTTGTAGATATAGATCACGGTCATCATCTCCGGCTTGCCGATGGGAAGCAGCGGCGTGATAAAGAGCATGATGGCGTAATTCAGGAAATATGCGAAGATGACCATCAGGGAAAGTACGAGGGGCAGCGACTGATGCGGATGCTCCTGGTTCTTCTGTCCGACAAAAGTAAAGTAGAAGGAAGAAGAAACGCCGGCAAAAAGATAGGAGGAAAAGCCGGCGTCCCAGCCGACCAGCAGCGTGCACAGAAGCACAGCCGTAAGGATCTCGGCAAAGCTTATGAGATACATCGTGAGCAGCCGGTCTTTCTGGACCAGCCGGAAGATCAGGGTGAAATACATCACGCCGCCGGCTAAGGAAGCGCCCGCCATCACAAAGGATTCGGCAATGAGAAAGAGCACCATATTGAGCATATGGATCACGCCGATCGATACGGCGGTATAACGGCAGATAAGCTGGGCGGAAAAGAAGCTGTTCCCGTGCATAAGCTCATGGATGTAATGTCTGATATTGCTCACGTAACTCTTTTCCTTTCAGAACTGGGCGGTCATCTTCCGTTTCGGGTACGGAGAGCCGCAAAAACCCGGAGGCATACACTCGGTAATAGTATATCATTTTTGGGAAAAAAATGATAGTCAAAACAGGCAGAAAAAAAGAAAAGATGATCCGGGAAAAGGAGCAAAAAAGAAATAAACAAGAATATCGGAGCAACAGATAAGAAGTCAAAGCAAACGGGGAGGAGTATGATTGGTAGCGTGAGGACAGAGTCCGAAGGTATCGGACCGTCACAAAATCATAAGGAGGATATAGCAATGAAAATGAAGAAGTTTTTGTCGCTTTGTTTGGCTGCGACCATGACTGTCGGCGTGCTCGGCGGTTGCGGTGACGGCGGCTCATCAGGGGGCAGCACCGGCGGTAATGACGGCGGAAATTCTTCCGGCGGGGTTGAAGAGATCACCTTCATGGTATGGGATGATCTGGATGCATCTTCCGACCTGATCACGCAGGGTTACAAGCAGTCCATCGACCGCTTCAACAAGGATTACGAAGGCAAGTATCACTGCAAGGTCGTTTCCACGAACCTGGAAGAGTACTACACCAAGCTGAATGCAGAGGTTGCTGCAAACAATACCCCGGACGTATTCATCGTTTCCCCGGGACCCAACCTGGATGACTATGTACTGCCCGGAACCGCAGCTAAGCTGGATAGTTATCTGAATGCTGACGGATGGAAGGGAACCTTCACTTCCGACGCTGTATTCGCAGGCGGCACCTATGGTGCAGAAGCAAAGGACGGCGCAGGTATCTACGCAGTTCCTCTGAACATTGCTGCAGCATGTGTGTTCTATAACACCGAGATGTTTGAAGATGCAGGAGCAAAGGTTCCCAAGACCTACAGCGAACTGCTGGATGCCTGCAAGAAGCTGGATGCCAAGGGTTATACTCCGATCACCATCTCCGCAGGTACTGCATGGTGCCTGTCCATGGTAGCCGGTTATCTCTGCGACCGTAACGGCCTGAACCTGGATGATGTTTATGAGAAGAAGACCGACTGGTACGATGCAAAGGTCATCAAGGCCGGCGAGCAGATCCAGGAGCTGTCCCAGTACTTCCAGCCTACGGCTGCTGCTGACGACAACGACGTTGCAACCGCTGCTTTCTATGACGGCGAAGCTGCTATCCTGATCCAGGGTTCCTGGGCGATCGGTCAGATCAACGGTAGCTGCGAGCCCGGCTTCGAGAAGAAGGTCGGCGTGTTCGCATTCCCCGCTGTTGACGGTTCTTCCGCAGATCCTAACCGCGTTATCGCAAAGTCCGACTCTCTGGCTATGAGCGCTACCAGCCAGCATAAGGATGCTGCTATCGCTCTGATCAAGTACTTCGTAGACGATACCGCTCAGAAGTACACCGCAGAAGTCGGCGGCAAGATCCCTGTTACCAAGGTTCAGTATGACGAGAGCGTTGCTCCGCCCGAGCTGGCATACGTTATGGACGTGTTCAAGAACGCAAATGCGACCTTCGGTTTCTATAACGAGTCTCTGGCTGACACCGAGGCAGGCAGCACCTTCGACAGCTGCTTTGTAGAGATCTTCAAGGGCACGGATCCCAAGACGGCTCTGAAGCCCATCCAGGATTACTACGAGGCTAATGTTTGGAAATAGGATAAACATTAATTTCTGATCAACTTGTGTCAGCACCTGCTCTGCGGGTGCTGACATTTGCTAAAGGGTGTTTAATCGCGGCATAGTCCCGCAGAATTCCCAGGGGGGAAATATGGATAAGCTTCTTAGAAAAAAAAGTTATATCATTATGTTCCTGGCTCCGGCCTTTATACTGTTTACGGCAGTTCTTATCGTTCCGATCATCACGGCAATCTATTACTCGCTCTGTGATTACAAGGTAAACACGGATGCGACGTTTGTCGGTTTTCAGAATTACATTGACCTGTTTACGAAGGACCCGGATTTTGCTACAGGTATGAAGAACTCCCTGTTCTTCATGGTCTTTTCCTGCATAACGCAGCTGATCTTCGGCCTGATCCTGGCAGCGCTGCTGACCAATATCAAAAAGGGCCGGAACTTCTTTAAAAATGTATATTATCTGCCCTGCGTGCTGAGTTCCGCAGCCCTCGGTCTTATGTGGTATTTCGTGTTCTCGCCGAAATACGGTATCAACAAGATCTTTGAAGGCCTTGGATGGCTGGAGAGAGCTGATAAAGGTACACAGTGGCTGTCCGATACATCGGGCTTCATCATCCTGCCGATCATCGTGATCTCGTTTGTAGCTTTGTGGCAGTATGTAGGACAGTCCATGATGCTCTATATGGCGCAGATCTCGGGCATCAGCAAGGATATCTACGAAGCAGCTTCGATCGACGGCTGCTCCCGTACCCAGTCATTTTTCCGCATCACTCTGCCGCTGATCAAGCCCATGGTGGCGACGGCCATGAGCCTGAACGCCATCGGTTCGCTGAAATTCTTCGATCTGATCTACAGTATGGTACCGGAATCCATGCGAGGAAAGAACGGCGGCGCTCATGTGCTTGCGACCAACCTCTATGAACAGGGTCTCCGTTACAGTAAATACGGTTACGCCTGTGCGATCGGTATAGTGCTGCTTGTCATGTGTCTGCTCGTGACGTTTTTGATCAACAAATTCGTCAAGACGGAAAGCTACGATATGTAAGGGGGAGGAAAGATGAAGATAGATGTTGATAACAGCATGGTAGAAAAGGACAAAACGAAGCGGAAGGTCGTCAAGATCCTCATTTATGCGCTTCTGATCTTCCTCGTATTTGTTTATATCCTGCCGCTACTGTGGATCCTGATGTCTTCGATGAAGGATAATGCGGTGTTCAAGAGCACACCCTGGGATCTTCCGAAATCCTTCAATGTAGACAACTATGTATTTGCCTGGACGAAAGGAAAACTCGGTATCGCAACCCTGAATTCCTTTATCGTATCCACGATGACGCTGATCATCGCCCTGATCGTCGGTTCCATGGCGGCCTTTGCCATTGCGAGACTGCGCTTTAAGTTCTCCAAGCTGGTGCTGACCTATTTCATGATCGGTATGATGATCCCCATCCACTGCGTACTGTTCTCTCTGTATACGCAGTTTGCATCCTGGAAGCTGACCGATTCGCTTCCCGGCCTGATCATACCTTATGTGGCATTCTCACTGCCGATCACGATCTATATCATGGTGGGCTTCTTCGAGAGTATCCCGAACGAGCTGTTTGAGGCGGCGGTCA
The DNA here is from genome assembly GCA_016282915.1 of Lachnospiraceae bacterium. GTDB lineage: Bacteria > Bacillota > Clostridia > Lachnospirales > Lachnospiraceae > NK4A136. Next base: position 1,464 of record JAEELW010000064.1, on the reverse strand, counting down.
TCGACGGCTGTTCCGTTCCCCGCCTGTTCACCACAGTTGGTCTGCCTCTGGCCAAGACAGGATTCATGGTAACGGGTCTTATGGCTTTCGTTAATAACTGGAACGAGCTGCTTTTCGCTACGGTATTTATCTCGGACGACAGCAGAAAGACGCTGCCCGTGGCACTGACGAAATTCGTGGGACCGCACAGCACAAACTACACCCAGATGTTTGCGGGTATCGTTATCGCCGTTATCCCTACGATCATCGTTTACTGTATCTTTGCTAACCAGATCGTTGAAGGTCTGACAGCCGGTGCAGTTAAGGGCTGAGCGCTCGGACGGATCAACGGAAGAAAGAAATCAGAGGGAAGACTTCGGTCTTCCCTTTTTTTTGCGTATTGCGGAAGGAACGCAGGGCAGGGGGAAAACTGCTGTCTTCCCCTTTTTATGCTTTGCGTATCGCAATACACATAAGCTTTTCTTCTGTCTTTTTGCTCAAAAATGGGGGAGCTGATCCGGGCTGTATATGATAGTAGAAAACGATCAAAAACAGAAAGAACGAGAAAAACGGAGAAAAATGCAGAAATATCAAGAAAGATAGAGAAAAACAGAGAATAATAAAGATATAGCCGCTTGCAAAGAAAGGAAAAAGCAATTATATTGCAATATGTAGTTAGCACTCGATGAAAATGAGTGCTAATAAACCAGAATCTGAAAAGGAAAAATAAAAGGAGGCGTCAATCATGAAGTTAGTACCTTTGGGTGACAGAGTTGTTTTACAGCAGCTGCAGGCCGAAGAGACCACAAAGTCCGGCATTGTTCTGCCCGGTCAGAACAAGGAGAAGCCCCAGCAGGCAAAGGTCATCGCCGTAGGACCCGGCACCGAAGAGGTGAAGATGGAAGTAAAGAAGGGCGACGAGGTGATCTATTCCAAATATTCGGGAACCGAAGTGAAGATCGAGGATGAGGAATACATCATCGTGAAGCAGGCCGATATTCTGGCAATCGTAAAGTAAAAGATAGGAGGCATAGATCATGGCAAAAGAGATTAAATACGGTGCGGAAGCCCGTGCAGCTTTGGAAGCCGGCGTAAACAAGCTGGCAGATACCGTTCGTGTGACCCTGGGACCCAAGGGCCGCAACGTTGTGCTTGATAAGAGCTATGGCACCCCACTGATCACCAACGACGGTGTGACCATCGCAAAGGAGATCGAGCTGGAAGACGCATTCGAGAATATGGGTGCACAGCTTGTTAAGGAAGTGGCTACCAAGACCAACGATGCCGCCGGTGACGGTACAACTACCGCGACCGTTCTGGCACAGGCTATGGTAACGGAAGGTATGAAGAACCTGGCTGCAGGTGCGAACCCCATCATCATGCGTAAGGGTATGAAGAAGGCTACCGACTGCGCTGTAGAAGCCATCCAGAAGATGAGCACCAAGGTCAAGGGCAAAGAGCAGATCGCACGTGTGGCTGCCATCT
>JAEELW010000063.1 GCA_016282915.1 Lachnospiraceae bacterium | reverse complement strand
GGCTCCGAATGGGGAACTAAACGTTACATGAACATGGAGCACCTGCGCGAGATTGATCTCGAGCAAGATGATACACTGGTCGGATAATCGCCGGTAACTGAGCGGTCAAAAATGAATTTGCGAAAAACTATTGACACTATCTCTGTGATCATGTCTTTCGCCTCCCTCACTGATTTATATTATTAGTATAACTGGTTGTGATACGATATGAGGGAGATAAACTGGACTCATATATTAAAACAATCCAGTCAGTTATATCTAATCATCTTTTGTCCACTTGCCCCAAATAAAAAAGAGAGGTCGTGTTTGACCTCTCTTTACCTCATTCCTATAATGTTTATACTTGTTATCCTAAACAGTAAATATATTCCTCAAGCCCTCTTCCATTACATCAATCCCCCTTTTTCCATCAAGACTCTTAAGGCTTTTCCACCATGTATATGGATACCCGGGATGTGATGTATATATTACTCTTGAATCCTTACTATATTTACCATTCGCTTCTTTATATGCATTACCTGCAGAAACAGTTGTGAAAACTATAGCTTTAGGCTCTATTATCTCAATAACAGCATCTACCGTGTTTATAGATTTTTCTACAGCCTTATTCCACATTTTTAATGCTAAAGATGTATCTCCCGCCATTTCAGCTGCTAATTCAAGAGAATCCCAAAACTTCATCCCCTCATATATAGACGGCATCTGAAAGAAATTCATAAAAGCGACATATTCATATAATGACTTATCCTCGTGACTGATGTTTGATATTTCTTTTTTCAAGACTACTCTGCTGAAGGATTTAATAAAGTTGGTAAAGATCGTATAAGCCCCATACTTTCCCTGCATGTAGTTCGACATAACCATTCTGGTATCAGCCCATCCAGGATAGTCGTTTATAACATCTTCACAGGAGCTTTCCCACCATTTTTCAAAATACGAAATGCTGTATTTCTCATTATCCGGAGTCTGACCTATATAATGACTTTCTCCGATATGAAGAACCTTATACTGATCATACATATCTCCAACAAACGGCAGAAAAGTTTGATGAAGCCTTAACTGTTCATCCATATTAAATCTTGCATCATATTTCGTATTCATCGGTATCCTCCCTTGTATTCTTATGTTTATTATTGATATTTCAGTGTCATGTTCTTAACATCCTCCCGCAGCTGTTTTCTAAGCGACTTCGGGCTTAACACTTCCACATACGGCCCATACTGCAATGCCCAATACCGCAGTGCGGAATGATTGCATTTTATACAAGCAATGATCGTGCCGTCAGCTTTCTTTATCACCCTGAAATCATTACCAAACCAGTCAACCAGCTCCGACATCATATCCGGCGTTGTTTTTATTTCGGCGCTCACACTTTCGCCGCTGAACATATATACATGCTCCGCCATATGCTTCGGCAGGTTTAAGCCCTTCTCCAGCTCCGGCACCTTGCTCATGGGCTTGATCTTTTCATCAAGGATACGGACATCCGTCATCTTATCTACCCGGAAATGGGCTACATTATCGTATTTATCGTAGTTGCCGATAAGATAGAACCTGCCGTTATTCGCCACGATCTGGTAAGGATTGACCTTATACGGCTCCTCACGCTTCGGATGGAGCTTAAAGTCTGTGCCGACCTGGTTGTATACAAATTCTATTTTCTTTTTCCCGGCAATGGCGTCATTTATGGCGTCCAGCGAGTACATCGCCTGCCTGTTCATTGTCCTGTTAAGTTCCGGGAGATTGCTGACATGGGATACCTTGGCATTGAAGTAATTGCTTGCCAGCTTTCTTATCTTAGCGATCAATCCTTTCGCCTGTCTCGTAGAAATGGACTTCGAGAAAAGAACGCTGTCGATCAGGATACGGAGCTCCGAATCATCAAACTCTCTGGAAAGCAGGCGGTATCCTTTATCCATACCAATGTCGTAACCCATCTCTTTTAAAGACATCACATTGTTCTTAACAGAGCGCCGGTCGCATTCCATGCCGTAGTTCATATCCAGAAGCCGTATGATCTCCTGCTGTGTCAGGGAATGCTCTTCATCGGTATAAACACGCAGTATCTCCAGGATGAGCATGTTTAACATTTTTTTATTGCCGGTAGCGTACATAAGCGGCCTCCTTAAGCTGCGATTCCTATATCCGCCTTGATCTTCTGGATATCCCTGTATGTTAAAGTCTTTTTGTCCATCAGGTCATTTGTCATCTTTTCAAGAAAAGTCCGGTTCTCCGTTAATATCTTCTTCGTCCGCGCATAGTACCGGTCCATTTCGACAGCCATCATCCGATCCTTTTTCTCGAGCAGATAGCCGGAAGAATTTTCTCTTACGAAAGTATCAAACCCATAAGCACAATGATCGTCAACAAAATCTGACACTATATTATAAGCCTCTGAAAGATCCGCAGTACAACCTGTATCCGTTTCACCATATACAAGCTCTGTAGCCGCCTTTCCACCCAGTCCTCTCATGACGGCATATTCCTGCAATTCCTTTGAATAATCGTAGGCATCGGAAAGCTTATACTTTGTTATCCCTCCGGCAGGGCCATCATATTTACAGATGGATACCAGGCTGACCGATCCGGGTTCCAGTATCTCTGCTACAACAGCATGTCCGGCTTCATGCAGGGCCATCTTTCGGGTCAACACAGTATCCGAAATATCGATACACTCCGGAGCATCGAATATCATGCGCATACAGGCTTTGATCAGATCCTTCTGCGTGATCTTATCCCTGCCGTCAAAACCGGCATATATTCCTGCTTCATTAACAACACTTTCTAATTCTGCGCATGTATGCTGTTCCAGGAGTCTGGCTGTCTCTTCCAGATCAATGTCGCCCACAGTGCTTTTGCTTTTCAGGTAAAATTCGATTATTTTCTCTGCATCCTTCCCTTTGGGAATGCCCATCTCAATAAGCTTATCAAACCTTCCCACTCTTAACAGAGAATCCGGCAAGTCAAATCTATGATTTACGGTTGCTATCGTAAAAACATTGCAGCCTTTACAGTTATCGATGCACGACTGTACGGACACATATTCCTCCGCATCACGATGTAATCTGTCTTCATTCGCATATTTATCCATATCATCCAGAAATACGATCGCCGGTGCTTCAGCCTTTGCCTTTTCAAATACTTCCTTGATCTCTTTTACAAAATCGCCATCCGGCTTCTCTTTTCTGAGCGTAAATACCTTATGCCCCGACTCGGCTATAAAGCACTTCGCCATCATAGTTTTTCCGACTCCGGGTCTTCCGTATAAAAGGATCCCGCTCGGCATTGTTACACCAAGTTTTTCGTATTTCCGCGGGTTCTTCAAAACATCGCAGAACCTCTTCAGTTCCAGTTTTGCATCCCCGTAGCCAATGATCTTATCAAACTCACTCATATCGTCACCTCCGTTTTTGGGTTTGATTTCCTTCACCGGCTATACTTTAGCATATCACAGGTACATTTTTTTGTACATTGGATAAGATGTAGATGGATAAAAAAATAACACCACAGATCTCATCCATGTGAAATCTGTGGTGTTTTGCATTATGATCAGAATTCCAGCATCTCTACAGACGCCATTCTTTCATCGGCCAGATCCCAGAGGACATCAACAGTTAATATTCCATATGTGAAAACATAACGGGCCTGTCTGGCATCTCCTTCCTCATCATACTCATGGTAGACTTCCATTCTTTCACTGTCCGGTTTTCCGAATCCGTATCGTTCCTTCAGTTCTGTCAGTACCTTTTCCTTATCCTTTTCCGCTTTTGCCATGCCCTCTTCCTCACTGTAGCTTCCGAGGCCTGCCCAGTGCTCTCTGCCGCCGACCGCTACCACACGGAGTTTCAGGTCATGCATACCATAGCATACCACATATTCGCTGCTGTACGATGTTCCTCCGGCCTGCTCCCAGTATACGTAATAAGCATCATGTATGTCCCCGGCATCCGGATCGCAGGCAGAAGGCTGAAACGCTTCCACTCTCGCATGCCATTCGTCTCCCAGCTCGATACCAAAGAAATCCTTCAGTTCCCGATATCCGCAGTCGATCAGTTCGTCCTGCGTGGCATTTTCCACATCCGCATAAAGATTGCTGAGATCTAAGTCGTCCTCTTCCTCTTCTGCCGGATACTCCTCCGCTTCCTTCTCCATCACATAATTGTATTTTTCCGTATGATCGATAAACTGCAGCAGCTGTTCGTCCGTCATCTCGGATTTCGGAAGATGAAGCAGCCCATCCTCCTCCACATAGCAGACCGACTGTCCGTCCCAGTCCGCCAGAGTCTTTACATGCTGTACTTCCTGCTCCGGAAATACATTTTCTCCGTAATACTCCCGCTCCAGCGCGGCAAGCCGTAAAACTTCATCATTGGTCAGTTTTCTGCTCCAGGAACCGTCTATGGTGACCGACGTATCATTTTCAAGCTCTGTAACATACTCCCGGCGTTCCTCTTCCGGCATGCTCTCCATACGTGCTGCCACACTGTCATAGGCTGCCTTGGCACCCACCCCGGATCCGATCAGAATTGCCGTGACCGCAATTGCAGTCAGTACTCTGTTTTGTTTCCTTCTCATAAAAACCTCCTTCATACGCATTCCCTTTATCCTTCGGGATACGTTCTGCTTATTTATCTGTTCCTTTTTTCCCGGGTTACTGCTTTCAGCAAAGCCTTCGCGAACGGCCTTCACTCAATATTCGTCTCAGCCCTCCGTTTCGTGACATCCGCCAGAGATTTTTCTGAAAAAATGTCCAAAAAAGGACCTCTGTTACGAGATCCTCATAAACAGAAAAAAGAGGCCGGAACTGACCTCTCTTTCACTGCTTCCTGATCAGGCTTTTTTCCAACCAAAGAACTTCTCTCTTTTATCCTGTCTTCTCAAACCTCTTTATCTTTTTCCCGTCCCGCTCTATGGTTTCATTCCACATATCCGCCGAACGCACCCAGATGCCGCCATCACCATAAAGCGCCTTATATACCACCATGGGCTCTGTGGTCTCACTGTGTCTGGCTATGGCGATCACTTCATATTCATTCCCCTTGAAGTGGCGGTATCGGCCGCAGGGAATGGCTTTTATGGCTTCTTCGTAAGTCATACATGCTCCTTAATAATTTTCTGCGATAATAAACTTTACACTCCGGCGGGTTTTATACTCATTTCCTTTACCGCCACGATAATAAAAGGCAGATACATAAATAACAGATTTAATCTCTGCCACAAGCCCTCATGATTGATAACAGTGACTGAAAACTCCGGCTTATCCGACATGACAAACAATACAAAGAAAAGCAGCGCTATGATGAAACTTACGATGCTCATAACTCCTATCAAGCGTTCATCATTTTTAAACGAAAGGATTCCCAATAAGAGCGGCGCAAAGAGGAACAGCATGAAGCCTGTGACCGAAGCGGCGCCATGGATCTTTGACGCCATCGTTACAGCATCTTTTGATTCATTCACGCTGAAAAAGCAGGTAAATATGCATGCTCCAACTGCAAATACAACAACAAATACGATCACTGCATAACTAAGACCGGCAGAGACCGAATGATATGCTTTGTATATCGCAGGAACAGAAAGCAAAAGCAAAACACCTTCAATAAGCATCCATATGTTAAACGGCAGCCTCACCGGACTCGCCGGATTTCCCAGCGCACTGATCGACATTTTCGTCCAGTCATAGCTTTTGTAAAACAAAGGCAGTATCATTGAGACGATGATATCTCCGGCCATAGCCACGATCATAAACAGCCATCCGTATCTGCAGAGCTTATCCATATTCTTTCTCCATCCTTCTATCCACCGGTCTTAATTCTGTATTTATTTGGGCATATCCTCATCCCCCCAGCGCATCGAGCATTTCCTGCGGATTATCGGCGGCTTTACCGTCAATATAATCCTGATACATTTCAGCCAAGCCTGCAGCACATCCGTCACAGCTTCCGTTTACATTGCCGATCGATTCAGCAACTATGCGCTCCCGCTCTTCTCTGCTTGTGTCTTTGATCAGTATACTCATTTTTTATCCTCCATCCTTTCCTTCAGAAAAGCGATGAAATCAGCTGCCGGAAGCGGTTTCGAGAAGTAGTATCCCTGTATGTAATCGCAATGCATATCTTTGAGCATGGCCACATCGTTTTCGCTTTCCGCACCCTCGGCTACCAGTTCCTTGCCTATGCTTTTCATCATGCGTACCGTATGATCCAGAATGATCATTCCGTTTCCGGTCACAGCTTCGTCAAGCATACTCTTGTCTATCTTCACGATCCTGAGCGGGATATTGTTGACTCGCTGTATATTGGAATAACCGATCCCGTAATCATCCAGGGAGAAACTGTATCCCATTTCTATAAGCTTGGCAACATTCTCCACCATGATCTCATTGATGTTCTCAAATGTGGTTTCCGTGATCTCAAGGTTGACCCTGGAAGGATCGACCTTGTACTTCTGCTGAAGTGTCCGGATCTTATCCGGGAGGCTCCTTTCCATACACTGGGCAACGGAAAGGTTGATCTCGACATAGGAAAGCCCCGTTTCATCCCTGTCATGCTGCAAAAGGAATTTAAATACATGATCAAGCACGATATCACCGAAGGGGATGATGAAGCCCTGGGCCTCGGCTGCAGGTATGAAAATGGCCGGAGAGATCAAGCCGTACTCCGGATCAATGATGCGTGCAAGTGCCTCTGCGGAATGAAAGCTTCCCGAATTAACATCATAGATCGGCTGATAATACATCTCGATATGATCCTGTTTTATGGCCCGTTCCAGGATCTCCTCGATATGGGCTTCCACTGCAAAGTTTTTGGAGCTCACGATCTCCCCGGCGGAATAAGAAGTCTTTTTGCGATCGCCGATCTTGTGGAACTTGTGCCCCAGGCTGATGATATCATGAACATTATCCAGATCCTCCGGACAATGGATGAGGCAGGTCAGGGCTTCCAGTCTGACACCCATGTCTTCATAAACCCTGAGTTCATCTCCCCCCTGCGATATCAGAAGGTCACCGATCCCGGAAGCCACAGTCTCGTTTGCGTCTGCGATCAGGTAGATCGAACCCGGACGCTCCAGGTACAGCTCGATGCTGTTCGGACGATTCCAGCGGAAGGACCGTATCTTGTTTGCAATAGCCGAAAGATACGCATTATACTTATGATCACCCATATAGTTCCGTATCTCACGTGCGTTCTGGATACGGATCGCGAGGATCTGCACCCGTTCTCCGGAGAGGATGATATTCTTAAGATCCGTCTGATAGGATGTCCAGCTTTGAATCCCTATCTCATTGTCCATGCGCTCTTCCGGACGGATGATGGAGATCATGATCAGGATCTCACTTACGGCAGTAAAGAACATCTCCAGCAGAAGATCGGGATAAAAGAACTGGATCAGAACTGCTGCATGCGCCATTACATACAGGCTGAGCAGCGCGCACCACTTTTCGATCACCAGGTATCGTTTGCAGTAGATACAATAACTGAATCCCGCAAGTCCGTAGACAAGCGCGCCGCAGTAAAAAGCGAGGATCAGGGGTCCACGGGTATAGCCTTCCTGTGCCGAAACGGAAAAAACAGTGTTGGTGAAAGGGTTTTGAAGCAGCAGCAGGACAAGGCAGATATAGGGAAGAGCGAAAAGGAGCTTTACCCATTTCTTCCGCATCAGAAATGTTGTCCGGGTAAGGCTGAACAGATATAAAAGCAGAATGGGCATGTTGATATTTCTGAGGAAAAAGTACAGATACGTCGATACATTACAAATAATCTCCCCGGCCGGGCTGAGAGGGACGGCATTGTCGGTCACCTCCATACCCAGGTCCGCGAGTGTGCAGAAAAAAGAAATGAAGACTACCCAAAGAAATAAACGATTGGCACTTCCTTTGAACATCCTGCGATGGATGCACACAAGAAGTATGATCAAAAACAGCGGTATTGCGCATATATCAAAATATATGATCCCCATAAGAACCTCTTTTCAAGTCACGATCCTGATGCATCCGGACAGCTTCCGGCTCTGTACAAATTCATTTTTTCTCTTTCGGGCAGCTCACACACTGCGGGATAAGCTCCACCACCAGGGACTCCGGGTCACCAAGCATATGCCGGCTTTCTTCCTCAAGTGCTTCGAACCTGTCCGCTTCTTCCATTGCCGTTTTTTTCTTTGCGGCCAGATTGCGTTTGGGCTTGCTGCTTCGAAGGAGCGATGCCACCATCACCCTCTTATCCCGAAGATCGGCTTCCTTGAAATAGTTTTCCAATACCGTCTTTACAAAGTTGCCCTGGCCGTTATCGCTTCCCGCCGCTTTAGCTGAATTTAACATACGGGAGATAGCGGACGGTCTTTATAAGACCGATGTTTAAGAACGTTGTCCAGCGCTTCTATCGTATCTGTCTTGAACTGCTCAGAAGACTGCTTTATTTTTTTTGCTTCATCATTTGATTCTTTCATTTCCGGTTTTCCTTCCTGATCTGTTCCGTCTTATCTTTCCTTCGCCGTATACTCCTGTCTTAGGGTTTGCTTCATATTAAATGTATTCTACCACGTAGCCCCGCGATTTACAAATAATCCGAACAGTTCAAAAACCACGGCTCTGCAGCGTTCACTCTGGGCCCCACCTAAAAAAGGGCCGCGTCATCACGGCCCTTTTTGATATTGAACTCTTATCATGGATTTTGGAAAAACTTAAACTAAAACGTCCTCTTTCTTTCTGTTCCTGTACATTTCCTCAAATAAAGCATCTTGAAAATCGGCATCATATGTCGAACGTTTCAGGTCTTCCCATCGTTCCTGCCCGATCAGCCAGCTGATCAGATCATTCATTTCCTTACGTTTCTGCTCTGATCCTTTCTCTATTCCTTTCTCCATTCCTTTTTCCATAAAGATCTCTGCAAAGCCTTCCATTGTTTTTACCTCCTCCGCGACCTGCGGTCTGCTTTCTATATCTACGTACTTTTTTACTGCTTCCGTCTTTCCTGCATTTACACTTTCGATATACTCAAATACACTGTTTTCGGGAGCTTCACTGCCCAGGCGGACAAACACAACACTCATCAGATCATAGTTTTCTGCTACATCCGGGGTCTCCCCGATCAGATCCCGCTTCTTTAACTCGATGAGACTCACACTGTTCTGCAGCTCTTTCGGTACATCCCGCACCATCACCCAGATACTGTAGCACTTCTCCAATGCGCCATAATCCGCCACATGTGTGGTGTAGGAAAGCTGTGAGCATAATTCCCTTGCCACATAATACACCGCTCTCTTTTCCGGCGGATACGGCTTCTTCGCGCCCTTATCCGCAACATAGTAGCGGTTCTGGATCTCCAGGTCGATATGAAGCATGACCAGAAGCTCTTCACCGGAAAGCTTCGGATTTTTACTTTTTACATGTACATCAAAGCGTGCCAGTTTCTCGGTCCTGCTGTAAAACTCGGTACCGCGGTCCTCTGCAAGCAGGCTGCCGTTATCCGACACCGTATCTCCTCTGCAGATATCCGCATCGATCATACTGATGATCTCTTCAACCGTATGATCCTCATACTCCGGGATCACCGCCTTGAGTAATGGTGCCAGCAGTTCCTTATTCAGCCAGAGCTTATGCACCGCTTCATCTACAGCCGCTTCATCGACATTGACCGCCAGTTACAGTTCTGTTCTTTCGTCCATATACATCCCTCCTTTCAGAGCTGCGGCAGGAGATATAATGGACCCTTTCTTCTTTATCTCCCGCCTGTCAATTTGATGGAAATAAAGCACGGGAGATTTTGATTCACAGAACTTAAAGATAGTTTGAATGTCAGATCTTTCCTTGCTTTGGGATGAGTATAGCATATGCATGATAAAGCTGCAAGGAGATGGCGTAAAGGGATGGCGTAAAGGTATCGACAGTTGATGAAAATGAGATTGGCCCCATGGCCGGATGTTTCTGACCAGATCTGCCTTTCATCTTACATCCTGTTGCCCTTAACGTCAAATATTGTCGATCTGTTCACGTATCGCCAGTATTT
>JAEELW010000062.1 GCA_016282915.1 Lachnospiraceae bacterium | reverse complement strand
TATATACAGCTTTGAGTCCTGTGAGAAGGGTGAGTGGCAGTATCAGATCGATATCGGCAAGGGCTTCTTTTCGGTGAACAGCGGATATGCGCAGTTTATGGAGGAAATGGGTGTGGAGATCGTCCAGGCCTGGGGCCCCTGGGTGATACTGCGCAGGCAGCGTACGGAAGGTGAGTTTCAGCTTTATTCGGATGTTGACAGCCGTATAGAACACTATAAAAAGATACTCCTGATGTTTAAGCTGGTCACTTTTATCGAGTTCCTGTGTCTGCTTTTTGAGGTATACGCTGCGGTGCGCGATGCTTCGGTCTGGCCGCTGGTATTTCTTATGGCCGCTGTAGTATGTGCTTTCATGAATATGATAGTCAGGACAAAGAGGGTGCTCAATAGGCTGTATGAGCAGAAAGGCGAGAGGCCGCCCGACAATATGGGGCGCAGGGTATCGCTCCTTGTCCCGGCAGGATTTCTGATAAATGCAGTAAATCTGCTGCTGCAGGACAGGCTGCCTGCAGCTGTAAGATGGGTGATGCTGGTCGCAGCCCTGCTCCTTATCGGAGGCGGTGTGATCAATACCGCAGCAGGCAGGGAGTGACTGTCACTGAGTCATAAAAATATCAGTTTACATTAAAAGAGGGAGGATCATAAAAAGATGGGTTTGGAAGTAAAGGATCTGTCAAAAAAGTACAGCGGAAAAACGGTGGTGGATCACGTGAGTTTTTCCATGGATAAGCCGGGAGTCTATGCGTTACTGGGGACGAACGGCGCCGGAAAGACCACGACGATCCGCATGATGCTGGACATGCTGGACAAGGACAGCGGTGAGGTACTGTGGAACGGGCAGCCTTTGAGCTTTGACAACTGCAATATCGGCTACCTCGCGGAGGAGCGTGGTCTGTACCAGAAATATCCGCTGATGGACCAGATCATCTATTTCGGGCGTCTGAGGGGCGTATCCGATGATGAGCTGAAGAAAAAGATACGTTACTGGTCGGGGAGACTGAAGCTGGACGAGTATCTCTATCCCGTGGAGACCAAAGATGCAAGGGGACGCGTAAAAAAGCAGAAGCCCAAGAGCCCGGACCAGCTCTCCAAGGGTAACCAGCAGAAGATCCAGTTCCTGATCGCCATGCTTTCCGATCCGGAGCTCCTGGTACTGGACGAGCCGTTTTCCGGCCTGGATCCCGTCAATACCGATATCCTCAAGGATGTGGTACGGGAGCAGATCGATGCCGGAAAATATATCATCATGAGCAGCCATCAGATGCCCGTGGTCGAGGAATTCTGTACCGATATCACCATCATGTCGCGTTCTAAAGCGCTGGTACAGGGAAACTTAAACGAGATCAAAAAGAGCTACGGAAGAGTGAACCTTACCCTGAAGTGCGAGACGGATGTAAAGGATTATATCGAAAAGCAGGGGATCGAGATCCTGTCTTCCAAGGAGTTCGAATATGAACTGCGCGTGAAGGGAGACGAGCAGGCCAATGCGCTGCTTAAGGATCTTGTCAATTCCGGTATCACGGTGGTGCGTTTTGATCTTTCGGAGCTTTCGCTTCATGAGATCTTTGTAAAAGAGGTAGGTGCAAATGAAGAGCAGCAATAATATATATACGATGGAGGGTGTGGGGAAGGTCTTTCGTTTCACCCTGACCCAGACCTTCAAAAATAAGGCCTATCGTATGAGTCTTATCGTTTTCGTCGTCATGATGATGGTGATGGGGCCGCTCCAGTATCTGGGAGCCAGTGCCGGCATGAACGCCGCCAAGGATTCCAATGAACTGTACGGAGACGGAGAGGGTGCGGAGCACATCTATTTAAAGAACGATACGGCCATTTCTTTCGGCAGGGAAGAAATGCAGCTTGCCGAAACCGTTTTCGGGAAGGCGGAGATCATCGATACGGATGAGATCCCCTCGCTTTCAAAGAAAGACATAGCCGTCGTCATTGACCGGCAGACGGAAGAGGGGGCGGAGAATTATGTGATCAGCGGTATCATTGCGGATGAATCCGAACTCACACCCAATCAGCTGGACGAGCTGTGTTCCTATCTGCAGGACCGATTCTCGGAAAGCCGGATGAATCAGGCTCAGCTTGCCGACGAGCAGCTCAGCCTCCTGAACATGGATATCTCCACCGGCGATGCGATGACGCAGGCCGACTATGAGCGCAAGCTGGAGAGCGGTTATACCACTTCGCAGGTCAGCTCTTATATGGGTTCCTTTTCGATCATCATGCTGATCCTGATCATGCTCTCCACCACCTATGTGGTCTCGACGGTCATGGAGGAAAAGACCTCGAAGCTTGTGGAAAACCTGCTGGTCAGCGTCCGTCCCATGGCCCTGGTCATGGGTAAGATCCTGGCGATGATGTGTTACGTTTTTATACTGATCGTGCTCGGCGTTGTGGGATCAAAGATCTCCAACGGGATCATGCAGAGTTTTTCCGACGGAGGGGTTCCGGAACAGCTCGGAAATATGATGAACTTCTCTGCGGCGTTCAGTATCGGAGGCATCAAAGGGCTGATACTCATCCCCTGCATGCTCCTTACCTATCTGATCTTTTCGGTGCTGGCGGGTCTGCTGGGAAGCGCATGTACGAAACCCGAGGATGCTTCGTCCGCTACCGGCACGGTGGTGATGCTGAATTTTGCGTCTTATCTGGCTGCATTCATTGTTCCGGCGATGGAAAACGCCAAGCTGGACATCGCTATGTCGCTGATCCCGCCGTTCTCCTGCTTTATGGCGCCGGTTTACGCGCTCTGCGGACGTATCCCCGTATGGGTATTTCTGCTGAGCCTGCTGATCCAGTGCGGCCTGGTCGTTTTCCTGATCCGTACTACGGCGCATGTATACAGAAAGCTGATCGTTCATGATCAGAAACGTCTGGGCCTTCTGGCGATCTTACGTCTGGCCGGAAAGGGGGAGGCATAATGTTTCACAATTTCGGAAAGGTTTTTGCGTTTTCTTTTCATAATCAGGCGGGCAATAAAGGCTACCGCCTTCTCACGGGGGTGCTCGGCCTGATCCTTCTTGCGGCGCCCATCGCGGTCATGCTGCTGATCGCCTTCTTTTCCACCGGAGGAAAGGAAGAAGAAAAAGCAATCGAGGCTTGCGGGGCAAAGAATATCCGCATCGTCAGCGAGTACGGCACAAAGCCCGGGGATCCTTCGATCCTGAATACGCTGCCGGAGGAAAATTATGCATCGATCAATTATTCCGTTTCCCCGGACCTTGATACGGCTTTAAAGGCAGCGGCTTCGGATGAGGCGGGCATGGTGCTGCGTTTTTATCCGGAAGAGGAATATGTGCGCGCCGATCTGCTGATCCCGGAAGGGAGCAGTGTGCAGAAGAAGGAGGCGGCAAATTACTTCGATCTGATCTCCAACTATCAGGGGATATATAATATGCTGCTTTCCGGTATTTCGGAAAGCACGCTGGCGGAGCTGATGCCCGGAAATGTATATGAAACCTATACGGAAGGCGGTTATCAGAAGGGTGTCACGATCGATGAGGATGTCAGCGGCAGAGACGTGCTGGTCCGTGACCAGGTGAAGGGCGTACTGCAGATGGTGATCCCGTATCTTACGATCATGCTCTTTTATTTCATGATCCTGACTTACGGAAATTCCATCGCATTGTCGCTGGTGATGGAAAAAGAGTCCAAGCTGATGGATACGATGCTGGTCAGCGTCCATCCGGAAGCGCTTGTCTTCGGAAAACTCCTGGCAGCGATCCTCGCGGGACTCATACAGCTCTTTGTCTGGCTGGCAGCGCTGATCGCAGGGCTCGGGATCGGCGTGAAGCTGACGGAGAGCCTGTTCCCGGATTATGTTTCTTCCCTGGGAATCTTTCTGAAATATATCGGAGATCTCGGGATCTTCCAGCCGGTTAATATCATCCTTGCCGTATTGTTCATGTGCTTCGGTTTTGTGATGTACGCCAGCATCGCTGCTGTCGTCGGCGCCATGTGTGCGAACCGTGAGGAAGTGGCAAGCCAGAGCATGATCTATGTATTGCCGCTGGTGGCTTCGTTCATGCTTCTGATGATGGGCGGCGGCCTGTCTGCGGGCGGCGCTCCGGCATGGATGAAATTCGTACCTTTTACCGCAGCACTCTATATGCCGGGGGAAATGGCGCTTGGCACCTCAGGACTGCTGATGTCGGTGATATCGCTGGCCCTGCTCGTGGTTCTTACGCTGGTCGTTGTGATCCTGGCAGGAAAGACCTACAAGATGATGTCTCTGTATAAAGGAAATAAGCCGAACCTTATGAAGGTGCTGAAGGATCTTGGCAGGAAATAAAGACTGCGGCTTTATGGAGGTGACAGGATGTATTGTGTAAAATGCGGAAAGGAACTCAGGGACGGCGCGCAGTTCTGTACGGGCTGCGGGGCGGAACAGAGAAAAAAGGCTCCGGCCGGAGACATCCCGACCATGACACTGAAAGATAAACCCGTTGAGGTCTTTCGCCCTGAGCCGTTGAAGAAAAAGGGGAATATGCCTCTGATCGCGGCGATCGTTGCACTCACGCTGGTTCTGACAGCGATCGTGATACTGATTTTTTTGCTTCCTGCCTCCGGAGGAAAAGGAGGCGGGGACGATCAGGACGAGCTGATCGCAGATTCCGATGATCAGGATGACTCCGGAACAGACAAGAGGGATAAACCGACGCCTACAGAGGCAGAGCCTACGGAGGAGCCCACCCCTACGGAGGAGCCGAAGCCGCAGGGAATCGAATTTACGGTCTGCGTACATGCGGCAAACGAGGGAAGGGGACTGCCCGGAGCGCTCGTTGAACTGATGTACAGCAATCAGGTGTTAAAGACCGATGCCAGCGGAAAAGCGGATTTTCTGCTGCCTGCAGCCGGAGAGTATACGTTCCGTGTTACGGCAGACGGTTATACGGCACGGGAAGACAGTTATATGATCGAAGAGAAGGACCGCGGTATCGTTTTTCCGATCGTGCCCGTTATCTCAAACGAAGATGCCTATGTGATGGTGGTGTGGAAGGGAGAGCAGGATCTGGATCTGTGCATCTTCGATACCAAGCCTCAGGAATATGTGAACAAAGCACAGCCGGAGGACAGCAAGCACAATTTCTTTTTTGCGGATCATGATGCGGAATTCGGTTATGAACTTGCCTATCTCAGAAATGTGAGGAATGATGAGGTAAGGACCGTTTATGTGGTGGATACGGAAAGGGCACAGGCACGCCAGCCTTCCACCATGGAGGCGGACGGTGCGGAAATATATCTTTACGGCGCAGGCGGACAGTGGTATTATAGCGTTGCCAAGACTAACCAGAATGCGCCTTTGTGGTCCCCGTTTTATACCTATCTCGGTGATGCAATTCCGCAGAATGAAGCAGAGTACATATCGAGCCTCGGCCCGCACAAGTGGATCAGCTTCCGGCCGGAGGATCAGTATATACCGCATTGACGGGGGATGAAGATGACAGTCCGCAGTATGACGGCAGATGATTATGATCGTGTAAAGGCGTTATGGATGACGATCCACGGCTTCGGGATCCGCAGTGTCGATGATTCCAGAGAGGGCGTGGAGCGTTTTCTTGCACGTAATCCCGGCTGCAGTGTAGTAGCCGAGGAGAACGGGCGTATCGTTGGGGCGATCCTCTGCGGTCATGACGGCCGGCGGGGCTGCCTGTATCATGTGTGTGTGGCGGAAGACTGCCGGCGGCGCGGGATCGGTAAGGAAATGGTCGTCCATTGCATGAATGCATTGAAGGAAGAAAAGATCAATAAGGTATCGCTGATCGCATTTACGCGGAATGATATCGGAAACGCGTTCTGGAAGCACATCGGCTGGACAAAACGCGAAGATCTGAATTATTATGATTTTACATTAAACGAGGCGAATATCACTGCATTTAACAGCTGACAAGCGCTGAGGAATTGAGCTATGAAGATAATGAGCAAAGCGGCGGAAAGCCATTCGACAAAACAGATCCTGATCATAGATGATAATCAGAACAATCTGGACAGTGCACAGATGGCCATAGGCGGTCTCTATGCTGTGGTTGGTCTGCGTTCGGCCTCCCAGGCGCTGCAGTTTCTGAAAAAGTATACGCCGGATCTGATCCTGGTGGATATGCAGATGCCTTTGATGAACGGCAGGGAGCTGATGGCAAAGCTGAAGGAAAATCCGCGCACGGCATCGATCCCCGTGGTCTTCCTTTCTACAAAGAAGGACGCGGTGACGGAAGCGGAGTGCCTGGAACTCGGGGCACTGGATTTTATCCCGAAGCCTTTTGTACCTTCGATCCTGCAGTCCCGTATCGAAAAGATCCTGGGGGTCATCGAACAGCAGAAGCGTCTTTCCCATGAACTCAATACCATACGTGACCAGGCGCAGAGAGATGCGCTTACCGGCCTTTTTAACCGTATCTATGCCAATGAGGTGGTGGACCGGAAGCTGCGGAGCGGCAGGACCGGCGCGCTTTTCATGATCGACATGGATAATTTCAAGGCCATCAACGACAATTACGGCCATGACGCCGGGGACCGGACGCTTAAAATGTTTGCGGATACCCTTCGCAGCTATACGGGAGAGAATGATGTGGCCTGCCGTATCGGCGGCGACGAATTCGTGGTCTTTATCGACGGCGTGACCGACAAGATGGAGCTGGCAGACCGGGCAGCGGGTATCATCACGGATCTTTGCGAGAAGCTTGAGGAATGCAAATTCGATACCAATTCCTCAGTTTCCCTGGGGATCGCACTGGCCCCTGTCGACGGTCAGGATTTTACACAGCTTTACAATAACGCCGATAAAGCACTGTATTTTGTAAAGATGAACGGAAAGAACTCCTTCCGTTTCTTCAGTGAAGATTATGTTTCGGAAGAAAAGAAAGGCGCGAAGCTCCTGGATATCCGTACCGCAGGAGAGACGCTGATCCGTTCCGATCATGAGAAACGTTTTGCCTTTGCACCGGGAATGACCGGTTTTACGACGATATATCAGTATCTGCACCGCAGAGGCGGTATGGATATGCGTCTGCTGCTGGTGGATCTGCAGCCGGATGAAGGCGTGGAGCCTTCGGAGGATGCGGTGAAGACTTCGGCGGACACTCTGGAAGCCGTACTGAAGCGGCAGCTGATCGTCAGCGATACTTATGTACGCTATTCCGACTGTCAGTTCCTGATCCTGCTTCTGGATGAGGGAGAAGAGGCGGCCGCGAATATGGTGGGTTCGCTTGCGGCGGAATACAATTCACTCCTGCCCAACAGCCGTATCCATGTTTTTTATGAGACGGCCGTGGTCGGGAAAGGAGAAAAGAAATGACGGACTATATGAAAGAGATCGAAGGCGGCATCGCCGCGGCAAAAGGTTTTTATGCGGCGGCGCACGCGGCCGGCATCAAATATCAGGGACGTACGGATATGGCGCTCATCTACAGTGAAGCCCCCTGCGTTACGGCAGGAACCTTTACGACCAATGTGGTGAAAGCGGCTCCCGTACAGTGGGATATGCGTATCGTGCACGGAGACGGGGCGGTACGTGCCGTGGTCATCAATTCCGGTATCGCCAATGCGGCCACCGGGAGCGAAGGCATGGCGATCTGTGAAAAGACCGCAGAGGCGATGAGTGCCTGTTACGGCGGTGAAAAGGACGAGGTGCTGGTGGCCAGCACCGGCGTGATCGGCATGCAGATCGATGCGGGACGCATCACGGCAGGCTGTCCGGTCCTTTTTGAGAAAAAAGATCATTCGGCAGAGGCGGCGACTTCGGCGGCACAGGCCATCATGACCACGGATACCCATAAAAAGGAGATCTCCGTGGAAGTGACGCTGGGCGATGGGAGCACTTTCCGGATCGGTGCCATGACCAAGGGTTCGGGCATGATCCATCCCAATATGTGCACGATGCTCGGCTTTGTGACGACGGATGCCGCGATCGATAAAAAGCTTCTGCAGAAAGCACTGTCCGCCATCGTGGAGGACAGCTTCAATATGATCAGCGTGGACGGTGATACCTCCACCAACGATACCTATGTGGTTCTGGCCAACGGACTGGCAGGCAATAAACTTATCGACAGCGAGAATGAAGATTATGCGCGGTTCTGCGGGGCGCTCCGTTATGTGAGCATTTATCTGGCAAAGCAGATGGCCGGCGACGGCGAAGGAGCTACGGCGCTCTTCGAATGCCGGGTGAGCGGAGCGGAAAGCGTTCCGGAAGCAAAGAAGCTGGCGAAGTCCGTTATCGGTTCTTCTCTCTGCAAGGCTGCGATCTACGGACATGATTCCAATTTCGGACGTTTCCTCTGCGCCCTGGGCTATGCGGGTGTGGATTTCGATCCCGAAAAGGTGGATATCAGCTACGAGAGTGCGGCCGGAAAGATCTCGATCGTGAAGAACGGCATGGGTACCGGCTATGATGAAGAAGAGGCGACGAAGATCCTTTCCGAGGATGCGGTGAGCGTACTCGTCGACATGCATCGCGGTGATGCCGAAGCGACGGCCTGGGGCTGCGACTTAAGCTATGACTACGTAAAGATCAACGCCGATTACCGTTCGTGAGCACAAAAGAAGCCGGACAGAAAGGAAAGCATAATGCTTATCCGCTGGCCCTTTTCGGGGCGGCATTTTTCTGGGGAACCACTTTTGTGGCACAGAATCTGGGCGCGGGACATGTAGGGACCTTTACCTTCCTGACCCTGCGCAGTTTTATGGGCAGTATCCTGCTTGTACCTGTGATCCTGATAGCGAAGCATATAAAGAAAGACAGGGAGCCTGCCAAGCTGCGGGCTCTTTTGCTTGCCGGCGCCGCCTGCGGGACTTTTCTTTTCCTGGCAAGCGCGCTGCAGCAGTACGGGATCGAGCTCTATGTGAAGGACGCCGATCAGAGCGGGACGGCCAAGGCCAGCTTCATTACGGCGCTTTATGTGGTACTGGTGCCCATCCTTTCCGTATTTTTCGGGAAAAAGCCCGGAAAGCGGATCTGGCCGGCTGTGGCGCTCTGCGTTGCCGGACTTTATCTTCTGTGTATCGGTGAAAAACTGCGTTTTACCCGCGGAGATATTTTCGTACTCCTCTGCGCGCTGGCATTCTCACTGCAGATCATGTGCGTGGATCATTTTTCGCCGAAGCTTCCGGGAGTTGCGCTTTCTTCGGTCCAGTTCTTAAGCTGCGGCATCCTCGCGCTGATCGCGATGCTTTTGTTTGAAAAGCCCGAGCTTCCGCAGATAAAGGCGGCCATGCCGTCCCTGCTTTATACAGCGGTATTTTCCAACGGGGTAGCCTATACGCTGCAGATCATCGGACAGAAAAGAGTGCAGCCGACACTGGCCTCCCTCATCATGTGCACGGAGGGGATCTTCGGCGTGCTCGCGGGCTGGGTTGTTTTGCATGAAGAGCTGGGGCTGCGGCAGCTGGGGGGCTGCGGATTGATCCTCGCGGCTTTGCTGATCGTGAGTGTGCCGGGGAAGAAGACCTGACAGATATGCGGTATGAGTCTGATCTGCGGGTGGCTTCCGAAAGCAGCGGATCGAGAATGGGTGAGGACGTGTGCAGGACCGGAAAGCAGGCGGATAACAAAGAACGTCCGGAAGAAGACGGATGAACGGAGATGAATATGAAGTGGTATCAGATCACAGGTCCTAAACTCCTGATCATTCTTGGAATCTCCCTTTTGTGGATGATCCTGGGGCGTGTATTGTATATCGTGATCGGACAGAAGCGTGGACCGAAGGGCGGGCTGGACAGTCTGGCCGATGCGGTGGTTTATGTCTTTATCTGGAGGATCTTCATCACCGGTCTTCCCCTTTTGCTGAGCCTGACCGGGGGTTTCACCTGGCTATGGCAGAACCACCGGCCGGCGGTAAAGTGGGTGATGGCCGGCATCGTCCTGCTGATCCTGGGCATGGTGATCTATGATAAATGCATCAAGAAGCATGTGCTTACGCCGGAACGTGTCGCGGCGAATACGGCAGCCTTTGATGCCTGGGCCGAAAAAGAGAAGAAAAGGGGAAACTATGAAAACCGGACCTTCCATGATCAGATATGTGAATATGTGGGGGATATCGTTTCCGATGTGCTTGCGGAATATCGTGGCCTGTATCCGGAAGACCGTGCCGATCTGAAGAGGTCATACATAGATGCTGCAATGGAAGCGCATTACCGGGAGCTTACGGGAGTCACAGGCTGGGAATATATCCCGGATGTACGGACTCTGCTTCCGAAACACGATGACGGAGATAATAAATTCCTTCTCAATAACCGGGAAATGCGCATGATCGCGGAGCATTATGAAAAGACGCTGCAGCGGGATCACTGGTATGACCGCTACTGTTTTGAAGATACGGTGATCGCCGAATGGTATTCCTGGCTGCCCGTGCTGGCTGTCTTTTACGAGGACGGTACCATGGACCTGGTGCATGCGGCGGGGTGAATCCGGAATTATGCAAAAAAAAAAACAGGGCGGCCCGTAAAAAAGGCCGCCTTTACCTTTTTGATCTTATATGATACAATATCGAAAGTTATGTGAATCGGAAGGAGCCGGAGCGCATGTAAATACAGGGCTTTGACCGGCTGGGACGCTTTTCGACGAGAATGTCCGAAAACAGCTGCTGCCCGGTATTTCAGACCGCGCAGACGAAAAAAATAAATCATACAGGGGAGAAAATGATGGAAAGCAAGGATATCAACAGACTCATAGAGAAGGCGGAGGTGCTGATCGAGGCGCTTCCCTATATACAGAAGTTCAACCGGCGCATCATCGTCGTGAAGTACGGCGGCAGCGCCATGGCGGATCCCGAGCTGCAGCGTAATGTGATCAAGGATGTGACGCTCCTTAAGCTGGTAGGCTTTAAGCCCGTCATCGTTCACGGAGGCGGCAAGGAGATCAGCGCGTGGCTGAAAAAGATCGGCAAGGAGTCGGAGTTTGTGAACGGCCTCCGGGTGACGGACGCCGAGACCATGGAAGTGGCCGAGATGGTGCTGAATAAGGTGAACAAGCGTCTGGTGTCCATGGTGGAGGAACTGGGCGTTCATGCGGCCGGCATCTCCGGTAAGGACGGAGGCCTGCTCACGGTACAGAAGCGTCTTTCCGACGGGAAGGATATCGGTTATGTGGGGCAGATCACCAAGGTGAATCCCAAGATCCTCTTTGACCTGATCGAGCAGGATTTCCTGCCCATCGTTTCGCCCATCGGCATGGACGATAAGTTTGAAAGCTACAATATCAATGCGGATGACGCGGCCTGCGCCGTGGCCAGGGCCGTGGGGGCGGAAAAGCTGGCCTTCCTTACGGATATCGAGGGCCTGTACCGCGATATCAACGATAAGAGCAGCTTTATCTCGCATATCCAGCTGAGCGAGGCAAGAAAGCTGATCGAAAGCGGGATCATCGGCGGCGGCATGCTGCCGAAGCTGGGCAACTGCATCGACGCCATCGAGAGCGGCGTGCAGCGCGTCCATATCCTGGACGGAAGACTGGCCCACTGCCTGCTCCTCGAGATCTTTACGAGAAGCGGTATCGGGACCATGATCGCGCCGGACGGCAGCGAAGAAGAAGCGTAGGGATCCCATAGCTGTCCCGGAAGCTGTGCATTGTACGGGCCGGCTGCGGATACCGCTTTTGCAGTGGTACGGACACGAGCGAAATATAGGCTTAAACGAACGGAGGAAATATGCAATGTCTATGATGCAGGATTATATCAATGAAGCGGAAGCGGCGCTTCTGCATACCTATAACCGTTACCAGGTGGTCTTTGACCATGGCGAGGACGTTTATCTTTATGATATCGAAGGAAAGAAATATCTGGATTTCGTATCCGGGATCGCCGTCTTTGCCCTGGGCTATGGAGTGAAGGAATACAACGACGCCGTGAAGGCGCAGGTGGACAAGCTGCTCCACACCTCAAATTATTACTACAATGTGCCGGCCATCGAGGCGGCGAAAGCGATCAAGAAGGCCAGCGGGATGGACCGCGTGTTCTTTACCAACAGCGGTGCCGAAGCCATTGAAGGCGCCATCAAGACGGCTCGTAAGTACGGCTTCCTGAAGGACGGGCGTACGGATCACGAGATCATTGCCATGGAGCATTCTTTCCACGGCAGGACCATGGGCGCGCTTTCCGTGACCGGTACGAAGAAATACCGCGATCCCTTTGAGCCCATGATCGGCAATATCCGCTTTGCACAGCTCAATGATATCGAAAGCGTAAAGGCTCAGCTTACGGACAAGACCATCGCGATCCTCATGGAGACGGTGCAGGGAGAAGGCGGAATACGCCCTGCCACAGAGGAGTTTTTGAAGGAAGTGCGCGCCATCTGCGACGAGCGCGACATCCTGCTCATCCTGGACGAGATCCAGTGCGGTATGGGCCGCAGCGGGAAATTCTTTGCCTGGCAGCGTTACGGCGTAAAGCCGGATGTGATGACGGTGGCCAAAGCCCTGGGCTGCGGCGTGCCGGTAGGCGCTTTCCTCATGACGGAAAAGGTCGGGCAGGCCTCCCTCGTTGCCGGAGACCACGGTACTACCTACGGCGGCAATCCGCTGGGCGGCGCGGCGATCTGTGAAGTCTTCCGCGAGTTTGAGGAGAAGAAGATCCCGGAGAATGCGGCAAAGGTAGGCGCTTATCTCTGGGATAAGCTGGAAGAAGTGAAAAAGGATCATGCGGATATCAAAGACCACCGTGGCGTCGGTCTGATGCAGGGACTGGAATTTGATCATCCCGTTGCGGATATCATCAATAAAGCGCTGGAAAAAGGTCTGGTGCTCATCAACGCCGGGACGGACATCATCCGTTTCCTGCCCCCGCTTGTCATCAGCGAGGCGCATGTGGATGATATGCTTTCGATCCTGAAGGAGTGTCTGTAAGGAATGAGGGCAAAGACCTGGATCTTCATACTGATCTTTGGCGGCTTTTTTGCCGCCCTCTATTTTGTTCTGCGTCCGGAAGGCTCGAAGCTTTTCGCTCCCAAAACGGAGGAGAAGCCCACGCTGATCCTCTGGTATACGGATGAGAGCCTGACGGATTATCTGAACAGCTCGGCGATCGCCTGTCTTGATGCGGAAGGCG
>JAEELW010000061.1 GCA_016282915.1 Lachnospiraceae bacterium | reverse complement strand
TCCTCTATGATCTGTTCGAAGGGCACCGCGTCCGCCACATCGCTCTCACACAGCATCCTGTCACCATCATAAAGACGTATCTTCGCTGCAGATCCCCGTATCGTTATTCTGAATATACCTGTTCCGGAAGTACCGCCCGGCTCGGCAGTAATGCGGTATTCCTCTATTCTTTTCTCCGGTCTGGATAATATATACACATCGCGAAAGATACCGGACATACGGAATTTATCCTGATCTTCCAGATAGGTCCCGTCACACCACTTCAGTACCGCCACGCCGATATGATTCTCTCCTTCATTCAGCAGGCCGGTGATATCAAATTCCGAAGTATGATGGGACACCTGCGAATATCCCGCAAAACGGTCGTTTATATAAAGATATAAGCAGCTGTCAACGCCTTCAAAACAAAGGATCCTTCGCAGTCCATCCGGCTTGTATATATAAGTTTTGCGATATACTCCCACCGGTATATCATCCGGCACATAAGGCGGATCATAGGGGATCGGATAGTTTATATTTGTATACTGCGGCGTGTCATATCCATGCAATTGCCAGTTTGAAGGGACCGGGATCTTATCCTTTACAGTATCGGTAAAATCATCCGGCATATCGATAATGCTTTCATAATAAACAAAGTCCCATTCTCCGTTCAGTAGTTCCAATCGATCCGACTCCTCACGCAGTGCAAAAGCATCCTGCCCCTTTGCGAACGGTATGAAATAATTATGATCCGGCAGTGTTCCGATATGAAGTTTCAGCGGATCCTCATGCAATGTCATAAAGCTCTTTTGTGATCTTTCTGCAGCAATGTCTGATATATTCATTTCACCCTCCTATCTGTTTGTACCGGTATATCCCTATAAATGAAAGCACCGGATTCAACCTGGAATCTGTTATCCTGATCTGTATACGATCAGTCTCTACCCCATTCAATGGTACGATACGTTTATAACCTATCGTAGTTCCTCTGTATATCTCCGAAAACTCTCCATTCTCAAATATATCTATGGCAAAGTTTTCTACTCTCTGACTTTTCAGTATATTTTCCTTTATGATAATATATCCGAGCTTTTCTTCCTTTGGAAACTCTATCAGAATATCCGCTTTTCCAGACGATACTTCAAAACTGCTGTCATAACTGTCCTTTACAAGATTTTCCATATCATCGTCTTTTGTTTTGCTATTACACGCCAGCTTTGCTTGTGGAACCAGGTTCTCAGAAAATGCTTTTTTTATGTATTCTCCAAGCTCTGCCAGCCTGTGTACATCATTATCATGTATCAGCCCGTTTCTCGCCGGCGGTATATTCAGAAGAAAAGTTGCGTTTCCTCCTACCGCTCGTATATAAATATCAACAAGCTCTTTAAGCGTACGAAGCTTATCATTCTCACTCTCATGCCAGAACCACCCGGGACGGATGGATGTATTTACTTCTGCAGGATACCATATCAGCTCATCTGCATTGGCAAGTGCCGTTCTGCTTCCCAGATCCTCATCGCGTACATCTATCCGTCTGCGAAATTCCGTGTTGTCTTCCTGCTGACTTTTCTCTGCTATCTTTTCGCTGTCTCGGGTGCTAATCGGAACAACACTCCATTCGGCTTTACGCGTATGTCCTGCTTCATTGCCGCACCATCTGATATCCGGTCCACAAACAGAAATGCATGCATTCGGCTGAAGCCTGCGGATCAGCGCGTAATACCTTTCCCAATCATAATACTGTTTTTTCCCATTTGGGCCTTCCCCGCAGGCCCCATCAAACCATACAGAAAAGATTTCACCATAAGCGGTAAGCAGTTCCGACAACTGGCCGATAAAAAAATCATCATATTCTTTTCCCCTTCCATATAGAGAGGAATTCCTGTCCCATGGTGAAAGATATACGCCGAAAGCAATTCCTTCTTCTTTACATGCTTTTGATACCTCCAGTACCAGATCACGACCAAACGGACTGTGCATTACGGTATGGTCGGTAAGCTTACAATCCCAAAGACAAAATCCGTCATGATGCTTGCAGGTTAGTATCAAGCCTCTCATTCCTGCAGACTTCACTGCACTTACCCACTGCTTTGCATCAAACATTACCGGGTCAAAAATATCAGGCGACTCTGTCCCGTCTCCCCATTCTTTATCAGTAAATGTATTGACTGTAAAATGTATAAACGCATAAAACTCCAATTGCTGGAATCTGAACTGTCTGGGCGTGGGAACAATCTCTGTCAGTTTTTTATCATCCATAAGCAAATAACCCTTTATATCACAATCTTAGCTTCATTATAGTTTACAATATATAGAAATCAATGTATGATATTATCATGATATAACAATATGAACATTCATTTTCAACAAGGAGCATACCATGTTTTTTTCTCATTACCCTATCATCACGCATGAAAGCAGGCTTCCGCTGTACCTGATCAGTCTGGGGATGCACGATTGCCAGCCCCCGGTACGTCGCGGTACGGAATACGGATTCCCTCAGATATTTTACTGTACCAGGGGCAAAGGGATACTGTCCTACGATGGGATAAAGACCGAGATAAAAGCAGGTATGGGCTTTTTCATGCCTGCTTCTTACCCTCATGAATATCACCCGGCCGGTGATGTATGGGATAATCACTGGCTGATCCCCGGAGGATATGCCTGTGATCGTCTGCTCTCCGATACGGGCTTTGACGCTCCGGAAATTTTTACGCCTGACAGCACTGCCCGCTTGGATAAGCTTTTTATGGATATGCATGCCGCCCTGCAGCATGATAATATTTACGGCAATCTGAAAGCTTCGGGAATATTGTATGAATTTATGATAGAGCTGGACAGAGCTATAAATCATTTGAATAGCTCCACCTGCCCAAATCCTGCATTAAAAAAATGTCTGAAACTGATCGACAACTCTTATTCCTCCCAGATCAAAATGGAGGATCTCTGTGAAGTATCCGGACTGTCCAAACAACACATATGCAGGCTGTTCCGAAGCTCTCTCGATACACGTCCGATGGAATACATAGCCAAGCGCCGTATCCAGGCAGCAAAAGAATTATTATCCGGTACTGAAATGACGATCGAGGATATCGCCGATAAAACCGGGTTCTGCTCCAGCAGCTATTTCTGTAAGCTCTTCAAACGTTACGAGGATATTACTCCGACCCAATTCCGGAATATATAAAAACCACGGAGACGGTCCTTTTGGTTCCGTCCCAGTGGTTTTTTGTGGTTTTACATTCTGTATCCGAAGCGTTTCAACAGCTTAACTTTTATAAGCATCACAGCCAGCGAGAATAAAAACATATGCAGCACTATCAGCAGAATAGCTGTAATATCAAAACTGTCCGTATTTCCCAGCAGCACCAGACTGTCCGTTATGGGCGGGGTAATAATATCAAGTATTTTAAATGCCGCAAATGTCCGTATAAGCCCCTCTTTACAAACAGCCAGAACTGTGATCAGTATGGCGCCGCAGATGCCATATTTACGACCGATAAAACGCGGATGAAAAAAGTCCCCTGTTTCTGCCCCGCATATTCCGCAAAATACGATCATCAGGCCGCCACATATCAGGTCATTAGGCGTGACAGCTCTTGTAAAATATCCCGGCCGTATAACAGGATAAATGACAGGAAAGAACGACAGTATCAAAGCATATATCAGGCACATCCGTATCTGCAGCATTTCCCTTGAAAGATAGTATTCAGTGTCACTCTTTGTATGAAGCAGCAGTACCTCTTCAAAAACATCATTCTCCTTTTCATGAAGATTCATAGAAATGTACACACTGATGAAGTACATAAAAACAGATGAGATCAGATAACTGCTGCACACATATGCCGGAGCAACAGAATACATGGCCCCCAGAAATCCCGCGGTTAAGACAGCCGTTATGATCCACAGGGCGTTCTTCTTCATAAGCCTGCGTCGTATTGTATACAGATCATAGATACTCTTCAATACCGGTAAGCTCCCATCCTTCGTTATACAGTCTTATTACTGTTTCCTTTAATTCCGCGCCCTTTACCTGCAGCATTCTTTTGTTTCCGTGATCTGTCATTTCAGGCCAGGCTGTAAGGCTTTCATTTTTCTTAACAAAGACTTTATAGATAAACTCTTCCCCGTTTTCTTTGCAATATAGTTTTCCATTGTGGATCGTATATTCCAGATCAGTCAGTTCATCAATAAGTCTGCGCTCATGGCAGGACATTAAAACCGTAACTCCTCTGCCGCGAAGCTCATTGATCTTCTCTATAAAAACATCCTGCGATGCGGCATCCTGGCCGGAAAGGGGTTCATCAAGCAAAATAATATTCCTCTTGCCGATAAGAGCCTGTATCACTCCCACTTTTTGAAGACTTCCTTTTGATAGTTCATAAAGCTTTGTATTTATCATGGATTCAAGAAAGAAATCTCTGACAAAGCTGTCTACTTCAGAATGATCAACGTTTTCAATCTTAGCTATGGAATACAGATAATCCCTCAAGCTAATGTTCATTCCCGGGAACTTTTCCGGGACAAAACCAAAGCGGATCTTTTCATGATGATCGATCTTTCCGCTGCTTAAGCGTATCAGTCCCGCGATCAGCTTAAGCAGAGTGCTCTTACCGCATCCGTTATGACCGGTAAAAGCTATGGACTGCGCTTTATAAAGAGCCATCGTAATATGATCCAGGACACATTTTCCATCATATGATTTTGATACATTATTAAGTGTTATCAGCTTTTCCATAATCCAAAGAATATCACAGATATACCTGGGTGTCTACAAAAGAAAAAAGACGGCGTAGCTTTCACTCCGCCGCCCTTCATGTAATTCTTATCCGTAGTAAAACCACGGGTACGGACCTCATGCTTTTCCGATCCCCAGCGTATCAAGTATCACCTGCGCCGCAAATATCGATCCCGCCACGGAAGCATGTCTTCTGTCTTCATCGTAAAGATCCACAGACGGATTCCTATGGATCTCCTCCCACCATTTTTCACCGACGGGTGCAAGCAGGCATTCATGCTTTCGGGCAAGTTTTCTGTAACGCGCAGCCATCTCCGCCTGAAATGACTCATTATCCTCCTCCGTCCAGGTCATATAGTAGCAGGGAACGGCTCCTGCCTCTCTTATCCAGGACACGATCTTATCGGCAGCCGCTTCCATCACATCATATTCTCCCATCGGATGCGCCACATGCTGCAATATAACAAAATCGTAATCTCCATAAAGGATATTGAATCTTGTCTGCTCGTTTTCGGCATGATAATCCAGTCCCATACCGCCCTTTGTGAGCATAGCGACCTGCATATCAACGCCCTGCTCTTTACACAGATTTTTAAAGATTGCCGGCATATCATTAAAATAGGTATGGCTGTTACCGATAAAAAGTGTTCTCATGTCTCTCCCTCAATTATGATATGCTTACCGTCGCTCCTGCCGGTACATATACATCTTTTTCTCCATAAGTAAACCACAGATCCGTTGCCGTCGGGTTGATGCAGCGCGTCATCGCCATATCAAAGATCAGCCTTCCGAAGGCTTCGCAATAATCATAGATCTCGATATTTGTCGCATACCAGATATCTTCGCGTCCACCGGCAAGCTCCGCAAAATCTTCAATCACTTTCCAGTTATCCTTTGCTTCAAATTCATAGCTGTGTCCCCACAGATAAAACAGCATCGGATGCCAGCCGCTTTTTTCCGCCGTAAATCTTTCCGCCAGCTTCATAAGCTCCGGATCATCGTGATGACATGTTGCCGGCAGCCTGAGCCAGTCCTGCGGTATATAGAAATCGTGCGTTGAATCCACTGTTCTTGCATATGCCATACCGCAATTCTTCAGGATCTCCACACTATTGTCATCATATGCACCGTAGGGATAAGCAAAACCTCTTATCACAGTTTCAAAGATCTCCTCAAGGGTTCTTCTGTCCCTGAGCACTTCCTCCGCAGCCACATTCCCGGGCAGCCCTGTAAGTGCGGCGTGCGTATAGGCATGTGCCGCGATCTCCCATCCGCTTCCATTGTATACCTCTTTTAAACGTTCCAGCGGCATGCGTCTGTGTATGGTTCCGGGAGCATACTTCACATCAGCCTCCGGGAAACATCCGCTGTTGATATTAAAGGTTCCCTTCAAACCATGTTTCAAAGCTATTTCCAGGAGCCGCTCATCCTGCTCCACTCCATCATCATAGCTTAATGTAAGCGCTTTTGCTTTCCCATTCGGAAAACGCATGATCAGGTTTGCCATTTTTTTCCTCCAATCCCTCGTGGTTTTCTATACTTCCTCTATTCCGTATATATATCTGAATTCAAGTAATGATGCCGAATCTTTCTCCTGGCCCTCGAGTTCTTCTTTCAGCGAATTATCTCTGTCGATAATAAAAAATATAACGCGGCAGCCGTATTCTTTTGCCTTAGGCATAAAGTATTCCGCTACCCATTTCGTATCAAGAGGATTATCCTCGAAGCCGTCCCTGGTATCAGCGGCATAATTACATCCGCTGTGTTCCCTTATCGTCTGCAGCGCCGCTTCCAGAGGCTTTCTGTATTGCTCCAGCTCACAGTATTTTTTCCAGTGAACAAGGACGACATTTTTATCCTCCAGATAAAATACATCGCTGCATTCCGAAAGATATATGTTTTTCATATCAACTCCCCGCTGAAATGCTGGATCTCATGCTGTATGACCTGAGCTGTAAGATCACTGTACTTTCCGTGCTGCTTTTTAAAATCCTTATCCAGATAATCCACTTCGATCTCTTTATATCTTGTACACGCTCTCACACCATCCAGAGACAGGCAGCCTTCTTCCGTTTCATACTTCCCGCTCTTCTTCGTGATCACGGGATTCACCATCGGAAGGATAAACGGCCCGATCGACACCACGATGATCTGCTTTTTCACTCCGATCATATTTGCCGCCATACCGACACATCTGTCGCTGTTCGCTTTTAAAGTATCCGTCAGATCCTCGATCACCTGCCTGTCGACTTCCGTCGCCGGTTCCGACTTCTGCGCAAGAAACAGCGGATCTCTTACTATCTGTTTTACCATTTTACTGATCTCCCGATATTATTATATTATTTCATCTCAGAAAAACACAAGGTCTATCCAAGTCACAAGAAGGGGCCCGCCTTTTGGCATTAGAAGGAGCCCGCCTTTCATATGTTCTATATAATAACAGGAAACACCTGCTTCTCAATAAACTCCACCCTGTCAAAGATCCTTGGCTTGAAGGTGCCGGTAATACCGGCGGCAACATTCTTTTCCCTGTTCACGTAGATGATATTCCCGCTGTCACCGATCGCAGCATAAACTTCCCTCTTATCATATGGTTTATACCACAGATAGCCGTAGTGCATATTGCCGAAACGCTCGCCCAGATGAAGCTGCGGCGTGAGCATCTGCCGGATCCACTCCTTCGAAACGATCTGCTTACCGGCATAATTCCCGTCATGTAATACCATTTCTCCGATCTTTGCCAGATCTCTTCCTGCAGCGCAGAGTCCCCAGCCTGCTGTCACGCTGCCCTGCGGATCTGAGTACCATTCATTTTTCCGTGGACCTTTGTTCATAAAGAAATCAAACTGATCTTCCTTACTGCTGTCGCCGTGGATCGAATGTTCCGGGATCCCCAGCGGAAGAAACAGCTCTTTATTTGCAAGATCGATCAGCTTTTGACCGGATGCGCGTTCAATAATGCCTGCAAGGATCTGTATACCAAGTGTCGCATAGCGGAACTCACCGCTAATACCGCTGCGCCCGCCCAAAAAGTCCAGCACGGCTTTGGTCCAGTCCCCGGAAGTACATACCTTCTTCCACGGCTCGGACTTTCCTTTATACGGAGCCGTCATGGTAAGCAGATGCTTTATCGTGACGTCGTATATTGTCTTCTCACCCCTCTTCACCGTATAATCCGGGAAGAAATCCATCACCTTATCATCGACACTCCTTAAGTACCCTTTATCAAACGCGATCCCTGTCAGTATCGCCAACACGCCTTTCGTTACCGAATTGACATTTACGGGATCTTCCGCCTTAAACCCGCGCCAGCTCTCTTCATATAAAGTCTTCCCATCCCTAATGACGCAGATCTGACATATATTGCCTTCGTTACCCTTACTCTCCGAAATGTGCCTGTAAAACTCTTCTCCCTTCATTTTCCCTCCATCCAAAAACACCGGGGTCGCCCCGGGGTCCCTTTCAGAATCATCTTATTTCGCATTTTCTGATCGTTACATTTCGGACGTCCGTAAATAAGGCTAATCGAATTAAAAATATATTTCAAGTAAAATCTTAAATATTCTCAAAAAAAATCAGTTTTTGCGGATTCCGATGAAAATCTATGCATGATAGAAATGAATTCTGCTCCGGAATGGGTCGACCGTTCCCTGGTCGAATTAAATCTCCGGAAAGAATACAGGCTGAATATTGTTGCAAAACAGGAAACAGGATCTTACTCAGGTCAATTCCTTCCCCCAGATCTCTGTAAGCATGTCCAGTTTCCATGCGGCATTTGCGGGGCTGGTAGACGGCATCGCCACCGCCACGATCCCGCTCTTCGGCTCAATATGCTTCTTATACAGCCTTTCCGCAGTCTTTCCGTTTACTATGATCTTCTTTATCGATGCATTCTTAAGGATCGCACTCAGATCATTTGCCCTGGCATTTCTTATACTGGCATCCGATGAGCCGACGATCTCACAGCCGGCAATAACATCCCACAAAGCAAGATGGTGTTTTAAGATCAAACGCTTCTTTTCTTCGATCGTCTCCGGTACCTTCTCCCCGAATACTCCCGCGATCACTTTCCAGAAGCGGTTTTGCGGATGACCGTAGAAAAACATCTGCTCTCTGGATTTAACAGATGGGAAACTTCCCAGGATCAGTATCTGCGAATCCTTATCATAAAGAGGCGGAAAGGGATGCGTAAGCCTCTCCATTATCTGTCCCTCTCTTCCAGGACATGCAGTATTGAACTGCTGTTCAGGATCTCTCCGATCCTCTCGGTAACGAAGGACGGCTTTATATCCGTTGCCGGAACTTCATCAACAGCGATCCAGCACAACTCCTCTCCGTCATCCGTCCTTGTCTTGAGAGCTGACATATCCTTTACCTCAAGAAGATAATAGAATTCCAGCACGTGACAATCCATTCCGTCAAAAACACCTTCTCTCCCCTTGAAAAAGTTTTCCACGACCACCGCCAGCCGGTCGATCTGTGCCTCTATCCCTGTTTCCTCTCGTACCTCCCGTAAGATACAGGCTTCCGATGTCTCACCAAGATGAACAGCTCCGCCCAGGATATAGTAATAGCCGCCAAATCTGTTTTTTACAAAAAGCAGCTTACCCTCATGCAGGATAAAGCCCCCCGTCCGGTAGCGGAACCAGTTATTTCCTTTACTGTATGCGCAATCCACTGCGTTCCCGTATTCTATCCTGTAGGTTTCCGCATCAAATACCCTGCTCCCGTCAGCTTTTGTATACTGACTGTCTTCATAATAATGCATTCCAAGCTTTTCCATTACTCTTTTACTTTGCCTGTTCTCTTTGCAGAACTGCCCCTCCAGGATATTTACCGGTCTGACGCTTTTTACGTAGTCTATGATCGCTTTCATAGCCTCGTAAACAAGCCCCTTCCCCCACATGTCCTTTCTCAGATTATATCCGATCTTCCACAGATCTTTTTTCTTACTGTAGGCGATCCCTCCCATACCGATCAGCTCGCCGCTTTCCTTAAGGACAAAACCAAGATCATAATTGTCGGGATCGTCTTCATTTCTTGATGCAAGCCAGGTCCTGACATCATCCGCTTTCTCGTATAGATTATAGATCAGATACCTGTTCACATCCGGGTCGCCGCACCACCTAAAGCAAGCCTCATAGTCTTCCGGCGAAACATTTCGAAGTATCAGTCTTTCCGTCTCTATTCTTACTCTCATCCCATTGTCTCCTTTCGAATCTTCCCCAGCCTTTTCCCGGAAAACCATGAGGTCTGTTTCATGACCCCCAGAATACCACAGAACTACTCATGCGTCTACCGGCGTGCTGTCAGCATCCGTGCCATAGGTTTTCTCATACCTACTTTTGGCTTTTGCCCAGGGAGCCAGATCATAATAATCTTCATCATGGATAATGCAATAAGCCCGGGTATAATAATCATCATCCGCTTCAAAAAGACTGCGTCCTTTTCGTATCAGATCATCCGCCGTATCCCCGCCTTCGATATCGCTCCCCAGCTTATCGTAGGTATCTTTATCGATCTCGTACAATTGATAATATCCCCGGGATCCCTGTTCCGCAGTATACAGTTTTCTTGCTTCATCACGGCAGGCTTTCCAGTCCGTTCCCCTCTTGAAGAATACTTCCGCTCTCTCCGATCCGCGCTCCTTCTCATCATCGCATTCATCCGGACGAAAGCTTTTTATCATCTCCGAGAAGCTGTCAAAATACGGATTGATGATCTCCGGGGCCTGTCTCATAAAAGAATACAGCTTTTCCATGGTTTCCGGCTTTTTTGCCGTTTCGATCATATTCTGCAAAAACACTTTATCATCCTGTATGCTTTTTTTATCCCAGGGTATATCAACAATATCAAATACGTATTCTTCCTCATCGTCCCGGATGCGGTGCCCGATATCATCAAAGTATTCAATGATGGCCAGCTGGGATCCGGTCATTTCGACAGATTCCGCTGCCTTTACCAGTAATACGAAAAAGCATTCCTTCTCATTATATGTCATTCTCAGCATTACACTCTGCCCTCCCGCTTTATCCATCAACAGGTTTCATTACATTCACGCCAACACCTGCCGTAACTATCCCTATGATATTTAACACCTCATATCTTTCCCGTCAAGACAGAATGTGAAGCTTCCGTATGCTTTTCCTGTACAAAAAAACCACGAGGTCCACCCCGTGGTTTTCTTATCCTCAGTTTTCTGCCAGACGTATCGTCCCGCCGTCCTCCCCGAGAAAGACGATCCGGCCGTCTTCCGGCATGGGCAGTATATCCGTCATGCCGATCACATGCGTCGTATAGACCACTTCGCCAAACTTGTTATATACATAAACCGCACTGTGTTCCGGCCTTTCCGCGATCGTGATCTCTGCATTTGCCGTCTCTTTTCCGATCTTGAACCATGCCGGTGCGTCCACAGAAAGATCGATCTCTTTTACGGAAGCATCCAAGTACGGTATATTTTCTTCCGAAGTAAACTCCAGCCCACTGCTTGTTACAAGCTTAAGTCCATTCTCATCTTCTTTCAGTGTAACATCAACCAGATCGCGGTTTCTGCTGGATGGAATATCTGTAAATGCTGCCGCATGAGCAGCGTCCGTGATCTTTAACAGACGCGTTCCGATCCCGCTGTTTACAACAAATACATATCCCGGAAACTCTTTCGTCGGCACCACCTCCAGAAACGCCATATCATAACCGCCTGATGAAGGACGTTCACTACAGATGAGAAATTCCCTGCCGCTTACCTTCTGAACAAAAGCCTCTGCCTCCGCACACGCGGGATCCCCGTCCATCTTTTCTCCAATGTAAAAATGCTGTGCCTGCTCTCCGATCCCCGGAAGTCGTGTATTCTGATCGGCAGCCAGCAGGATCCTTCCGTCAGCATCCGTATGAAATGAAATATACATCGGATTTAGAGCAAACCTCATCTGATCCGTCCCGCTGTCTTCCACTTCATAAGCCAGATCCGCAAACCTGCCGTCTTCCGTCAGTGCAAAATCCTGACAGGTGGTTTTATACGGCCCGACACTTTCCACATGCATATATTTATGTTCCGGAAAAGTGATCTTATTGATCACCGCTCCCTCCGCCCCCGAAACCGCATACGCACCGGCCAGCGCATCATATTCTTCCGGGATATCACAAATACCTGCTGCTGCCGGCCACTCCGGATCCGAAAGCTGTATCCCCTCTTCTTCCAGGCACACATCCAGGATTGCCTCCGCCATAAGTCCGTTCAATGTGCTGCTGCCGCCGTTTGTAAGCACGGATACACTGATCTTTTCTTCAGGTGCAAGCAGGAGAAAAGCGTGATTCATCAAGGAGTCACCGCCTTTTCCCAGCACCGTGATACCCGCGTCCTCATATCGGTCCATCGATACAAAGTCCCACCCAAGACCGTTTTCATCCATATAGATATCCTTATCCGACCAGGGTGTTGCCATCGCCGTTTTGGAAGCTTCCGAAAGGATACGATTATCCCCAGCAAAAAAGGCTGCGCCGAATCTCGCGGTATCGGAAGCCGTTGCATAGATACCGCCTGCCCCAATCACCTGTGTGCCGCCCTGATCATAAAGAACATGGCCTGCAGTATACGCCGGCGCAAGATCTTTCATCGACAGATAAGTAACACCGGATCCCGTGCTGTCACCACCAGTAGGCTCCATCAAATACTTTTTAACATATTCCGTAAAGTCCATGCCGGACAGGCGCTGAGTAATGAGCGCCAGCAGGTCAAAGCCATCATTACAGTAAGAGGCATATTCCCCGGGATCCGCTTTCAGCCTTTGTCCCGCCAGATGCTCCGGCAGTTTATCCAGAAGATCCTCATTTTGATCTCCATACAGATGAGCCCCGGAATAAGATGATCCCATCAGACCTGAAGTATGATCCATCAGCATCCGTACCGTGATATCCTTATACCTCGGATCATCCATGTGAAACTCCGGGATATAGTCTGTCACCGGCGCATCAAGCATCACCTTTCCTTCATCTACCAGACGCATTACCGCAGCGGTCGAATAGACCTTGCTGACCGATCCCACACAATAGACATACTCCGTATCCCTGTTCGCAGCTTCCCAGCCGTTTTCGCGCTGTTCTTCCGCAGTTTTCCCGCCGTTTTCGGATCCTTCCGCAAAAGCTTTTCCGCTGTTTCCGGAAAGGGCGTTAAAACCCAGGATGCCTGCAATGCCTAATGCTGCTGCGCTGATGCGGATTGTGCTGCCGCTTATTCTTTTATTATCAGTTTTGTTTTTCATATGAATCTCCTTTCATCAAGATCCCCAAGTGGGAAAGTTCGGAAACTGTTAGTCCCCCTCCCTGACAGTCGGCGGACAGTGGTACGGAAATCGCAGATTTCCTGCCTCACTTTTTCGCTTCGCTCAGGACGACAACTATGTTTATCCTGTCCATAGTTCAGAATAACAACTATGTTTATCCCGTTAAAAGCTCAGGTTGGAATCTATGTTCACTCCGTCATCAGCTCTGTCACTGATATCTTCCTTATCCTTCCCGCGCTCAGATATGCTACCGCGAAGCAGAAGATCAGCAATAGAATATCTGTCACTACTACCGTTAAAATATTGACTTTGGCAAATGCCGCAAAGAGCAGCCCCCAGAAAAGATCATTGATCCATAGCCCGCATATCGTTGCGATCGCCGTACCGGCCAGTATCACCGGCATGTATTTCAGGGCCAGCTGCAGCATCAGATCCTTTGATGAATATCCCAGACCTTTCATGATCCCCAGCGCATGCCGCTGTCTCCTCACATCATTCGAAGTGATGATCGTGATCAGTACCGCGACGATCCCCGAAACAAGGATCAATGCGTAAAAGCAGAAGCTGTTTGTCGTTTCCGAAATGGGCACCATCTGTGTCTTAATGATACCTTCATATGAAAAATACTCTTTTATCACAAAGTTCCTGCTGTTTCCTTTGATCAGTTCATCCCCGATCTGTACCGCATAATCCACATCCGTAACGCCATATTGATTCAGCATTGTAGCGATCTTTTCTTCCGCAGCTGCACGGATCTTCTCTTCCCGGCTTTGTCCGGACGATCCGCCTTCCGCCGTCTGCTTTGCCGTTCCTCCGAAATGTGCATCGATGGCAGCCTGAAGTTCCGAAATGCTTATACCTTCCGACGGATAGACCTGCACCACATTTTCGACCGCAAAGATGTTTAAACGTTTATATCCGTCATTTGTCAGATACACGACCGTTCCGCCATTCTGCATGGTTCCCACGATACCCGTAACGATATATGTTTTTTCCAGCCCGTTTAATTCCAGCACAATGCTGTCACCGACCTTAATGTTTTCTTTCCTGCTCCTTTTCAGGCCTACCATCACTTCGTTTTCATACTGCGGCAGCCTGCCCTCATATGGATGTATGTTTTCCGAATCCGCATAATCACCAAAGCTGATCACCTCTGCCGAGTCAGCAGATCCCTTGACCGAAATATGTTCTCCGCTGAAAATGTTGATCGCCTTTCTTACTTCCGGAAGAGTCAGCAGCTCTTTACGGAATGCATTGATATCTGCATCACTTAATGTGTATACCTTTAACACTTCCCAATCCGTTCCCATCGTTGCCGCAAATCCATAAGGACCATTGCTTGAAAAATCATAGGTAAGCGATGCAAACAGTATCGCCGTCCCTGCGGTAATAATGCAGATCAGGATCCCTGCCGATGCTTTCAGATTGGAAAAGAAGCCCTTCATGGCCAGTCCCAGATTAATATTCCAATGCATCTTATCCAAAGGCATGATGTTCTTTCCGAAATGATGGGTTCGGATCCCTTTCCTGAGCGCTACCACAGGGGGATAATTTTTCACCCGCCTTGCCTTAAGAAGTGCAAACAGAACTACCAGGAACAATACTGCAGCTGCGGCAATCACAGCTCCGCCCGTCCCGCTGCTGCCGGATATGCTTCGTCCCAGCAAAATGCTTATACCGGTATTCACAAACGGCGTGATCAGACAGGCGATCACCGCTCCCAGTACCGAACCGGATCCACCTGCGATCACATATTCATACAGATATGACAGGGAGATCTCCGCCGACCGGTATCCCAATGCTTCCAGTACTCCGATCTGCTGCATCTGGTCCTCAATGTCGCCGCTGATCTTATGACGTATCATAAACAGGGACGCAATAAGTGTGACCGCAGATATCCCGATGATCATCATCATAAAGATCTCCAGAAACGTTGTCTCATTGATCTTTTCGAACCTGAAGCAATTGTAATGCGTTGTAAAGCTCAGATTCTCCGAAGCTACCTTATTACAGTCTTCCAGATACCGGTCAAAATCGATCTCCTCCCCGTCAAAAAACAGACCGACACACTCATAATCCGAAGCCGAATCAAAGAGCATGGCAAAGAGCGCGTAATCATCTTCTGACAGTATCACTTTATGGGAATAGCCATCATTCGTCATAAGTCCCGACTCATAAAAACCTGCAATGATAAAGGGATACTCTTTGCCGTTTTTAAGGATCACAAAATCATCACCGGCACTATAACCCTTCGTGATCCTGAATCCTTCCGGAAGCCAGATTGGATGTTCAAGCCTCGCGATCTCTTCCTCCGGCAGCTGCCCCAGTTTACGAAAGGCTTCCATCTTGCGTTCGGCTTTTTCCGTTGCATAGATCAGATTATACGCGACCGTATCTCCGTCCCTGTTCAGCACATCAACCATGCTGCTGAAGATCATGCGTCCTTCGCTTACTTTTTCTATCCCATAATCCTCCTGCAATATGTTCGGAAAAGCATTGCGGTATTTATCGACTTTGAATAATACACACTGCCTCACACAGCCGGATCTTGTAAAACTCTCATCAAAAGAAGTATCAATCTTCTTCTGGTTGATCAGAACGACGGAAAGCATCAGCACTGTGACCATGGTCATGAAGATAATGCCCAGGACTTCACGCCTGTTCTTTTTCAGATTAAACAGCGATAATCGGAGTATCTT
Organism: Lachnospiraceae bacterium; assembly: GCA_016282915.1. Classification (GTDB taxonomy): domain Bacteria; phylum Bacillota; class Clostridia; order Lachnospirales; family Lachnospiraceae; genus NK4A136. The sequence continues at coordinate 252 of JAEELW010000061.1, read as the reverse complement.
ATCATTCATGGACTACCACCCCATTTCTTCCAGGAAAGTCGTAAGAGAAGCGCGTCTGTTCTTTTCATCATCTTCTCCGAATGGCGGCATCCTGTGGTCTCCGACCACACCACCGTCGCGAAGATACAATACTCTTGTTCCGCGCAGCGCCGTTTTAAGATCATGTGTTACCAATACAATAGACTGTCCGTTTTTGTGGACCTCGGTAAAGATATCCAGCACATCCTTTCCTGAGGCACTATTGAGCTGCCC
>JAEELW010000060.1 GCA_016282915.1 Lachnospiraceae bacterium | reverse complement strand
TATCCTGCTCAAAGCGTTTTTCTTTAGCATCAAAATCGTCCATAATATATAACCCCCGCTTGGATTTATTCAATACACTTCATCAATCAACATTTTTAGTTCATCATCATGTTTAACACCTATCGAAAGAAGGTACGAAATATACAATTTCTTTATAGCTATGTTGCTATCAAGATCACGATCCAACTTCAAAATTTCAATAGGATCGCAAATAACAATATCCCTGTCAATTTCACCCTTATACAGAAAATGTGCTTCACCACTTTCAGTAGTAATTCCTGAACATCCTATAATAGAAAGACTTATAAATACCCTTTCACCACTATACACATCAAGAAATACTGTTCTATATTGTTCAAATATCTCTTGTATTCTTTCCCAAATCATTTTCCATGGAAGAAAACCGTTCGGATATTTATCATCAAAATGAATCTGATCATCTACTGATATGTATATTTCTACAATACCATTGTTGTTTATATATCCTTCGCCTTTAAGATATTTCTGTGGATACTGAACAAACCGTATTCCATCCACACAGGGGATTGAAGAGCTATTACAACTAATCGGTGAAAAGATCTGTGAAAATGCTACCTTCCCCTTCCTTTCTAAAGCAAACACATTTTTACGATAATTTGCATCAGTAAAATATTCAGGTATAAATGCCAAATGTATAAACCGTTCTCCAAAACTCTTCCCAAGATCTTTATAATGTTCTATACGACGGTTTATATAACCAGAAATTGCCTGTTCCAAGGATATTGACTGGTAAAACATTTGTCTTATTTCAGAATACATCATCACTCTTTTCCCATTTACATACCTTTTATAAATTCTGTAATCCTTTTCGTTTTCAAGAAATATATATGGTGAAAAGTTATCGTGTTTTATCTGCATAATAACAACAAATCTACCATTTTCTAACCGGATAAATTTGTAATCAACAGTAGGAAGTTTAGGTTGTATTCCATTTAAATCGTCAGTTCTATTCAGCTTAAACTTATCCGTGCTCTTTTCATTCAAATCTATCCCCACGATACTGTGGGGGCAGCCATCATCTTCTTGTATTCCAAATATCAGATATCCACCTTCACTATTTGCAAAAGCACATACATCTGCACGGAACTCAGCCCTTTCACGCTTTTTATCTTCTTTTGTTGCTGCTGTTAACAGCGTTAATTCTCTCTTATACTCTAAATATTCACTTTCATGATAACTCTCATTATCAATTAGTTTTTGAAGATCTTCTTCTTCACATTCAAGGAAGCTTTTCCCATTTAATAAAGGAAACACTTTTAAACCTCCTTCTTGCCGGTGACTACTTCATAGATAAGGGATTTTTTATACTCTTTTACTTGTTCAATTATCCTATTCCGCTCACCAACCTCTTTCTCTATCATATTGCTTTTTCTATCAATATAATCTGCTATCGCTATCTGTTCCGAAAATGGCGGTAAACATATTTTGATATTTCTAAATTCTGGCCAATATAAACGAAGCCTGAAATCAGCAATACCATGAGAATACCTATGCATTTCCTCTGTTGCTATAGGCGTTCTTAAAAGATACTCTATATAGCGTGTATCTATCTCTACTCCTTTCTTAGGCCTGCATGTAACATACGCAGGACTTACCATTCCATCCACTCTTACCGCTCCGAAAGCACCTTGCCATGCACGCATCATATTATATGCAAGATCTCCAGGCTGTACTTTTTTATACTTTGTTTTATCCTCACTTCTGGCAAATACTCTTTCTTGCTCATCATCATCTAACTCTCTATCGGAAATCCCTGTATTTATTGATACAGTAAGTATCGGCAGATCATCTCTCCCTGCTTCAGATGTTTGATAATATAGGTTTGCTATCTTATACACATTCCAAGATGAAGGTATCTTCCCTAACCATTCCTCTCCACTATCCTTCATCTCCACATCGGGATCCAGCCCCTTTGTGACTGTCTCCGTGATCAGCGATAATTTGTATTCCTTCAGTTTCTCAATAATCTGCTCCTGCTTGGCTATAATTGAGTCGATCTTGGCGCATTTGGAGTCAAGATAGTCGGCTATTCTTTTTTGTTCGGCAATAGATGGTAATGAGAGTTTTTCTATTGCAAACATTGTCGACAAATCAAGATTTTGAATGCCAGTCGTTTGTTTTATATAATTCCATACATAGCTGTTACTATAAAAAACTGCTAAAACATATAGTAAATACTCCGCTAAAGTATTATTTCTGGTACGAATTCTATCCATAAAATTAGCAAACAAAGCATCATGATCCTTATCAAACAAAACAGCTCGACCAACTGGAGTTTTTTCTCCTCCGCCAGACTTCTCGATAAGAATATCACCCTTCTTCAACTTAAGCTTATCAATGATATCTTTCCTATAATTTCTTACAGTATAATCTATACCATCTTTAAATCGAAATGATGAATAGTCAAAGTCTGCGATACGCATACATATTACATCATTTGAATTACCTTGAGATTCTTCCCCCCATGCTCCACCAACTCTCTCTGATACACAGCTTTTAAACCTTACTATTTCCCATTCCTGCGGAGTTTTTCCGAGCCATTCAACACCGCTATCTTTCATCTTCCTCATTCGTCAAACACCTCCGCCAGACTTCCGGACAGTTCCTTTTCCAGTTCCAGTATCTCTGCCATGATCTCTTTTGAAGGCTTCGGAGCCTGATACTTATAGAAATAACGGGTAAAGGGTATTTCATAACCGACTTTGGATTTCTTCTCATCGATCCATGCATCAGGAGCGAAAGGCAGTACCTCACGCTTAAAGTATGCCTTGATGTCTTCCTTTAACGGTACATTCTCTGTATCACGAAGGCCGGAATCCGGCTCAGGCTTTCCTTTCTTCTTAACGACTTCACCTTTTTCATCAAGAAGAGGTCGTTCTACCGTGATCTTTGTATAGCCAAAGTCCTCATTATCAAAGATCTTGCTGATCTCCGATTCCTTGAAATCACCATATATCTTCGTGATCTCTGCGATCTGTTCCTCAGATATATCATTACGCTTATTTCCCAAAGCCTTACGGCGCTTCACATACAGTTCATTGGCATTGATCAGCTGTACCTTGCCTTCTCTTACCGTGCCTCTCTTCTTGTTCGAAAGGACCCAGATATAAGTAGCAATGCCTGTGTTATAAAAAAGATCGTTAGGAAGAGCGATGATTGCCTCCAGCAGATCATTTTCCAATATGTATTTACGTATGTCGGAAGGACCGGAACCGGCATCACCCGTAAACAGAGGAGAGCCATTATGGATGATAGCGATACGGCTGCCTCCCTGGCTGATATCCTTCATCTTTGCAATAGCTGTCATAAGGAAAAGCATCTGACCATCACTTGTAGCAGGAAGTCCCGCTCCAAACCTTCCTCCGAAGCCCAGTTTTGCTTCCTCTTCCACCTTGGATTTTTCATTCTTCCATTCTCTGCCGAAGGGGGGATTTGATAGGATGTAGTCGAAGGTCTGTCCTTTGAACTGATCGTCGGAGAGGGTATTGCCGTCTTTTATGAAGTCAGCGTTATTACCCTTTATCAGCATATCCGCCTTACAGATAGCAAATGTCTGGTCATTTATCTCCTGTCCGAAAGACACCAGCTCTGCCTTGCTGTTTAAGCTGTGTAAATACTCTTCTGCAACGGAAAGCATACCGCCGGTACCACAGGCGGGGTCATAAATGGTCTTTGCAACACTCTTTCCCGAAAGCATCCTGTTATCATCATGGAAAAGGATATTTACCATGAGCTGGATAACCTCCCTGGGAGTATAATGCTGTCCGGCATCTTCGTTATGTGCTTCTGAGAACCTCCGGATGATCTCTTCAAAGATATAGCCCATCTCAAGGTTCGATATCTCATTGGGATGCAGATTACCACGCTCTGTTGTGAATTCCTTAAGAACGATATATAGAATACCCTTATTCGCCATAGTTGTGATATGGGTATCAAACTTAAACTTTACTATGATATCCTGAACATTTTCAGAGAAACCGTTAAGATAATCCTTGAAATTCTCCTCAATATGATCCGGATCATCCATAAGACGGGTGAATGTGTACTGACTTGTATTATAGAAATCATAACCGGATGCCTTACGAAGCAGAGCATCCTTCATGGGAAGCTTCTTAACTTCCTTATATTTGGCAAGTACCGCATCCTTGGTATCGGAAAGGATACAGTCAAAACGCCTTATAACGGTCAGGGGCAGTATGACATCTCCATATTCATGAGGCTTATATACTCCCGTAAGCTTATCCGCTATCGCCCAAATAAGATCCGCCTTCTGGTCGATCTTTGCACTTCTTGTTGCCATAATTGTTCTCCCCTTTATTTTATAATTATTCTTTATTATTCCTTTGCATATTCATGAAACCCTTTAAGGTCTATCTTCGTTCCTACTCTCACAAACTCCCTATGTCCCAGTCTGGAATGTGCTATATCCGGCTTAAACTCCCCCAAGAAGCAATACCCTTTATCCTCGACATAGCCAAAGATATATCTGTTCAGCGCTTCTCTTCCCGCAATAGGTGGTCGGTCATCATTTTCGCCCTCTTCGATAAGCTTTTGACCATCTTCGATCAGATAGTTTAACCACCCCTGTGACCTTGGTGATGCCTTTCTTTCGCCGTTTTTGATTACAGCCATCTTCGGAAACCATGCCTGATGGGTATCATCTACAGATATAAAAGACTTATAACATGCCTTATAGTCCTTTCCGAAGCATTCATTCAGCACATCAACAATGCCGTGAAAACATATGTTATCGCTGATACTGATGGAATAAAGAACTCTGTCTGACATATCCGTATGCCTCCCTGCCAAAATCCTTTACCTGATCACAGCAGCTCTTTCAGCTTCTGCGCCTCTTCATCCGAAAGCGTTATTCCTTTTCCCATCTTGGTATGATCTGGATCCCAGTCCCGAATATCGATCTTCGGCTCCCTGTCATTCCAGGAAACCCGGTTTATTTCTTTCTTCCAGCCCTTGGAGCCCTCTGAAAGAACTCCGATATGCTCTGTAATCTCAAACTTAATATCTGCCATCTTATGTTACCCCCTTGTGTTCTACTCCAAGCGCTCATCAGCGCTCCAAACACGGTTACTATTATATCATAAAAGCAGGCCTTTTACATCAATAATATAGGACTTCCGGCTATATTTTACCTATATTGAACGGGTTCCGCCTGCGGCGGTGGTTAGCAAGGAAATACAACCGCTATTGGGTCTTGTCCCCTCCTCCATCAGCCATCAACCTCTCTTGACCTTTACTCTCACCTTCAAACGCTCTCCATCACGGCAGCACTGCTCATAGTAAGCACACGCCGGGCAGAAGCCCCTGCACTGTCTCCTGCTCCTCTTAAGGCTCTTCCATAACCAGAATATCCATCTCTGCATATCATTTCCCTCCCTCTCAGCTGCAGTTAACCCTCACAGGTGCCTTCTCTGGCTCTCTGACGGCTTTTACGTTCTCATACACTCTCTTTATCGCTTCAGGATCAAAGCCCGGGAAAACGGCGCAGAGAGCTTCCAGATCAAGTCCGGAGAGGACCATTGTCTCAACAGCCCGTTTATCCTGTTCGTTCATGGTGTTACCCCCTTTTAGTTGTCCTCGTCGTAAGGATCAAGATCCAAGGTACTGAGATCGATCGTTTCATCTGTAATCATTGGTATTCGCCTCCCTATTTCGGAATTTATATTATCAATATAAACCATTGTATATCGTAACGAGGGTAATAAACGGGACTTATAATTGGTTAGCCGCTTCTAACACCGTGTTTTAACACTCCAACTTACCATTTCTTACAAATAATCTGCAATTTCTTACAAGAAGCTTCGCTGATTTGTTTATGGTGATATAATAATGGGTCTCTCTGAAGGAAAAACGGTGACCAAAAGAAAAGAACCGGCACGGATGACCGATCCCTTTCCTTTATCTTTGACCAGATAGACAGATTTCCCTGATCAAGACCACCCTGTCTTGGCATGTCTAATCTCAAGCCCATCCAGCTCTATCTCCGGCTTTTCTCTTAATACCAGCCTGCGATTTCCCGGTTCAAAGCAGTCATCCAGCATAAGTATTTCCCATATCTCCATGTCATCGTTATATACCTGCACCACATT
>JAEELW010000059.1 GCA_016282915.1 Lachnospiraceae bacterium | reverse complement strand
GTTGGTTAACGGTTTTATTGACGGATGCTAAGACCCAAAAAAACCCACGTCAGACCAATTACTCCCCTTATTATAAAAAAATAAGTGCAGATGTCAGAGTTAATTACTCTCTAGCAACTACACTTTTATGGTACTAAAAAGCCCCGCGGCAGTTGCACCTCCTTAATGCCTGCGGGGCTTTTTTATTTGTTTATTTATTCACAGTTCCTTACGGCTTCCCGGAGCGGCAGGATCCTGTTCGGCGGGACCGAAAGCACATCCACGCCCTGATCCAGAAAGGCCTGCGTGAGGGTGGTGTCGCCTGCGAGCTCACCGCAGATCCCCACGGGTATGCCGGCCTTATGTGCATTTTCGACCGTAAGCCTGATCAGCTCGAGCAGCGCGGGATGGTGTGCGTCCCACAGGCCGGCGAGCCGCGTATCCTGCCGGTCAAGCGCCAGGGTATACTGTGTCAGGTCGTTGCTCCCGATGCTGAAAAAATCCGCTTCTTTCGCAAGGCGTTCGCTGATCAGCGCCGCCGCCGGGGTTTCGATCATCACTCCCAGCTTCAGCTCTTCCCGATAGGGCACGCCCTTTTGCTTCAACTCTTCTTTCGCTTCCGCCACGTGCTTTTTACATTGCAGGAACTCCTCTTCCGAGATGATCATGGGAAACATGAGCAGGACATCTCCGTAAAGAGCGGCCCTCAGCACCGCGCGCAGCTGCGTACGGAATGCTTCCGGCTGCGCAAGGCTTCTGCGTATCCCGCGAAGGCCCAGCGCCGGATTTTCTTCCTTCTCCGTCTCTCCGCTTCCCACCTGCTTGTCGGCCCCCAGATCAAAGCTGCGGATCACGACGGGACGGCCGCCCATCCTTTCCGCCACGGTCCTGTAGGCTTCAAACTGCTCTTCTTCGGAGGGCAGGCCTCCCTGCTCCATACAGAGGAACTCGCTGCGGAAAAGCCCCACGCCTTCGGCGTCGTTTTCGATCAGGCTGTCCAGATCCGGGACGTTTCCTATATTCGCGCAGATCCGCACTTTTTTCCCGCTCCGGCTCTGCGAGGCTTTCCCCTTCAGCTCCCGAAGGGCTTTGCGCCTTTCTTCTTCTCCGGCTTTCCGCCTCCGCAGCTCCCCGAGCATCTCTTCGTCCGGATCCAGGATAAAGCTCCCGCTGCTGCCGTCCACAATAGCCTGTCTTCCGTTCCAGCCGCGCTCCGGGCATATCCCGGCGATCACAGGGATCCCCATCGTACGTGCCAGGATCGCCACATGCGCTTCCGCGGAAAGTTCTTTTGTCACAAGAGCCAGCAGGCAGCCGCGCTCAAAAAGAAAAAGGTCGGAAGGTGCCGGCTCCTCCGCTGCCAGGATACGCTTTTCCCCCGCTTTTAAGCCTTCTGCCCCGCCGCAGAGGATGCGTATCACCCGTTCGGAGATATCCTTCACATCCGCGGCTCTCTCCTTTAACAGTTCGTCACCCGTGGCCGCCAGCTTCGCCGCATACTTTTCGCCGCTGGCTTTCACCGCATATTCGGCGCAGAGCTTTTCTTCCGTGATGATCGCGCTGACCGAAGCGTTGTAGCCGCCGTCCTCGAGGATCAGCTTCTGTGCCTCAAAGATCGCCGCATTTTCCTCCCCCGCCTCCGTTCGCGCCTTTTCACAGAGCCGCCCGAGCTCTGCAAGCGCAGCGTCCTTTGCAAGCTGATAGCGTTCCAGCTCCTCCGCCGGATCCGCCGCCGCGCGTGCCACCGCCTGCGCTTCTTTTTCACGGAAAAAGACAGAGCCGGCCGCAGCTCCTTCGACGATACCCTTTCCCATAAACCGCTGCATCCGCTCTGTCTCCTTTATCCTGTTCATATCAGCCTAAGCAGCTTACAGTTCCCAGGCACTTTTTTCTAAAACTCCGTCACCCGGAAGCTGCCGGATCCGGCAAATGATTCCCGGATCTGCACAGTCCGTTTGTCCGTGCCGCACGGTATAGTGCATGCCGGAATGCTCAGTCCTCGCCGGTCTCCTTTATGATCGCCGCGTTCTCCTTCTGGATCTCGGGATCAAAGGAAAGCATGGGTTCCAGCTCTTTGTTTCCTTTGATGCGCCGCTGCACATAGTTCCTTGTGAGCTTCATCACCAGCGGGCTCAGCGATACCACGCCGATCAGGTTGGGAAGCATCATCAGACCGTTAAAGGTATCGGAAATATCCCAGGCGATGGAACTGGTCATAAGGGCGCCGGAGAGGATCATCACTACAAAGATCACTTTGTAGACCGCCGTCACCACGGGCGCACTCTTTCCTGCCAGGTATTCCGCAGCCTTGGTTCCGTAATGGGACCAGCCCAGCACCGTGGTAAAAGCAAAGAGAAGGATCGCGATGGCGATGAAATAACGTCCCAGTTCAAAACCGCCGATGCTGAAGGTCGAATTGAAGGCTTCCGCCACCAGGGTCGCATCGTCATACTGCGTGATGCCCGTATCCAGATCGATAACGCCGGAGGTGAGGATCACCAGCGCCGTCATCGTGCAGACGATGATGGTATCCGCAAACACTTCAAAGATACCCCAGAGTCCCTGCTTCACCGGTTCTTTCACGTTGGAATTGGAATGCACCATAACGGAGGAACCGAGACCTGCTTCGTTGGAAAAAACGCCGCGCTTGCAACCCTGGGTGATGATGACCGAAAAGGCCACGCCGGTAGCGCCGCCCCACGCCGCCTTCGGTGTGAAAGCCATGCTGAAGATATGTTCGAAAGCCGTACCCACATGACCGATATGCGTAAAGATGATCACAAGAGAGCCCAGCACATACATGACTACCATGAAAGGAATGATCTTTTCCGCGACTATGGCGATACGCTGCAGGCCGCCGATGACCACCACGCCCACGAGTATCATCAGTACGACACCGACGATCAGCATGTACAGGGTCACATCCTTACCGTCCGAGGTAAAGAGCACCACCGAGGAAAGCCCTTCGATATTAAAAGCTGAGGTGAAGTTGATAACGATCTTGTTGATCTGGCCCATATTGCCGATACCGAAGGAAGCCAGCACCGCGCACACGGCAAAGATCAGCGCCAGCGCCTTTCCGACAAACTTCAGCCCCTTGTAACCGCCCAGACCGTCCTGAAGATAATACATGGCGCCGCCGGACCACTCGCCCTTGTGGTTCTTACGGCGGAAATAGATGCCGAGTATATTCTCGGAATAGTTGGTCATCATCCCGAAGAAGGCTGCCAGCCACATCCAGAACACCGCACCGGGGCCGCCCGTGATGATCGCCGCGGAAACGCCCGCGATATTTCCCACGCCCACCGTAGCCGCCAGCGCCGTACACAGGGCCTGGAACTGGGAGATAGAAGCCTTCTCTCCGGTATGCCCGATCACCTTTTTGTCAAAAAGACTGCCGACGGTCTTTTTCAGCCAGTGCCCGATACGTCCCACCTGGAAGAAACCGGTCAGTATCGTCATCAGGATGCCGGTGGCGATGAGCAGCCATACGCCGACCTTTGTCCATACAAACGAGTTTACCGCATCATTTACCGCTACGATCTGTTCCATAATTTTTCCTCCCCTTCTTCTTTCAAAAGAGTCATGCTATACCAAAAGCCGCACAGGCGTTCTCCGGCCGGCATCTCCCTTTTAAGAAAACAGAGCCGCGCACACAGATCTCCTGCCGCCGTCGGCTCCACGGTCTTATTCTATTACATATGGTCGCAGCTGGTCAACATAAAATTTTGTCGTTTATCGCGCTTACAAGAAAAAAGCCCCTGACAGATGTATCCGTGTAGGACACATGATGGCAAGGGCAGCTGCTTGCTCATGTTCGTGCGGATCCCAAACTCATGAGCCGGATCATGCAAGCATGTTCGTCTCATGAGTTTTTGACCCTAGACCATCATTTTATAGATCTTTGCACAGTCTTCCTCATTCAGGGTGATGAAGCCCGAGATCGTGCCGTCGCGTCCGTCGCCGCGGCAGAGCACTTCCACAAGCTTCGGGATATCCTCTTCCCTTGCTCCCAGCTCCTCGAAGTTGGAAGGCATGCCGATGGAGATGAGGAAACGCCGGAAGGCTTCGATCCCGGCCTTTGCCGTCACTTCGGGATGTGCGAAATCCATCTGGCAGCCCCAGATCCGGACCGCCGCCTGCGCGAAGCGCATCACATTGTGCGGCATCTCATAGGTAAAGACCGCAGGCATCGTCACCGCAAGGCCGGCGCCGTGCGCGCAGTCGTACAATGCGGAAAGCTCATGCTCGATCGTATGGCTGAGCCAGTCCTGGCTCCGGCCTACGCCGCAGGAATTGTTGTGCGCCATGGTGCCCGCCCACATGATATTGGCTCTCGCTTCATAATTATCCGGATCCGCAATGACGCGGGGACCTTCATGTATCATCGTGAGCAGCAGCGCCTCGATCAGCCGGTCGGTCACCTCCACTTCCTCGCTGTTGGTCAGATAACGCTCATAAAGGTGCGCCATGATATCCGTGATCCCTGCAGCCGTCTGGTACGCCGGCAGGGTCTGGGTCAGCGCCGGATTCAGGATACTGAATTTCGGACGGATCGCATCGCCTCTGGCGCCGCGCTTGAACATCCCCTCTTCCTTCGTGATGACCGAATCGGGACTGCCTTCGCTCCCGGCTGCCGCGATGGTGAGCACGGTTCCCACACTCAGGGCTTTCTCGATCCGCTTTCCTCTGTAGAAATCCCAGAAATCCCCGTCATAGACCACGCCGGCAGCGATGGCCTTGGATGAATCGATGACGCTGCCGCCGCCCACGGCCAGGATAAAGTCCACCTGCTCCTTCCGGCACAGCTCGATTCCTTCATAGACCAGGCCGCTCCTGGGATTGGGCTTCACGCCGCCCAGCTCGATATAAGGCAGGGACAGCGCCTCCAGTGACTTCTTTACACGCTCCAGCAGCCCCGAGCGCACCACGCTTCCGCCGCCGTAATGGATGAGGACCTTTGTCCCTCCGAAACGCTTTACATATTCTCCCGCCTTCGACTCCGTGTCTTTTCCGAATACAAAGCAGGTCGGTGAATAGAATTCGAAATTGTTCATAGATAACCCTTTCCGCCCCAAAGGCATTGCTGTCCGATCTCCCGGACTGCGGGATACGCGCGGCGCACTTTCGCCTTGTCCGCCCGTCTCCCTTTCCGGCTCAACATCTGTATTCTAGCACGCGGTCTCACCCTGCCGCTTCTCATTTTTTGTATCCGTAAAAGCTAGGATTTTGACTTTGTATTTCCTTACTCCACAACATACGGGATCCCGTACTTCTGTGCGTAACGCCAGGCAAAAGAATCCAGCTTCACATGCAGCCTGACATCATATACAGATTTCGCCAGATCGCTGTCATAGTGCCTCGGAAGGTCACTGATCTCCATCACGCTTTCCGGGATGTACAGCTCCTTTATCCCATTTCTGTCCGAAAATGCCAGCCCGAGCTTCACAACGCCCTCCGGTATCCTTACACTGCCCGAAATATCCGCAGGTACCGCGATGATCTCGTTATGTCCCCTGTCCGTCAGAAAGCCGTCCAGCACATCAAAATATCTGTTTTCGGGATCCACCTCAAATGAGGTAAATCCATACGAATAGGCTGTTTCGATCGTACGAAGCTCCTTCCCTATCCTCAGAACACTGTCTCCGTTCGCAGCATTTTCCTCCTTATATCCCGGGAAAGCCCAATGATCGATCACCAGCAGACTATCGGGAAGTGAGTACTCCAGTGACGGGTCACAGCCGCTGAAAGCATCCGTTCCGATCCGTGTCACCCCCTCGGGGATCACAAGCTTTTTAAGCCCGCCGCAATTCTGAAACATATGGCCCGGGATCTCCGTCAGGTTATCGGGAAGCGTAATATCCTTAAGACTGCTGCAGTTCTGAAAGGCTCTCTCTCCGATCATCGTCACGGAAGCCGGGATCCTCAGGCTCTGCAGTGAAGCACAGTTCTCAAATGCCCCGGCTCCGATGCTCTCCAGAGAATCCGGAAGCTCGATATCATTCATTTCGCAGCCGCTGAAAGCCCTGTTCCCGATGCTCTTTGTTCCATCAGCGACCGAAGCGCTATCCTTCAAAGCTGCCAGCAGAACACTGCCGTCTTTGGAATACAAAGCCCCGTCGATAACGCAAAAGTTCAATTCACCGGAACCTTCCCGGAATGCCTTCAGTCCGCTGCATCCGCTGAATGCTCCCGGCGCGATCTCCTTAAGTGAGGGCTGAAGAATAAACTCCTCACCGATATTTCCCGTGATGAACTGTTCCCCAAGAGATTCCAGCTGATCCAGACCAGCCAGCGCTACTGCCGGTCCCCTCATCGTGATCGCATTCCTCCCGATCCTTTTCAGGCTTTTCGGAAGAATGATCTCTCTTATATCCGCACTCTCCAGACCACGGTCTGCGATAACACGGATGCCCTCCGCAAGCTCTACACGTGAAAGTGCACCTATCGTAAGCGTATCAAATACCGAGTTCACTCCGTCTCCGACGGTCCGGACCGGCCGTCCTTCGATCATGGCGGGTACAGAGACGATCGATAAGTATTCATCGTCATCTTCATGAACCATATCAAAATAGGATCCGTACGGGGAGTAGTCCGAATCCTCCGTCGGATCGACATGCACCAGAGCAGCGTGATCTTCATACAGATGATAGGTATAGACCCATTTCCCTTCCGTGGTGATAAACACTTTTGCTGTTCCAACTTCATGACTGACAGCGATCTCCTTTGCTTTCGCATACTCTTCTGCCACGGATCCCTCCGGGCAGTGAAGCACCCAGTCGGCCTTTCCGGCGGTGGACGCATTATCGTTAACACGCTTCACGGAATCCGGAATGTTTACATGGATCCTGGAAGTATCACCGTAATAGTTTAACAGGAATCTCAGTTTATCCGCATCGAACTCCGTCACGCCTTCCGGGATCGTCAACACATTTGCCCGCTGCGTCGCAAAATCCAGAAGGACATCACCGGCCCGGTTCATCAGGTTTCCGTCCACAGCGGAAAAATACGGATTCTCCTCATCTACCGCATAAGTCTTTGCCGTAAACAGATCGAACGCACTCTTTCCGATCCTCCGGACCTCTTTTCCGATAAAGATCTCTTCCTGCTCCTCCGGGATATCTGCCCTGTCGGTAACATAGTGGGCAGGTCCGAAGGCCATCACACCGATCGTCTTCAACGCGGAAGGAAATGACGGGACCGCGGTCAGCTTCGCGCCATAAAAGGCATAATCATCGATCTTTTCCAGCGATTGCGGGAAGCTGATCCCGGAATGGCTGCTCAGAGTGCAGGCGGCATAGGCGATCTCAACGGTTCCCTCCGCTATGGTACAGCTGCCCTCCGCTGCCGCGGGACAGACATAGAGCACGGTCCCGTCTGCGGAATACAGCATACCGTCCTTAAGGGTATATGCCGTGTTTCCGTCGGCCAGGCGGATCTCCTCCAGTTTATCGCAAAGCGCAAAGACGCCGATCCCCATTTTCTTCAGAGAGGCGGGAAGCGAAACACTTTGCAGTTCCCTGCACTGGGAAAACGCAGCTCTTCCGACGCCTTCTACTCCTTCCGGGATCACGACCCTCTCCAGAGCGATACAGTCAGCGAAAGCCGAGTTTCCGATCCACTTGAGGCTGTCGGGAAGTACAAGCTCCTTCAGCGCATGATGCGGCGAAACACCGTTATCCCCGGAAAAAGCACCGCCGCCGATCCCCGTTACCGGTTTTCCGGCGATCTCCGCCGGGATCTCCACCTTCTCTTCATCTCCATAGTATACGGTACAGACCGCATGATCATCATACACCGCAAACCGGAGTTCTCCGTTCCGTGTCCGGAAGCTTTCTTCCCGGGCAGTTTTGTTTGACGGAAGCGGGAGCAGCTCCGTTCCGTAAACATTACCGTATACATCTTCCAGTTCAAACTGCAAATACAGCTCATCGGAAGGTATTTCCGCGACCGGTGTCCGATAAAACTTCATCTGCTCACCGATCGCCAGTTCATTCCAGCCATAGGTACCGGATTCCTTCCATTCGGATACCGGAAGCAGCCGTCCATCGCTGTCTCTTGTCGGCAGCAGCCCTGTCCGGAGTATCTGCACCCCGCTCCAGTCCGTCCTCTCTATAGTGGTCTTTCCCGACTGGGACACATCCGGATCCTGTACTGTGAGCATCTGGATCGATATCTCGTCCTCTCCGTCTTCTTCCAGAAGCACCGCCTGCACATCCTCAACCGTGATACCGAAAATCCCGGACAGAAAAAGCGGTGAATCATCCACGCGCAGGCCTTCGGTCCGATAGACTTTTCTGCCCTTCCCGCTTTCGATCTGCTTTAACGAACATAAGCCCTGGGCACCGGCTTCATCGCCGATCACTATGATCCCGAAATCCTCCGGAAGAAAAAGCCTTCCCTCATCATCCGCTTCGATCCTGCACTGTACCATGAGCGGATTAAAGCCGAAAAAATCATCCCGGGTAAGTATCGTATAATATGCAGCGGCAAGGTTCTCCTGCTCCTCTTCGGACAGTTCCAGACTGTAACCGCCCTCTTCCGTCCGGATCTCGCCGGGGTTCCAATCCGATTTTCCCGCGAGCAGCCACTCTTCCGCTGTCCTCCGGAGGAAGAAACGGTAATTATCCGAAACTCCCATATCCTCGTAATCGCTCCACCTCTGCCGGAACTGGCTCTTGTTCCCGTACGGATAATAGATCGTGATCCCGGAAAGCCGCTCCGTATTGCTGTAGCCCTTTACAACAGCCCCGGACAGCGCCTCCAGCAGTCCTTCGCTGGCTTCCTGATCGATCCAGGCAAGTTCCTCTGCCATATCCCCGAGATCTACCAGATCATAGGAAGAGATCTGATCCTCCTCCTTCACTCCGTCGGCAAGTCCCACGCCTTTGATATCGGCCCGGCATTTTACCAGCGTGGAATGCTTTCCTCCCTTCACCGTCTCCAGCATTCCTTCGGTAAACTGATCCAGCACACGCTCAAGCCTGTCCAGCTCCGCCAGCCGTATACAGGAAAGCGTCACATCCGGATGAAAGTTCTCATTGTTTCTTGCTTCATAATAGGATGAAAAATGATCGATGATACTGAGGGCCGCTTCTTCCGTATCCTTCACCGTATGAAGCTTCCCCAGAAAAGAATAATCCCAGCCGTCCCCCGGTTCCAGTTCTTCCGAGGCGATATAATAATCGGAAAACTCCTTCCACACATCCATGCATTCGATACAGGCCATCAGGCAGGCATCAAAACCGACAAGATCCAGCTTCCGCTTCTCTCCGAATGCCGTTTCACGCATCGCTGCCTGCATTTCACCCAGAAGCAGGGAATCCTGACCATACAGTTCGTCCGCTCCATAGCCCCACAGCGGACCGCCGCCGTGATCCCAGAAGATCAGCGCATGGTGGGAGGCCGGAAAGTAGCTGTCGCAGAAATTCACAAACGCCGCAAGCATCCCGCCGTTCCCCATATTTGCATTTTCTTCCGTTCTGGCAAGGATACGCTCATCGCCCTCCCTGCTCATATCAAGGACACAGTTGTATCCGCTGGGAACGTCTCCCACCCAGCGGCGGCTGCCCCCGGTACAGACCAGCACATTCACCCGCTCCGTATCATAGCCGGAAGCAGCGATCTCTTCCAGATCCTTCGTCGCATTCCCGAGCCTGCTCTCCAGATTGGAACCGATCATATAGATCATGACCGTGTATTCTTTTTCCGCCCCGGCTGTCAGCTCCTGTGACGGGACCAGTTCCACATCCGTAATGTCATAAGCCTGTCCGCCCTTTGCGAGCTCACGCCACAGCTCGTCAGCAGAAACGCTTTTGTTTCCGCTGACGGCCGCTTCCTGCACCCCCGGTCCGGGCTTCTCCGCTTCGGAACCATTAAAGAACACTAACCCCAGGATCGCTCCCAGTGTCGCGAACAGCGTATATGCCGCAACACCTGCTTTTCTTTTAAGATCTTTCATCTGAACTTTGTCCCCTTAGCCTCCGTCGTCAGCTTCATCAGCCACTTGTCGTAATCTTCATCGGTCAGCTCCGAGGCTTTCAGATGAACGCAGTCGAAGGCCAGATTGATCGTATATTTTTTATCTTTCGTTACATAATCATACTTCCGGTCCATTTTATAATTCTTCATCATCGCCGTTGTAAGATTATACATGTAATGCTGCCTAAGTTCCCTGTAATCCGGATCGGTGACCGCTTCCTGGATGTAGCTCCTGGACTTGCTGTCGATCCTCGGATCCTTCAATTCCTCCTCCACATTGCCGAGATCATCCCAGGTCGTATCCACATCATACCAGTCATCCCCGAGCTTCACCGAATTCCAGGCATGCGGTCCTGCGGTAAGCTTGCTCTCACCTCCGACTCCGAGCAGCACGGTTGCTTCCAGGCCTGCCTGCTGGAGAAGGTACAGATAGGCAAGGGAATAACCGTCACATACGGCGGTATTCTTCTCCCCGCGGCCGTTCGCTACCAGGGCACCGTATGCGGTATGCGCCAGATCATTCAAATTCTTTTCCGCCACTTCAAAATCATAAGTCACCATATCGATCAGCTTGTCATGGATATCCCTGGCGATCTTATCCTCGCTCTGATCCAGATCGATATCTTTAAGGAAGTCTTCCGCCGCCTTATTAAAGGCTTTCATGTCTTTTTCATAATCCTTATACGGCTCTGCTAAGGAAAAATACACTTCACCGCTCGTAAACTGTTTCATATTGATATCGGTCTTAAGAGCATTATAGAGCCAGAACAGTTCCGGATGATCATAGAGAGCTCCGAAAAGTCCTATGTTCAGATCCTTTTTAAACTGCTGACTGCCGGACTTTGCATCTCTTTTGAGCACAACGATATTGGACGTGTTCATCGGGTCATCCGCCAGCATCATGATACAGTCATAGATATCCTGCTGTTCCTTGCTCATCTGCTCATAGAAATAAAAAGATTTGGCGTTATTCACAAGCAGCGAATCCTCCGAGGGAACATACTCGCGCATGGCCCTGTCCATCCTGTCCTTATCCTCATCGCTGCCTTCCTCGGGTTCTTCGTACTCGGCCGCCTCTATCATGCCGCCCCGCAAAAAAGTAAGGCCGTTCAGTGTCAGGGTATCACCTTCGCTGATGATCCCGAAACCGCTATCCTCTCCCTCTCCGGAGCTCTCATCATTCTGCTCCGTCACGGCATCATCGGCTTCATTGTTTTCTTCATTGTTTTCCTCATTCACATTCCCGCTGTCTCCGTTTCCATCGGCAGCTGCTTCCGTAACGGCATCCGCAGGCTGGGATGTCGGTGAAGGCGGGGCATCATTCCCCGCTGAATTTCCTCCGCACCCTGCCAGCAGTGCCACACAGAGTACGCCTCCGATCAGTTTTTTCCATCTTTCCCTCATAGTCTTTCTCCTTCCTCATAATTCTTTTTTACTTCTGAAATAAAAAAAGCACCCTGAGCATTCCCGCGCCTTTTTCATAATGATCTATTTTACAACAGAACCGCAGTCTTCGCAACAAATACGGCTGTCGCCGCCGGCCATCTCTTTTCCGTTCCGGACCAGCCGGGACATCTGATATTTCGCGGAATCCGGGGAAAAGTTCCGAGGCCTATCTTTTCCCCAGCGGGATCAGCACATCGGAGAAAAATTCTCCGTCTTCATGATAAAATCTGGCCGTGCCGCCGTGCTGCACCGCGATGGAATGGACCGAGCTCAGGCCGATGCCGCTGCCCCTCCGCCTGGTGGAAAGGTACATGCCGTTTCTTTTCCGCACCTTGCCGTTAAAGGAATTCACCGCAACGATATAAAGATTGGTCTCATTCTGCAGCGTCAGGGACAGCCGGATGTAGCGTCTCTGTCCTTCTTCCATCTCCCCGCAGGCCCGGATCGCGTTATCCAGGATATTCCCGATGGCGGTACACAGTTCGATCTCATCCATTTCGGTCTCACGGCCGGGCAGGCTCACCTGAAGCTTTATGTCGATGCCGTTCTGTACGGCCGTCTGTGCGTAATGATTTAAAAGCGCATTGATCGCCGCGTCGCTGCAGTATTGCACCACATCGTTTTCCGGCATGCTTTCCACATATTTCGCCAGATATTTTTTGATACCTTCCAGATCGTTCTCCGTCGCCATCCCGTTCAGCGTCCGTATGGTCTGCTTCAGATCGTGTCTCGCGCGGGCCGTCCTGTCGATATACTCCTGCTGCCGTATATAACTGCTCTCCTGCATCTCGAGCAGACGCGCTTTTTCCCTGTCTCGCGCGGCGGCCTGCATCCATTTGACTATATTATAGAAGATGATCGCCAGCAGCAGCTGTAGCAGGAAAAACGTTCCCTGTACGACCAGAAAAGCCAGGAACACCCGGTTGGTATACAGCGTCTCATACTTCCGCGGGACGATCATCACGCAGGCGATGAGGAAGATGGACGAGATGATCGTCGTCACATGCCAGATCCTTTTATCATCCAGATTATTCACAAGGCGGCTTCCGTATCTTCTCATGGGAAAATACAGCAGGCCGGCGCCTATGGAGCTGATCGCAAACTGGAAGAAGGCGTTGGCCGTCGTCAGATGCAGCGCTCCCGCCTCCGGATTGACCAGGGCGTCCAGGGCATTCGCTGCATTGGCAAAGATCGCCATAAGGGAACAGACGTATACAAAGACCGCCAGAGCCTTGCTTGCCGATTCAAAAAGCGTGTTACGGTATACGAAGAACAAAATGATCAGCGAAGGGAACAGAACCGTATTTCCTTCGAGGAAAAACTTCACCTGAAGAAAAGAGCCTACGGCGCTGACCAGGATCAGAACGGTGAACATCTGAAGAAATACCTTCCACCCGGCAAAACGCATCCGGTCCTTCATCGGCGCCAGACAGAGCAGCGCTGCGGGAAGGGTCGTCAGATTGGAGAGCATGGTGACCAGAAAATCCTTAAGAAACATGGCTCAATGCCTCCCCGGCATTTCGTCTCTCAGTCTGCAAAACATATAGTTCTGCCAGATCTGTTCCAGCTGCCGAAAACTTTTCTGCTTTGCCGGAAAGCTCTCCCCGTTGTTCATCTGACAGAGTCCGCCGGCGAAACCCTGGATGCAGTCCATATTAACGATAACGCCCCTGTTTATGGTAAGAAAACGTTTATCCGCAGAAAGCGGTTTTTCCAATGAAGCAAACGTTACATACGGCTGGTAGCGATTACCTTCCTTATCAACGATCTCCACACTGTGACCGTTCGCGCACAGGGATATGATATCGTCAAAAGGCAGATGATGCTCCTGCCGCTCGCTCACAAAATCGATGCCTTTCGTCCCATCCGCCCGCCGGCGCATGATATCGTCCATCAGCCGGAAGACCCGCTCCTTCTCCACCGGTTTCTCCACGTAATCGTAGGCATGAAGCTTCAGCGCCTCCTGCATATGATCCGTGCTGCTGGTGACAAAGACGATGAGCGCCTCCGCATCCTTCTCCCGGATCCGTGCCGCAGCATCCACGCCGCTCATCCCCTTCATATATATATCCATATAAATGGCAGTATACATGAACGGCTCATACTGCCCGAGAAACTCCTCTGCGCTTTCATATATATCGATCACGGCCTTGTTCCCGTTGGCGCTCACATATTCTCTGAGCACTTCCTCCAGCGCGCCGGACTCTTTTTTTTCATCATCCACGATCGCGATATTCACCTCAGATCCTCCCTGATCACAAAACAAGTAATAATTTCTCACAAAAGTGCCTTATTGTCAACTATTGCGGGCTTTTCAGCACTTTTTGCCCAAATTTTGCTCTGTCTTTTCATGCAATATTTTCTGCTTTTCGTGAAGAAACGCTTGCAAAAAAAATTATCCTGCTGTATTTTGGTCAAGGTTCAAAAAACAGGGTTGAAAACCTAAAAGCAAAGGGAGGAAAAAGAAATGAAGAAGTTCAAAGCAGTTGCATTAGTAATGATGGTTGCCATCATGATGTTCAGCCTGGCAGGCTGCGGCGTTGACATGAAGAAGGTGAGCGGTTCCTGGATCGTAAGCACCATCAACGGCAAGTCCGCAGCAGATTTTGCTGCAGAGCAGGGTCTGCCTGAGGTTTCTGTTCAGAAGGTTTATGACATCAACGACAAGACCGTTACCCTGAAGTACCTTGGCGCTGACGGCACCACCGCTTCCAACTCCGGCGATACCGTTGTAAGAAAGAACGGCGTGGAAGCTACGATCAATGGTGCTCTGATCCCTCTTGAATATCATGAGGACAACGACACCCTGACCTACAAGCTTGATGATAACGGCACCATTTATGAATATGTTCTGAAGAAGGGCAGCTACGATTTCGATGCTGAGTATCAGAACTACATGAATTCCATGAACGGCGGCGAGGAAGAAGGCGAGTACGAAGAAGAGGGCGACTACGAAGAAGGCGACTACGAGGAAGAGGGCGACTACGAAGAGGAGTAATCCGATCGCAGTTTAAACTGAAACGAAACGAACCAAAAAGATCCCCACAGTTTCGGCTGCGGGGATCTTTTTATGCTATGCTCTTTATTACTGTTCCACTTCGCTGAAATCGATATCCATCGCCGCCATGATCAGGTGATCCGGATACGCTTCCTGCACCTGCCGGACGGCTTCCCGGTACACCCCGCCCCGGTCTTTCGCATCAAAACTCACGACCAGATCAAAGCGGATACGCTTCTCTTCTTTATCTATATAAAAGCCGTGCATCTGGATCACATAAGGGATCGCCGTTACGATCGCATTTACTTTCTCCCTTACCGCCGCCGCCTCCGGATCCTTTGTATTCTGGGAATACACACCCACCGCGGTAAGGATCACCCGGTGTTTCTGATATACGCACACCTCGATCCTGCGGATCAGGCGGTCCAGCTCGTCGGCCGTGAGCGTATCCGGCACCTCGATGTGGACCGAGCCGTTATAGGAATCCGGCCCGTAATTGTGCAGGATCAGGTCGTAAGCACCGCTCACCTCCGGAAAGCTCCGTATCGTCGCCTTGATCGCCAGCACCAGCTGCGCATCCGCGCGCTCGCCCAGGATCTTGGACAGGGTCTCCCCCAGCATCGTAAGGCCGGAACGCACGATCACCACAGCAATCACGGCGCCGAGCCAGGCCTCCACGGATACATGAAAGATCAGGAATACCGCGGCGGCGGCCAGCGTGGAGATCGAGATCACCGAATCCAGCAGTGCATCTTCCCCGGAATTGACCAGGGAATCCGAATTGACCTTTTTTCCAACGCTCTTCACATAGCTTCCCAGAACGATCTTTACCACTACCGCCACGGCCACGATGATCAGCGCGACGGTCGAATAATCCGGCGTGACCGGGTCGATGATCTTTTTGACCGACTCCACAAAGGCCGTGATGCCGGCGTAGAGCACGATCATGGAGATCAGCATGGCGCTCAGATACTCGATCCTGCCATAGCCGAAGGGATGCTTTCTGTCCGCTTCCTTCCCCGCCAGCTTCGTGCCGGCGATCGTGATGATGGAGCTGGCCGCATCCGACAGATTGTTGACCGCATCCATGATGATCGCCACGGAATTGGCGGTAAAACCGATCACCGCCTTGAAGGCGGCAAGAAAAACATTTGCCAGTATCCCTATGATACTGGTCCGTACGATAATACTGTCTCTTTTTTTCTGATCTCCCATGATTATGAATTCCTTTACTGTATGATGGCGGGTCTGTTCAGACCCGGGCCATGCACCTGCTGTGTCGCTGCGGCCGGCACTTTGAACAGCCGGATCCCCGGACTTTCATTCCATGATATATCCGCTGTTTCATGATGCATGCATATCCTGCCCGCTTCTGAATTCATATATATCACAGCCATGCCGAAATGGCAAACTGCCTGTTCTCCGTCCTTTTTTTACCGTTCATTTCTCCCCAAATACCGTTTGTGTCATTTCCGTTCCCTTCTGTCTGCCGCTGTCCTATATTTGACTCATAGCACAGATACACCGGACTTATACAGAAAGGAATGATGAAGCATGGAAAAGACAAAGGACATGATCGTTCTCGAACAGCTTTCCAAAAGCTACGGAAGAAAAAAGGCCGTTGACGGCATCGACTTAAGAGTACGTGAAGGAGAAATGCTGGCGCTGCTGGGCGTCAACGGCGCAGGCAAGACCACCACGATCAAAATGCTCTGCTGCCTCAGCACGCCGGACGGCGGGCACGCCATGATCAACGGCTTTGATACCGTTAAGGATAAAGATAAGGTAAAGGCACTGGTCGGGATCTCGACCCAGGACACCGCCATAGCGAGAAATCTCACGGTGGAGGAAAACTTAAGCTTCATGGCCGGTATCACCCTGGATGCAGACAAAAAAACAGTAAAGGAAAGGGTGGAACAGATCATCGCGGAATTTAAGCTGGAGGAGGTGCGCCGGACAAAGTCCAGCAAGCTCTCCGGCGGCTGGCAGCGGAGGCTCTCCATCGCCATGGCCATCATCGGCGATCCGAAGGTCATACTCCTGGATGAACCGACGCTGGGCCTGGATGTACTGGCGAGACGGGAACTCTGGAAGGCCATAGAAAAGATCAAAAAAGAACACACGATCATCCTTACCACACATTATATGGAAGAAGCCGAAGCACTGGCCGACCGGATCGCCATCATGATCGCCGGCCGCATCGTGATGACCGGCACCCTTGAGGAGCTTGAGGAAAAGACGGGCCGGAAAGGTCTTGAAAATGTCTTTGTATCGGTAGCGGAAGGAGTATAAAAATGAACAGAAGCTTATTATTTGCCAAAAGAAATCTGACAGAACTTTCCAGGGATGTGCTGAGCTATATCTTCTGCATCGCTTTTCCGGTCGTGATGCTCATCGTGATGTCGGTCTTAAACGCCAGCATCCCCAAAGAAGCACACATGACGGTGTTCCGTATCGACAATCTCTCCGGCGGCATCCTCGTCTTCGGGCAGACCTTTGTCATGCTCTTTACAGCTGTCCTTGTAGCAACGGATAAGAGCACTTCGTTTCTGATGCGGCTTTATGCCTCCCCCATGAAGAGTCGTCATTTTATCCACGGCTACATCATCCCCATGCTGATGATCAGCGTCGTACAGTCCCTGGTCACGATCGTATCCTCACTGCTGATCGCCGGGATCACCGGTGTGAACTTAAAACTCCCCGGCCTGCTGCTGGCAGTGTTTACGAGCCTGCCCTCCGCGCTCATGTTCATCTCCATCGGGCTGATCTTCGGCACGCTCTTTAATGAAAAATCCGCCCCCGGGCTCTGCTCGGTCATCATTTCCCTCGGAAGCTTTCTCGGCGGTGTTTTCTTTGACGCCGAGGGCGTGGGCGGGGTCATGTATACGATCTGCAAGTGCATGCCCTTCATCTATTGCACAAAGACGGCCCGCGCCAGCATCCGGCTGGAACTGGACTGGGAAAGCTTCGGCCTGCCCTTTGTGATCATCAGTCTGACTGCCCTTGTATTCATGAGCCTGGCGATCGCCGTATTCCGGAGCCGGATGAAGGCAGACCGATAGTTGCACAGAGCGCGCAAATCCTTTATACTCGTTACGGATGCGGACGGTCCGAAAGGGCCGCCCGCTATCATCGGCAACGAGGTGGCAAAGGTGCGGATCCGGTCTGAGATCGACAAAAAATACAGGGAATTGGAAGTTCACGTCTGCAATGACGAACTTACGGATGAGGTGCACAGTGTTATGGACCAGCTGCACTCCATCTTTGATATTTCCCTCACCGCTACGGATGAGGCAGGAAACCACTGTATCCTGAGCCCCGGCGATATCATCACTTTTTACGCGGAAGGCCAGAAGGTCTTTGCGCTGGATGATAAAAAGAAATATACAGTCTCCCGGACGCTTTATGAGCTGGAACAGGAACTGGAAAAACTCGGCTTTACCCGCATCTCAAGATCCGAGCTCGTCAATTACCGCCGGATAAAGAGCCTGGACTTAAGCCTCACGGGGACGATCCGGGTCATCATGAAGAACGGATATGAAACCTATACCTCCAGAAGAAACGTATCGAAGCTGAAAGAACTGCTCCTGCACGGAAAGAAAAATGCTTCCGGTGCGGATAAGGACCGGCAGGGATGAGGAACGCATTATGGCAAAGGATATCATAAAAAAAGGACTGCTCAGCTTTGCGATCTCCGCGTTTGCGGGGCTCTTCGTCAATCTGCTCATCGACCTGATCGTAAACGGATGCGTCACGGACGGCTTCTGCTCGATCTCGCCGGATTTCCGCGCGCTTTTCCCCACAGATACCATCGCCTGCTATGTGAACCTGCTCCTCTACGGACTGATCGGCGCCACCTTCGCAATGATGACCTTTATCTACTCCATAGAGCGGATCGGCTTTGTGATCCAGAGTATCCTGTACTTTGTCGTCACCGGCGGCGTATGTCTGCTGATCACGATGATACTCTGGCAGCTACAGCGTTATCCGCAGGCACTCATTGTGACTCTGGCCGGCTATGCGGCTACCCACATCATCATGATCCTGATCGAATACCGTACCTTAAAAAGGGACATCCGGGAGATCAACTCGGAACTGGAATGATCCGAAAAGGGAGCTGCAAAAACAGCTCCCCTTTTTTACCGTATAGGAAATATGCGCGAAAAGCGCAGCTCATCCGTACACAATTCCGTGCAGTATGTTTTCATCCACCGGGAAGACCACACCGTTCATCTTTGCCGTATTGTGCTTTACGGCTTCAAAGGTCTTTGCCAGCACGTTTTCCGGAACCTCCTGCCTGCCGAAAACGGTATCCAGAAACGCCTTCAGTTCCGCAACATCCGCAAAACCCGCTGCTTTTAAGAGTACATCTCTCTGCTCCTGCGGTGCCGCCGCCATAAAGGAAGGCAGAAAATATCCCACGGCCCTGCCGTGGGGCAGCCCCAGATCGTAGGTCAGGATATAGCTCAGGGCGTGGGGCAGCGCCGTGCCGCAGCCTGCGATGGACATGCCCGCAAGGGTCGACGCGCGCATCAGCAGCCTCCGGTCTTCCTCCGAAGCTTCCCTCTCTCCCGTCAGCACGCCTTTGATCTTTATCCACTGCTTCAGGCCGGCGCTCACGGTCATATGCACATAAGCATCCGTCTTTGCGTTCAGCGCGCTTTCAAACATATGCGCCAGCGCATCCACGGCACTGTTCACGATAAGGCTTTTGGAGGCGGAACGGATATATTTCCCGTCTACGAGAGACATCGTGGGAAATACCATGTGTACCATGGAGATCTTGGTCTTTTTGTCGTGGCGGGTCAGTACCGAGATCCCCGTCACCTCCGAGCCTGTCCCGCAGCTTGTGGGGATACAGATCACCGGCAGGGCCGAAGGATCCTTCGTTTTGTCGTAGAGATAATCGATATCCGCTTCCGGATGCTTCAATACCAGGGCGATGGCCTTGGCCGCATCCATGGGTGAGCCGCCGCCGATGCCGATGACAAAGTCGATCCCGGCTTCCGCAAAAAGTTCCTTTGCCTTAAATACGGTATCCGTCGAAGGATTCTCTTCCACCTCCGAAAACAGCTCGTATCCGATCCCCGCGTCCTTCAGCACCCCGCTCACATCCTCGAAGGAGCCGTTCCGAAACGCCGAGCTCTTTCCCGTCACGATCAGCGCCTTTTTCCCGAAGGCAGCGATCTCCGCCGCGTGTTTTTTTACGCATTCCTCTTCATCGAAAAGCCTTACCGGCATGTAAAATCTCATAGTCCTTCTCCTGTCTGTAAGTATTTGTGAAGTGCTTTCCTCTCAGTTTCTGTTTGCCTTATCGACAAGCGTCTTCCAATATGCAGCGGCTTCCCGGGCCAGCTGTGAAACATTGCTATTTCCGTTTATACCCCAGGTCAGCTGAGGTCCCAATTCCAGCTCCGGGATCACCGCTTCATAACCGACCATACCATGCGCAGCTTCGCACATCATAGGCAGCGTCTCGTCGAGGGCTCTCATATCGAAGATCCCGGCACGGGCCGCAGAAACGTATCGATTCTCTTCCTCGATCTCGGGCGGAACCTCGTACCATACATCATATGCAAAAGCAATCCTCCATGCGCGCTGTGCGTCATAGCAGGCAGGGATCACTGCAGGGTTGTTGCTCCATCTGTTGACCAGTTTGCCGTGAGGGCCTGCAGGGAACATTACGAAGCCGACCTCAAACTGTACGCCCTCAAGGAAGTTATCGGGAAGTCCGGCATACTCCTGCTCGGTCAGGAATGCGATCTTACCGTTCAGGAAGTCCTCCTTATAGTAATCCCACATAGCTTCCTCGGGAAAAGGCTTGTAATAATCATGGATCGTGGAATTGGCAAATTCAAGAGCTTCAACGGTGTTTGCGTCTTCCACTTTCACAACATATTTGCCGTTCTCCATACCGATGAACTCACCGCCATTGGAAAATACGCTGGGTGAAACTAAACACCCCAAATTACCGGTGAAACCATAATAGCCTTTCCCCAATGCCTGCACATCATCCATGATATCCGTCCAGGCATCCCAGGTCCAGCTGCCGTTCTTCTGCATATCGTAGATCTCGTCTGCGCTATGACCGGCTGCCTCGATAACATCATAGTTGAAATAGAGGCCATCACGCGGTTCAGCGAGTCCGCCGTACATGGCATAGATGCCGCCGCCATATCCATACAGTTCATGCGTCTTGTTTGCAGCATAGGTGTTTTCTGTGAAATCAAGGCAATCCAGAGTGGACAGATCATACATCTGCTTCCAGCTCATAGCCGTTGCGGTAACGGGATCGTCACGAACTACGAATACGAAGTTGTGATCATCGCCACCGGTGGTAACATAGTCAACGAATTCCTGGGGAGCGGTTCCCCAGTCACCTATACCCCATTCGCCTTTGCTCTCCTGCTTCAGGGTGAAGTTGTACTTCTCCATTGCCCATTCACGATATTCACGGATCTCTGTCTCGTAACTGGTCAGATTGTCCGGATCCATCTGCATGATGTCGGTTTTTTCGCTGGAGTACCAGTCACGGATGATGATCTCCATACCGCCCAGATCAATGGGATCGCCGTTCGCATCCCTGCGCACGGTATAAGGCTCTACTTCATCATCGTAATCATTTTTTCCCGCAACGATGACTTCATCGCTGTTGTTCTCCTCTACGGGTTTTGCCGCTGTGGGGGCTGCCGCTTTCGTCGGGGTCGGCGTTGTCTCCCTTTCCCTTTTTCTTCCTGCATAGCTGTCCGTATCCTCTTCTCCTTTATTAAGGAAAAGGATACCGAGCACTACCGCCGCAAGAGCCGCCGGTATCGCCGCAAGAAGGACCAGAAGTTTCTTCCGCGAAGACCTCTTCGGCGTCTTTTCCGTCAATACCTGTCCATTATTCTGTGCTGCATCATTCCACTGCGGCACAGGCCCGCTCTGCGCTCCGTCCTCCCACGGCTGCGCAGGCGCATCCGGCTGCACGTTCCCCGCCCGCGGCACGGGCATATCCTGCGGTCCGTATCCCCATTGCTGTCCGGTATTTCCCTGCTGCCCGGATCCCCATTGCTGTCCGGTATTTCCCTGCTGCCCGGATCCCCACTGCTGTCCGGTATTTCCCTGCGGCCCGGATCCCCATTGCTGCCCGGAGTTTCCCTGCTGCCCGGATTCCCACTGCTGTCCGGTATTTCCCTGCGGCCCGGATTCCCGTTGCTGTCCGGCTGCATCCTCCGTATCGGGCGCAGGCATATTTACGGCAGTGCTCTCCGGCTGTTCCTCCGAAGCTCCCGAGAGCAGCGCTTCCTTAAATTCCCGCATACTCTGGAAACGGTCTCTGGAATCCAGGCTCAGCGCTTTTAAGATCGCCTCTTCCCTTTCCGCAGAGATCCTGGCCCCCAGCGTAGACGGTGCGATCAGCGTATCCTCTTCCATACGGTCGATGGAATCCACCGGTTTTCTTCCGGTGATCGCAAAATAAAAAGTCGCCGCCATCGAATATACATCCGTATAAGGCCCCTGTCTTCCGTGCCGGCTGTATTGCTCTCTCGGGGCATAACCATGCTTCAGGATCACATCCAGACTGCGGCTCCGGTCTCCCAGGCTGAAACGTGCTGCCCCGAAATCCAGCAGCCTCACCTTTCCGTCTTCCGTTATGTAGATATTATCCGGGGTCACATCACGGTGGATGATCCCTTTCTCATGCACGGCCTGCAGGGCATCCATGACCGGGAACAGCTTACTCGCCGCTTCCTCATAACTGAGCCTTCCTCCCCGCTCCCTGATATACTTATCAAAGCCGGTACCATGCACGAATTCCATGACAAAATACGCGGTACCGTTCTCTTCAAAGTATGTGAAGACACGTATGATATTCTCATTCCCGATGAACTGCGCCAGCGTTTCCGCTTCCTGAAGAAAACAGCCTTTTCCGTATTCAAAATTCTCCCCGCGTTCTCCCGTGAACGGGATCACCTGGGTACTGCCGGAACGGGTCGCCATGCTGTCCGGAAAATATTCCTTTACCGCCACCAGACTCCCGGTCCTGTGATCCTCGGCCTCATAGGTGATGCCGAAGCCACCCTCACCCAGCACTCGCCGGATGATAAACTGCCCCGCAAGCACGGTCCCCGCCGGCAGGGCCAGCGGATAAAAATTTTCCTTTGCCATTTTTCTGTCTCCCCCGAAAAAACGGTAGTGTCAGATCTGACACTCCTTTTTCATATTATAACCTTTATTTATCGGAAATTCAAAGAAGAAGGATCATTGACCTCCCTTTTTGAGCACTTCC
The DNA here is from genome assembly GCA_016282915.1 of Lachnospiraceae bacterium. Taxonomy (GTDB): domain Bacteria; phylum Bacillota; class Clostridia; order Lachnospirales; family Lachnospiraceae; genus NK4A136. The sequence continues at coordinate 8,913 of JAEELW010000059.1, read as the reverse complement.
TTAAGATCCTTTTTGATCAGCTCTGCCACAAGTTCCGCGCCGCCTGCCTTAAGCAGTTCCTTTCCGAGCTTCTCCGCATTCCTGCGCATCTTTCTGGAAGTGATCACTTTCAGTGCAAGATCAAAAAGCTTATCCGGCACGAAATTCTCTTCGCTCAGAACGATGCCGGCGCCGTTTTCCTTCAGCTTCGCCGCATTGTATCTGCGCTCAAAGACTTTTCCGGGAATGACAATCTGCGGCACGCCGTGGACCAGTCCGTCCATCATGCTGTTCTGGCCGCCGTGATTGATAAAGAGCACCGTCTCATCAAGCATCGAAGCGAAATCCCACCTTGCGGCGATATGCAGCTTTCCGTCCGTCTTTTCTTCCAGATAGGACGTGGCAAAATAAATCTCGTAGCGCGTTTCCGCAAAAGCTTCCTTCAGCACTTCCGCACATTTCGCGGCCGGGATGCTCCCGTTCCCCATATAGACAAGGATACGCTTTCGCGTCTTCTTTTCCGTAACGGGCCTGTTCAGGGTCCCGCAGAAGACGACTTTTTCCTTATCAAAAGGCTCCAGTGCGGCGATACTCGGACAGAAACGCAGGTCTGCCAGCTCAAAAAGTTTCAGTGCCGACGGAAGCGTTTCCATGGAAAGCTCCTTTAAGAGCCGGTTCAGCCCCTTTGCATAGCGCGGCTCATTCGCATATTCATACTGCGTCGGATAACTCACCGTGGCGGCGAGCCGCACACCTTTATGTTTTGCGGCGATGATCGCCGGGATACTGAACTCCGAATAGACCAGATCCGGACGGAATTCGTCTATGGCCGCCTCGATCCGTGCCACGCTTTTTCTCAGATAACTGTATGACAGATTCCCCGTGATCTGCAGCACTTTGTCAAAACTATGCACTGCAACGCGGGATGTGAGGCCGAGCTTCTGTGCGAGCGGAAAGCTTCGCTTCGCGATAACAGACGGGAGCCCAAGCGGCATGGGCACATCCGGCGCATAATTCTTTACACCGTGGATCCTGCGGAAGTTCACATCCTCCGCCATACAGCTTGCAACTTTGATCCCTTTTTCTTTGAATGCCTCCGCCAGGAGCCGGCAACGTGAAACAGGTCCCGCCGTTTCCGCCATCGAGGCCATGGGAACGATCAATACTCTCATTTTTTTGTCAGTCAGCTTTTTCCGGCTGCTCCGGTGTCGTCACATCGATCATCATCAGGGCCAGGGTATACTCATCCTCCATCGCCTGTTCATCAGCGGAACCGTAATCGGAAAAGGAGAATGTCCAGCCGTTCTTCATCAGGCCGCCGAGGGTATACACACCCAGGAAGGTTCCTTTAAGCTTTTCTGTCCTTCTTTCCCTTTCCGACCAGCTCAAGCTTCTCCGCCCGTGAGAGCTGCTTGATGTGCCACTCCCTGCTCATGGCTTCTTCCTTTGTTTCCGCGCACTCATAATAGACGAGCTTCACGGGAAGCCTGGCCTTCGTATATTTGGCACCCTTAGCGGCATTATGATCCGCGATCCGCTTTTTCAGGTCCTTCGTCCAACCGCAGTACAGACTGCCGTCGGCACACTCTACGATATAGGTATAGTTCATCTTTTCCTTCCGTTTACCCGCTCATCTTCCAGATCATCGCCGCCGGATCGTAATACAGCCGCACCATGCGGAGCCGGTCAAAGACCAGGATCCTGCATTCATAGACCAGGATCTTGTCCGTCACATAGACCCCGTCCGGCATCGTACGCGTTCCCAGATGCGAAAGATCCCTGTATTCTTTTATACGGAATGCCTGCTTCAGCCCGTCTTCATCCGTCAGCCGGATCCGCATCGGGACGATCTCCCCGTCCTTTCCGTGCTGACAGATCACCTCGACGGCTTTCAGCGCCGGCAGATTCTGTCCCATATCCTCTCACCTCGGCAGGATAACGATCCTGAGATGAGTATAGAACATACGTTCGATTTTGTAAAGTGCTTTAGTCTTCTTCCTCTTCCGTCTCCGAGATCAGGCTTTCCTTCAGATTCTCAAAACGTTCCCCGAGCTCTTTGATCACTTTCCGGTCCGCATCGGAATACTCTTTGTATTCCTTTATGGAAAAACTCGTCCATACCGCCCTTTCTCCGGATTCATCGCTGAATTCAATGCCGTAATACCAGGCACTGTAATCCGTGACAAAGAGGTCACTGTCCGGCCGTTCCTGCAGCGAAGGGATATCTTTTTCGTACAGAAAATCCGTAAATTCCCCCACCGCTTCCTCCGAAACCGAATAGACCCGGACGATAAAGGGCTCCTCAAAGCTTTCCCGGTCCCTGCACTCGATGGTCCACTCACCGTCCTTATTTTTTCCGAGTCTCTCATTATGGTTCGCACCACTCATGTCGCAGTAGCCCGGATGATAGGTAAAGCTCCGCAGTTCACCGTATCTGTGCTCCGCGCTGCCCGTCGTTTCAGGATCTCCGTCCGTTGTCTGTGCGAGCGAGATGCAGTATTCTTCAAACGCGTCCTGCTCCTTGTAGGATGAAAAATCAAAGAGCTGGTACTTTCCCTTGTCTTCCTTCCAGTACAGGAAGGTCCAGGGGCCGGAATCTCCGGATTCGGCGGAATCCTTCCGGGCCGTGACCGTTCCGTCGCAGACGAAGCCGTAAAATTTCTTCCATTCATCGTCCGACAGCTCCCGCGTACCCAGGGCCGTCCTGTCGGCCTCCGTCGCGGGACCGTAATCGTTTTTCCGCTCCCGGGTCTCGTGGAAGAACATGTGCTTCCCGTCCTCCACGTAGAAACGGTATCTCTGGAAGAAGGCGTCGTAATTGATGTTTTCGCGGGTAAAATAGAAATCCGTGATATCTTCGGAAACGATATCCTTTCCCACCACAAACTTACTCTTAAACAATGAAGTCACTTTCACGTCCCCATCCTCCTCTTCTTCTCCGCAGCCGGCAAACAGAAATATGCTGCATAAAAAAAGCAGCAGCAACAGAAGCCTTTTCCTCACGTTCATCCTCCCTCCTCCGCGTTGATCAAAGTATCGGCCCGTAGCCACGCAGCAGCTGTGCGGCTCGTTCTGAGCAGTAACTCCGCGTTCCTCCGGCGCTCAGTTCCGGTCCAGCAGCTCCAGGATCTTATCATAATCATAGTTGTCCGAGGCAGCCTTCACTTTCCCAAAAAGTTCCTTCTGCTCCTGCGGGATGCTGTATCCCTCCATTTCGCTGAAGATGCTTTCCAGACGCCCGCAGTCCATATCGTCCGCCGCGGCGCGGATCTCGGCAAACACATCCGCCATCATCTCCGCATCCGCTTCCGCTTTGCCCTTGTCTGCCTTCTCCTCCGGAAATACCGAAGCCAGCAGTTCCTTAATGCTGTGATATTTCTCCATGAACGCTTCATGATGCTCACGGATATACGCCTCGTCTCCGGCTTTCCCGGCGTTCTCCAGCTTCTGTGCCTCCTCGCCGAGCTCCTTTGCCCCTATGATCCTCGCGGAACTCTTCAGCGCATGGACCTTGATCGTATAGTTTTTGATGTCTTTTTCCCCGTATAACGCGTTGAGTTCCCGCGACTGCTCCGCCTCGGAGTTGTAAAAGACCTTTAATACCGCCCGGTATGCATCCCGCGTACCGCTGTTCCTTATCCCTTCCTCCGTATCGATCGGGCTTCCGGCCAGCACCGCAAACTCTTCCCGGCTACTGCTTCCCGCCGGCCCGCTTCCGCCTCCGTCTTCCGCCGTACCGCCGGAGGTCGTGCTCATGCGTATCTTGATCCGTTCCTTCGGAAGAAAAGCGAGCATCATCTCTTCCAGCCGGCCCGAATCGATGGGCTTGCTCAGGTAATCGTCAAAGCCCGCCGCAAGATATTTCTCCCTGGCTCCGGATATCGCATTTGCGGTAAGGCAGACCGCGGGCGTATCCCGGTTCGGGTTTGCCCAGTCCGCCTTGATCTCCCGCAGCGTCTCGATCCCGTCTTTTACGGGCATCATATGATCCAGAAAGATCATATCATATTTTTCACGCTCGCTCAGGGCGATCCCCTCGTCGCCGCTGCACGCCGTATCGATCTTTACCAGGGTCTGCTTGACCAGGCTCTTAAAGACCATCAGGTTCATCTCGTTATCGTCCACGACCAGGACGCGGGCGTCCGGCGCCGTAAACTTCTCCTGGTAGCCCTTTTCGGCGGCCAGACGCTCCCGGTACGCTGCCCGGTAATCTCCCAGCACATCCCAGTCGGTCACCTTCTGGCTCAGTTCAAAACTGAAGACCGAACCCTCGCCGTAAACGCTTTCCACGACCAGGGACGAACCCATCATCTCCAGAAGGTTCTTTGTGATGCTCATTCCCAGGCCCGTGCCCTCGATATTACGGTTCCGTTTTTCTTCGATCCTTTCAAATTCGATAAAGAGCTTCTCCAGATCTTCCCGGCGTATGCCGATCCCGGTATCCTTCACATACACCTTCAGAAGGATACGGCCATCTTCTTCCCCGCTCTCTTCATAATGTATCCCGAGGGTAACGCTGCCTTTTTCCGTATATTTCACGGCGTTGGAAAGCAGGTTGGTGATGACCTGCTTGATCCGCACCTCATCGCCGTAAAGCCCTTTCGGCAGCGTGGGGTCAAAGTCCAGGCGCAGCTCCAGCCCCTTCTCCTCCACGCGGGCCTGTATCATGTTTACCAGATCGCTGATCATATAAGACAGATCGTACTCCGCCGGGATGATCTCGATCTTTCCCGCTTCGATCTTTGAAAAATCAAGGATATCATTGATGAGGCCGAGCAGACTGTTTCCGGCCGCCCGTATGTTTGAAGCATAGGTCGTGATCGTATCGTCGCCGCTCTCCCGCAGTATCATCTCGTTCATGCCCAGCACGGCGTTGATCGGGGTACGGATCTCGTGGGACATATTGGCCAGGAAATCGCTTTTCGCCCGGGAGGCTTCCTCGGCTACCGCCTTGGCCTCCCGCAGCTCGTCGCTCTCGCGGATCTTCAGCCGGATCCGGACAAGGTAGAACCCTCCGATCAGCACCAGCAGCATCAGCAGCCCGAATACCCAGAGGACCAGCAGCGTCACATTATCGATCCCCTCTGTGGCCACCGCCATCGGCACGAAGCCCGAGACCAGGAAATCCGTTCCGGGGATCTCCGCTTCGAACAGGAGCATTTCCCCGCGCGTCGTATCGAATTTTCTTGCTGCCGCTACCGAAACCTCCATTTCCATATGCATGGACATGTATTTGCTCCGGATATCCTCGCTTTCATACCAGTACATATCTTCCGCGACATAATTGTAAAAAGGCACGACGATCTGCCCGGCTCTCGTGGTCACACAGAATTTACCCAGATCCTCATAGATCTCGGTCGCGAATCTCTTCTGCAGCGACTCCCCGGGACACAGGCGGTACAGGACATAGCGTATATTGGGTCCGTTGAATACCGGGCAGGTAAACAAGAGTCCTTCCCCATCCATATAGGTCACGGCCCTGTTCCCGCGGAACGATGACTGTATGCCCTCAAAGACCGCGACGTTCAGCCGATCTCCGTAAAGCGTCTTCCCGTCAATGCCCAGCAGTCCCTGCCGTACCCCCGATCCGTCATGGTCACGCATCATCAGGGCGTCCATGTTGCCCGGCGAGCTTTCCAGCCTGCCGGCGATATATTCCAGCTTTGCAAGCTCCGCGTCAAATTTCTCGGCCATGAGCAGAGCAAAGCTTTCCGCCTGTTTCCCGGTCTGGCTCTCCGTATAGGACTGCAGCAGCTGACGCGTACGGTTACGCAGCACGCCGCCCACGATGAAAAAAGCCATCGCGAATAAAAGCAGCACTCCCGCCATCCTGAATTTTCCCGAACTGTTCTTTTTATTCATAAACCTCTACGCCTTCCACAAACCAGTCGATCGAGTTGAACAGCTCGTCATCCCCGATCCTTTCGTTTTCGTGACAGCGCAGCACTCCGTTATTGTCACGAATCTCTCCGGAAAAAACATCCCGCCAGCTCTGTATCCTCTGCTCTTCCTGCGAGACCAGCTTCCTTGTATCCTCCGTTACGAGTTCCGAATACGGATACAGCGAAACCGCCCCCTCCGAAAGTCCCAGCCAGTAATCATTGGAAAAATTCGCCCTGCCGCTCAGGAAATCACTCAGAACCCTGGAATAGAGCATATCCCAGTTAAAGACCGCCGCTGTCAGAAACCTTTCCGAATATTTCTCGAAAACATGATCATAGCCCGTCGTATACAGCCCCATCTCATCCGCGAGTTCGATCGCATACGGCCGGTCTTCATGAAAGGTCATCACGTCCGCTCCCGCCGCCGCCAGCCTCCTCGTTGCCGCCTCTTCCTTCTGCCGGTCGTCCCAGCCTCCGGTAAACTTCACAAGGACCCTTACCGAAGGATTGGCTTTCCGCGCCCCCAGCGCATAGGCGTTGACCGCCCGTATCGTTTCCGGAACAGGCGTTGCGGTCACATAGCCGAGCTTTCCGCTTTCCGTGGCTGCGCCTGCCACGATCCCGGCCAGATAGCGTGCCTGATACATTCTCGCAAAATAGGATACGAAATTTTTCGCCTCCGATTCCCCCGAGATACAGAAAAAAGCCACATCCGGATAGGCTTTCGCAATGCTGTCCGCATAGGCTCCGTAGCCGAAGCTGGTCAGAAAGACGGCCGAGCAGCCCTTCCCCACCAGATCCGCGACCGCCGCCTTCAGCGCCCCTTCTTCCTCCGGAACGGACATCCGCGAACACAGCCTGCAGGAATAGGCGTCGCAGGCCGCTTTGATCCCCTTATAATGGCTCTCATTCCAGCCATGGTCATCCGATACGCCGATAAATACGGCGCCGACGGTGATGTCCCGGTCCCGCTTCCCCGTCCGGAACGTGAGGATCATCACGATGATCGCCGTGAGCAGCATGGCAAAGATCAGAAGGTATGCGATCCGTATCACTTTCTCCTTATTCTTCAACGATCACACCCTCCACATACCAGTCGAAACGGTTCAGCATCTCGTCATCCGACATGGATTCCCCTTCCGGGACGCGCAGGCGGCCTTCATTGTCCGTGACCGGACCGTAAAAAACATCGAAGCTCCTGCCTGAAAAACGCGCTGCGGCTTCCTCCACCGCTTTCTTCGTTCCGGGCGCCACGTTCCCCGTCAGATCCGAGAGGCCTACGATTCCGTCTTCCATGCCGATCCAGTCATATTCCCCGTAAAACTTTCCCTGCAGGACGCTCAGGATCTTTTCCCTGTAATAGACTTCCCAGTTCCATACGCAGGCCGTCAGGTAAGTGTCCGGAAACAGGGCGGCGTTGTCCATATTGTAGCCGATCGACCATATCCCCATTTCGTCCGCCACCTGAAGAGGTTTCAGCGAATCATTATGCAGCGTGAGCACATCGATCCCGGGACGGCTTCCGAGAAGCTTTCTGCCTGCCGCTTCGGCAGCCCCGTCATCTTCCCAGGAATCGCAATAGCACACATAAACCTCTGCCTCCGGAGCGACGCTTCTTACCCCCTGTGTGAATGCATTGATCCCGCGGATCACCTCGGAATAGGGAAAGGCCGCCACATAGCCGATCTGTCCGCTTTCCGTACGCATTCCCGCCACGATCCCGGCCAGATATCTCGCCTGGTACATCCTTCCCATATAAGAAGCCAGGTTTGTATTCTTTTCCGTACCGGTGGCGTGCAGGAAGCAGGTCTCGGGATGCAGCTTTGCCATTTCCAGGATATACGGCCCGTATCCGAAGCTTCCGCCGATGATGATCCTGCAGCCTTCCTTCTCGATCAGTTCCCGGACCGCTTCCCTGCAGCTTTCATCCTCCGGTACATGATCCCTGCACAGGATCTCGAGATTGAGTTCCTCCTTCAGCTTCATAAGCGCATCGTAATGCGCCTGGCTGTAGCTGGCATCCTTTCTGTCCCCGATCAGGACCAGACCGACCTTTGTTCTTTTTGCCGTGATATCCGTATCGATCCCGTGATCCCGGATAACGATCATCCCGACCACGATGGCCAGCATGATGATGCCCGTGATCAGCAGCATCCGTTTTGCCGAATTCTTTATCATTCTTTCATAATCCCGCCCGTTGAAGATCTTCATCCTCCCGAAACGCCGCCGCTGTCGGTAAACAGGCGTCCGGGCCGCAAAAATATATTACTGTTCAATGGCCTGTCAGCCATTGAAAGTAACGTGCTTGCCGCCATGCAAAATCGGCTGCGCCGATAGGCGGCAAGCCTGCTGTTCAAAATATCTGCCCGCAGCCACGCAGCAGCTGCGTGGCTCGGGTCTGAACAGTAATATTTTACTCTCTATTTAGCCTGATTTCAAGTACGACGGGGGCTGCGCGCCGCTCTCCCGGCGGCTTCGCAACCATATATGCCTCCCCCTGATCCATATCTTGTACTTGCATTTACCGAACATCCGTTCTATTATAAAAGCATGCAAACATACGTTCGTTACCGGCATGGGAGGTGCGCTTATGGATATTCAGGATTACAAGATCATCGCAGTGGATTTTGACGGAACACTCTGTTACAGTAACTGGCCGGATGTCGGCGAACCGAATAAGGAACTGATCGAATATCTCCGGATATGGAAGAAAAAAGGCCACAAGCTGATCCTCTGGACCTGCCGCGCCGGCGACGCCCTGGAACTGGCCGTGCGCTGGTGCCGACAGCAGCAGCTGGAATTTGATGCCGTAAACGACAATCTCCCCGAGATCATCGAGAAATACGGCAGCAATTCCCGAAAGATCAGCTGTGACTATTATATTGATGACCGCGCGCTGAACGCCGCCACACCTGCTTATTCCTTCATATAGACGATATCGTAATACTGCCTGGAAGTCAGCAGATAGACCAGCGCGTACACGAGGAAGAAGGCGAAGCAGACGATGACGATGGACAGCGCAAAGGTCAGCCTGTCCACGATGACCAGCATC
>JAEELW010000058.1 GCA_016282915.1 Lachnospiraceae bacterium | reverse complement strand
TTATCCTTGATGCCGCGCTGCCGGAAAATCTGTCCGCAAAGCCCGGGAGTAGGCGGCCGGGGAGGAGGGCGGAGAGCAGCACGGCGCTGTTTGAGGAACCCGCTGCTTCTATTTGCCTGGATCAGGAGGTGGCGGAGCAGGCTGAGAAACTCAGAGAGGATGTCATTGATTTTGAGAGTGAACATGAGAGCAGACTGCAGGAGCGCATACGGCATCTTTCGGATACTTTTTCACAGTACCTCATGTATCTGATACAGGAAAAAAAACTGGAGAATGCAGAGGTATACAAGCGCGCGATCGTAGATAAAAAGATCTTTTCCAAGATCAAGAACAATGCGGATTATCATCCGCAGAAGCTGACGGCCCTGTGTCTGTGCATCGGTGCAAGACTGAACCTGGATGAGACCAGGGATCTGCTGGCCCGTGCGGGTTATGCGCTTTCTCCCTGTGATAAGACGGACATCATTTTTTCCTATTTCATCGAGAATAAGATATACGATATGATCGAACTGGATATACAGCTGGAAGAGCACGGGCTGCCATGCATCATTTCCTGAAACGGAGGTCGCTTCGGAAGCGACCTCTTTTTTTATTTCCTTTCGTATAATGAAGCCAGCAAGAGGAAAACCCGGAGACGGGCAGAAAAAAGGAGGTAAACATTATGCGTAAAGACCTTACAGAGATCGTTTTTATCCTGGACAGAAGCGGATCCATGAGCGGACTGGAAGCGGATACCATCGGCGGTTACAACTCGATGCTCGAGAAACAGAAAAAAGAGGAGGGAGAGGCGGTCATCTCCACCGTCCTTTTTGACGACAGAACGGAGATCCTTCATGACAGAAAAGACCTTAAGAAGGTGGAAAAGATCACGGAGAAAGATTATTTCGTCCGCGGCTGTACCGCGCTTCTGGACGCTCTGGGCGGAGCGATCCGGCATATCGGCAGAGTGCAGAAAGAATTGCCGGAGGATGAGAGACCGGAGAAGACGCTGTTCATCATCACGACGGACGGGATGGAGAATGCCAGCAAACAGTATAGCTATGAGAAGGTCAAAAAAATGGTGGAGAAGAAAAAGAGCAAACATCATTGGGAATTCATCTTCCTCGGAGCCAATATCGATGCCATCGAAGTGGCCGGCCGATTCGGAGTCGCCGCAAACAGGGCCGTCCGTTATGAATGTGACGATGAAGGAACCGCACTGAATTTTGCCGTAATGTCGGAGATGATCAGCTGCACGAGAGCGTGTGAGTCCGCCGTGATGCTGGAAAGTGCGCTGGATGAATCGGAAGCCTTAGAGGAGATCCGTGAGGACTTCCGGCGCCGCCACCGGGCATAAGTTTTCGCTCCTCCATGCGGCCGGAACGTTCGGCAGCTTCCTGGGCGCTTCGATTTGTGGGATCCCTCCCCGGAGTAATGACGATATTGTCGGGGATGTCTGCGGACGATCAGATGGCAGATAATATCGCAACGTTCCGGAACTTTGAGCCGCTGGCAGAGGATGAAAAGGGCCTGATCGATGAGGCGGCCGCCATACTGGATAAGTGAGCTGTTCCGCCGGAATATTTTTATTGATGATTTACAGACTGTCCTGTGATAGAATTTAAACTGTCCGGGACAGTCTGTTTTTTGCTGTATGGGAAAATATCCCGGCGCGGGCATGCCGCAGGCGGGTTATAAAATGAAAGGGTTAAGCTATGGAGACCACGGAGCAGATCAGGGTGCTGATGATCGACGATGATGAGCTGATCGCCAGATCGACATCGGATTACTTTAATATCGTCGGCGTGAGGACGGCCTATGTTACGAGCTATGATGCGGCACTTGATTTTCTGGAGAAACAGGAGGTTTCCCTGCTGCTCCTGGATATCAATCTCGGAGATAAGTCCGGTTTTGATCTGTGCAGAAAAGTCCGCGAAAACTATGATATGCCTATTTTTTTCATCAGTGCCAGGACCAGTGATGATGACATACTCATAGCGCTGAACATCGGCGGTGATGATTATATCAAAAAGCCCTATACGCTGAATGTTCTGCTTGCAAAGGTGAAAGCCGTGCTGGAGCGGTATGAAAAGGCCAGGGAGGCGGCACGAAAAGCCCCGGGAGACGATGCGGGACGGACGAAAGCGGATGCCGCGGGAGGCAGGCTGTTTATCCGTAAGGAACTGTATCTTGATACGGCGACGCACAAGCTGATCGATCACGGAAAAGCGGAAGAGCTCAGAGCCATGGAATACAAGCTTCTTCTTTATCTTCTGGAAAATGCGGGCAGGGTCATTACCCGGGACGAGATCTTCGAGCGTGTGTGGGGAGATGATAATACCTGCGACGGGACCATAACCGTGCATATAAGACATATCCGTGAAAAGATCGAAGCCGATCCGAAAAATCCGGCGATCATCAAGACGGTCTACGGAGTCGGATACATGGCAGAAGAGGCCGGACGATGAAGAACTATATGAAAACGGCCGGGATCACGCTGCTGCTGGCCGGGATCGCGGTCCTGCTCTTTCTCCTGATCACGGATGCGGCTTACAGAGAGACCGTAAATGTATCGAGAGAAAATATCATTCTTCTGAACGATATCGTTAAGACCGCCGAAGAAAATAAAAATGATCTGACCAGGCTCGATGCTATTGACGGGGCTTTTGTTATCGTTGATCCGGAAGATCATCTCCTGTATTCTCACGGGACGGATCCCGGAGAGCTGTCTGTCGGAAATGCGATCCGGAAACGATATCCTTATGCTTATCTATCCGACGGCGGTAAAGTGTGGGGGACGGTGATCCTTGCGGATGATCCGGCAGCCGGGATCAAAAGCCTGATCCGCTATATCAGCCTTGCGATCCTCCTGTTCATTTTGCTGGCAGCCGTGGGGATGATCCTGTATGCCTCCTATATCCGCAGAAATATCATTGTTCCGTTCCGCAATATGAAAGACTTTGCTTCAAAGGTGGCGCAGGGAAGGCTGGATGAACCCCTTGTGATGGACCGGGACAATATGTTCGGAGCTTTTTCGGAAAGCTTCGATATCATGCGTGAGGAGCTGGCGGAAGCGAAGGAGCGGGAGCTTGAGCTTCAGAAAAAGGAACGCGAGCTTGTTGCGTCCCTAAGCCATGATCTGAAGACACCGGTGACCGGGATAAAGCTCACGGCAGAGCTCATGCAGATGCGGCTCTCCGTAAAGAAGGATGCAGAAAATGCCGCAGACAAAGGCAGCACGGAGGCGGAGGGCGAAAAGCCGGCTGTGGAAGGGGAGGCGGAGGAGCCACTGCGCTTCACGGCCGAAGAGCTCCGTGCGCTGAATGCGGATGCGGAAGGGATATACGAAAAAGCGGAACAGATCGATGCGCTGCTCGGAGATCTCTTTACTTCTACGCTGGATGATCTGGGAGAGTTTAAAGTAAACTGCAGGGATGAGCGATCGGCGGTCCTGGCGGAGATCGTTAAGGGGGCGGATGACAGAGCTCTTGTGCAGGCGGACGAGCTGCCCTCCGTGATCCTTAATATTGACAGAAAGCGGATGGCGCAGGTCATCGGAAACATCATCTCCAACTCCTATAAGTATGCGGATACGCAGATCGACATACATTACAGACTGTCGGATAAATACCTGGAGATGCAGATCGCAGACCACGGTCCCGGCGTTCCTCCCGCGGAGCTCGATCTGATCACCAACAAGTTTTACCGCGGGAAGGACTGGCAGGATACGGATAAGGAAGGACACGGTCTCGGGCTCTATATCGCCAGGACGCTTATGGAGAAGATGAACGGCGACCTTATTGCGGAAAGCGACGGCGGGGGGCTGGCGGTCACGCTGGTGATACCGCTGAGCTGAGACGGCATTTAATATTTTTTTAATATTTTTACAACATCGTTTTAAGGATATATCTGTGTAAGTCATATATGATAGCCTTAGACCGGTCGTGGAGGCGTATGATGATACGGCTTTAGAGACGAGCGGAGAAAGGGTAGGATATATGGCTTCTTCTATTTTAAAAACGGAAAAACTCTGTAAATCATTTTCAAACGGCGGCATTCAGCAGCACGTGATCAAGAATCTCGATCTGGAAATAAAGGAAGGCGATTTTACGGTCATCATGGGTTCTTCGGGATCCGGAAAATCGACTTTGCTCTATGCCTTATCCGGAATGGATAAGCCCAGCATGGGCAAGGTCATCTTTGACGGTACGGAGATCCAGGATAAGAACAACGATGAACTCGCGGTCTTCCGGAGAGGCAACTGCGGCTTTGTTTTCCAGAGCATCTACCTTCTCGAGAATCAGACGGTATTGGATAACGTATTGACCGGCGCACTCATCGTGCAGAAGAATTCGCCCGAACTCATTAACCGGGTGAAGGAGCTTCTTAAGAAGACCGGACTTGATGAGGAAGCGTGGAATAAGTATCCGAGCCAGCTCTCGGGCGGAGAAGCCCAGCGGGTCGGCATCGTAAGAGCCGTGATCAATGATCCGAGGATCCTCTTCGCCGATGAGCCGACCGGACAGTTAAACTCCGCATCCGGCCGCGATGTGCTCGATATCTTTACGGAGATCCATCAGAACGGCCAGAGCATCGTCATGGTCACACATGACCTAAAGACCGCACTTCGCGGCACCCGCGTCCTCTACCTCCGGGACGGCGGTGTTGTAGGCGATCACAGAATGCAGAACTACGGAGAGGACGATCTCAGGGAAAGAAGAAACAGCCTGACGTCGTTCCTTGAGGATATGGGGTGGTAAGGATGGGAAAAATATTCAGGCTGTCACTTTTCAACTTAAGGAAGAACCGGAAGGAAGCGGTCGCGATCGCGTTTCTTACGCTTGTTTCCACAGTGATGCTCGGCATCTTTGCGATCAATGTAAGCAAGGTGAGCAACGCTTTCGATGAAAGCTTTGAGCAGAGCGGATCCGTAGACACGATGATCATGATCCCCGAAAGTGATTACCGGGGGGTATATCAGGATATCCTCGAAAAAGAATACGGCTTTGAGGATATCCGCAGAGGGAATATGCTCTACGGAATGGCAAGCGGTGTGCTCCGGGATGGCGAAAAGATCGCATACAATCTTGTGTTCATTGCAAAGGAAGAGAATCAGAAGATCGACGACGGAAAAATCATCGAAGCACTGACGGAAGAGCAGCTTGGCACATTGGAACACTGGGTGCTGCTTCCTTCGTATTTCAGATATAATCTGGGATACGAAGCCGGGGAAGACTTTACGCTTGTTGTCGGAGGAAAGCAGTATCCCTTCACGGTAGCGGGTTTCTACAATACCGGTTTTTCGAACGACTCGGGTATGCTTTTTAAGATCCTTGTCTCAGCTGAGGATTACAGACTCCTGACACCTTCCTATACGGCATCGGTTTTCCTGGCTTATAATGCGGACGATGGTTTTGATTACAGAGAATATTTCAAAAAATGCATGGATGAATCCGGGGACAGTTTCGAAGGCTTCGGCTTTCTCAGAGAGGACGAGAAGCTGAATGAGACCCGTTTCCTGAATATGTTTCTTTATCTGAGCATCGCGCTCTCACTCATTACTTTCGTGGCATCGATCTTTATGGTCAGAAACAAGATCCGAAGCGACATCGAAGACCAGATGGAGAAGATCGGTGTTCTCGAGGCGCTGGGTTATAAGGGAAAAGAGATCTCCTTATCGTATGTGTTTGAGTATGTGATCTCAAGCGGTATCGGCGGTGTCGCCGGCGGCATCCTTGCTATCATGACCACTCCGTTTATGAATAACGGTATAAGTGTCATGCTCGGACGTGAAGTGCTGTCTTCCGCAAAGCTGTACATGGCAGTGCCGGTAGTGGCCGGTGTGATCGGACTGATACTCCTCTTCGCTCTTGCGAAGGCAGCTATGGTAAAGCGCTTTCCTCCGGTAGTCGCTTTTCGAAAAGGGATACGTACACACAGCTTTAAGCGTAACATCCTTCCGCTTGAGAAGGCGGGAAAGAGTATCAACAGAAGACTCGGTATCAAGGACAGTATCCGGAACATAAGAACGGGTGCCGGAGTAGGGCTTTGTATCTTCCTTGCGGGAACCGCACTGCTGTTTTGTATGTTCACCTTCGTAATGTTCTTCCATGGTTCCGACGGACTGGTCAGACTCATGGGACTGGAGATATCGGATGACATCATCACGGTAAACGATGGCGTTGATGCGTATGCATTAAGTGAAGAACTGCGGAGTTTCCCTGAGGTGAGTATGACACGCGTTACATACGCCTATACGATCTTTCGCATAGACGGACAAAAAGAGGGAACGGCTTTTGCTTATGACAGCTTTTCCGATATGGAATATATCATCCCGATGGAAGGAAGGTATCCGGAACATGATAACGAGCTGATGATCACGCTTCGAAGAAGCAGAGATTATGGTCTTGATATCAGTGACACGATCGCCCTTGACCACAAGGGTGTGAAGGTGAACTACATCATCACGGGCATCGTCGGCTCCATGAGCAATAATCAGATGAACCTTTATATGACGAGTGACGGTTTCCGGAGAGCCAACGGAGGTGCCGCAGCCTCGATGGTAGAGATCTACCTTGAGGATGGCGTTGACAGAGAGCAGTTTGAGCAGAAGCTCAGCTCTGTCTACGGCCGGAGTATGGATGCGGCTATGGACGGGGATCCTGCGGGCGGAACGCCGGAAGAGAGGATACAGGCGGTGGCAGCCGAAAAGATCGCCGTTCTGATGTCTACATACGGGGTAAGCGGCATCGATTATGCGGTAAGGGTCGGGGACCGGCTTATTACCGGTAACAGCAGGCAGTTTGTTATGAAGGATCTGCAGTCCTATCAGGATCTGATCAAATCACAGCTTGATCCGATATCAGACATCACCAGGTTCTTCACGGGGATCGGAGTTGCAGCGATCGGTATCGTGGTAGCAGTGATACTCGGCATCATCGCATCTTCGAATGTTAAGAAGAGAAGGAAAGAATTAGGGATCATGAAGAGCCTCGGTTACTCTTCGAAGGATCTCATGACGCAGATCGCGATCAGCATTATGCCGGTGACGGTCATATCCGTGATCCTGGCATCCGTTGCGGCGATCCTGTTCAACAAAGTGTTCTGGTTTCAGCTTTTCGGTGCGGATATCAGGACAAGCATTCCGGTCCTGATCCTTACGGATATAGCGCTCATAGCATTCACATTCATTATGACCTACATAGGCGCAGGCAGGATACGGAAGATCTCCGTAAATGAACTGATGACAGAGTAAGAGGTGGAGCGGTATGAAGAATAAAGCAAAGAATATACTGGCAGGGGCATTGATGATCACGATCGTGGGATGTGCTGCGGCAGGCTATGCCGGGAACGTGCATGCCGGGGCAGCCGGCGGCGGGACGGAGCTGATACAGACGGGAGAGGGCTCTGATATGGGCGCACCGGCTGCCGGAACGACGGATGAAGAGCCGGATGAGAGGATCTACTGCGTGGGATCGGTAAGTAAAGTTTATGTGACGGCAGCAGTCATGCAGCTTGTCGACCGGGGACTCGTGGAACTTGATAAAGCGGTAACTGCTTATATCCCGGATTTTACGATGGCGGACGACAGATACAGGGATATCACGGTACGTATGCTGATGGATCACAGATCCGGGATCATGGGCACCTCGACCAGGAACATGTTTCTGTATGATGATAATTATTTTGACAAAGATTATCTTCTGCAAAGCCTGTCTGCCCAGCGGCTGACCCATGCGCCGGGGGAATATGCGGCATATTGCAATGACGGATTTGACCTTCTCAAACTCATCGTCGAGAATGTGACGGGGATGGATTACACGGACTATGTCGTGCAGAATATCGCAGCTCCCGTCGGTGCAACGCATACGGGTTCACCGTTCACGCTTTTTGGGAATGAACGGAATGCCCCCATAACATTCAGCGGTAATATCCCTTATGACTATGACTACTGTATGGCGATCGGGGCCGGCGGTATCTACGCAACCGCATCGGATACCGCAAATTTCGGAAGCGCATTCTTTACGGGAAATGATCTGCTTTTGTCCAGGGAATCCAAGGATGCCATGGCTGTAAGGTGGAATGACGAGGGTGATAAAACGGACATCTATAAAGATGCCAACGGCCTGGGCTGGGACTATGTCGGGAATCCGGATTACGAGCAGGCCGGGGTCAGGGTCCTTGGTAAAGGCGGCGATGTGACCATGCAGCATGCGTTTCTCTGTGTGGCTCCGGATCAGGAGATATCCGTTGCTGTCCTTTCGACAGGCGGCAATTCGACTTATAACGAACTGGTGGCGCAGGCGCTTCTCGATGCCGTACTCGAGGAAGAGGGGATCGTGGTCGGCCACGGAAAGGAGCAGACGTTTGCGTTTGCGGATAAAGTGCCCGAAGAGTACCTTGCCTGTGAAGGATTCTATGTATTCTCTTCCTTATATGGACCCGGGTATGCTTATGTTTCTTTTGACGAGTCGATGATGCATGTACAGCATCTGGATTTCGGGACGGAAAGGACAGATGATTACCGGTTCACGACGGACGGGAGCTTTGTAAGTGTGGATGAGAGCGGCAGGCCGACGGTGGAACTTTATGAAGGCCGCATCGAAGTGAGTGAGAATGGTGTATATTTTAAGGTCAGATCAGATATGCAGACCGCAGGCCTCGGGACAAGCAGCTATTACCGATATGCGGCAGAACGCATCGATCCGGCTCCGCTGAGTGAGGAAGCACAAGCGTCCTGGCAGAGTATACGCAACAGGGAGATGGTAAATTACAGCGAAAGATACTCCTCGACAGAATATGACCGGCCTTTTGCATGCGTATATATGCTTGATGAGCTTCCCGGATATGTGTATGCCCAAACCGGATTGGGCGGAAGACCGCTGAAGATCACCGACGGAACGAATGCTGTATCTTTTACCACCATGCCCTGCAGCTCGAACCGGGATCTGATCGATGCCCGGATCGTATCAAAGACGATGTCTGACGGCTCTTCCGTTACGGTACTTGAGACATCGAGAGGGACAGATTACAGATTTACGGATGAACTCCCTGTGTTTGATTCCCAGGTAGCTGAGGTCAGCCTGCATGATGACGAGGCGCAGTGGTTTGTCATCGGCGATGATATGGCGGGAAGCACCATCACAGCCGACTGTCCCGAAAAAACAGCGCTCTATGTATATAACAAGTACCACGAGATCGTCTATTCCACACACATGCGTAATGCTTCCGGAAACATCCCGCTTCCCTCCGAAGGCTATATCATGTTCGCGGGACTTGACGGAGAGAGCATCCGGATCAACTGATATTTATTGCTTCTGCCTGCGGAAAATAGTATGATAGGAACGATACATAAAGATCCCGCGGAAGCCGGAAGGGTCAGGAAAGAACGGTGCCGGCGGGAAAAATCGGGAACTGTCGAAAGGGAAAGGCGAAGCACGCATGAATAATAAGGAGTTAGTGGACAGGTTAAAAAGTCTTCAGGATCCGAAATACCGTGATATGCAGATAAAGATCATACCTTCTCTGGATCCGGAGTCCATCATAGGAGTAAGGACTCCGGACCTGAGGGCATTGGCGAAAGAACTGCTGAGATCGGGAGAATATAAAGCTTTTCTGAAAGAACTGCCGCATGGATACTTTGAGGAAAACCAGCTGCACGCCTTTATCCTGTCGGGCATAAAAGATGTAGATGAATGCATGGAGGAGCTTGAGCGCTTCCTTCCCTATGTCGATAACTGGGCAAGCTGCGATCAGATGTCACCGAAGATCTTTAAAACACATAAAGATCTTCTTCTTTCCCATATCAAAAACTGGATCCGCTCCGACAGGACCTATACCGTGAGATTCGGCGTGGGGATGCTTATGGAGCATTTTCTTGACGTGGATTTTGATCCCGCGTATCCTGCGATGGTCGCCGGACTGAGATCCGAAGAATACTACGTCAATATGATGATCGCATGGTATTTTGCAACGGCTCTGGCCAAGCAGTATGAAATTGTGATACCCTATCTGGAAGAGAAACGGCTGGACGACTGGACGCATAACAAGGCCATTCAGAAAAGTATTGAGAGCTACCGGATCACGGACGAACAGAAAAACTATCTGAGATCGTTAAAAGTGAAGCGCGGTAAAAGCTCCGCCGGCTGAGCGGGCGAAAGAACAGAAAGGAACTTCGACGGGGAGGAAAAAATGAACAAAGAACAGCTTTATGACCGGGACAATATATCCGCGCTGTTTCGTAAATGCAGCCTGGGGGAAATATGCGGCGTCATAGAGCCGGTCTCCGGCGGTCTTATGCATAAAATGTATAAAGTCGGAACGGGATCGGGAACATATGCGGTAAAATGTCTGAACCCCGAGGTCATGAAGCGGCCGGGGGTTCTTGATAATTATGCAGGAGCGGAGGAACTGGAGTGTATTCTGGAGAAGGAAGGCATTCCGATCGTTCCTGCGCTTTCTTTCAATGGTACCAAAATGCTTGAGGATGCCGGAAAGTATTATTACATTTTCCGCTGGCAGGAAGGGAATATCACGGATCCTGACGTCCTGTCGGAGCAGCAGTGTTACAGGGCCGGTGAGATCCTGGGCCGTATCCATGGGATCGATCCGCGGAATACCGGGGCGGAAGAAGCCGGGCCCAGTGATATCGATTTTGAAACGTATGCTTTGGAAGCCGATAAGAAAAACAGCGGTATTGCCGGGCTTATTGCGGATGAGCTGCTTCTTCTGAAAGAAGCGCAGGATAAGCTGAATAACGCGAGACGCAGGCTGCCGGCTGTGAGCGTGATCGATGATCCGGATATGGATCCGAAGAATATCATGTGGCATGAAGATGAGGCGTATGTGATCGACCTTGAATGCCTTGGGCGGGGAAATCCGGCCGCAAGCTGCCTGGATCTGGCGCTTCAATGGGCGGGGACGGTCAATACTCAGTATTCCGAAGAAAAGCTGCTGGGCTTTTTTAAAGGATATCTGTCTGCTTATGACAACGGCTTCCGTTCTTATGATGAACTGTTCGGGATATCCTATACCTGGGTGGAATGGCTGGAGTATAACCTGCGGCGTGCACTCGGAATGGAAGGGGCAGATGAAGAAGACATACGACTGGGGGAAGAAGAGGTAAAGAATACGGTAGGAAGGATACGCTATCTTAAGGATATCGAGGGAACTGTGTGCAGAGCGCTCGCAGGCCTTTGAGTCAGCGGCAAGTACATTTAGAAATGACAAAGGAGAAAAAACATGAATTGCTTTTTTATCGGATGTCATTGTTGCTCCGGAGTACCAGGGACAGGGAATAGGACGTAAACTGCTGGAAGCAAGCCTCCAAAAACTGAAAGAAGGGATGAAACCCGGCTATAAAGTGAAACTGACTTTGAATTCCGCTAAGGGGAAAGAAGCTTTTTATGAAAAATTCGGCTTCAGAGTCCGTCCTAACGAGGATGCGGGACCCGGAATGGATCAATGGCTGATCATGGATGAGGATCAGAGCAACGCTGAAATGAGCATGAATGAAGAGAAAGGGTGAGTTTATGGAGAAATATATTGAAGGAAATAAAGCAGCATGGGAAGAGGCCTTTGATAAGAGAGATGCATCATGGGGGGCGGATATAACAGAGCGTATACAAAAAGAGGATTATCCTTTTTTTGAAAAAGAAATGCGTGCTGTCCTGCAAAGCATCGATACGGAAGGAAAGACGGTCGGCCAGTTCTGCTGTAATAACGGCCGTGAACTGCTTTCTCTGGTAAAAAGCGGGAAGGCGGCGCAGGGGATCGGCTTTGATATCGCCGAAAACCAGGTGGCCTTTGCAAACGAAAAAGCAGGAGAACTGAAGCTGCCGTGCAGCTTTGAAGCCGTAAATGTCTATGATATCGATGAGCGTTTCAACGAACGCTTTGATCTTGTGATCATTACCATAGGTGCACTGTGCTGGTTCGAAGATCTGAACCGCTTTTTTGAGATCGTTGCAAAATGCATGAAGCCCGGAGGCATGATCGTGCTGAACGAACAGCACCCCTGCACGAATATGCTTGCCACGGAAGGTGATGCGGAGTTTGATCCGGATCACAGGCTGGAATGCCATTTTTCCTACTTCGAGCACGAATGGACCGGAAACGGCGGCATGTATTATATGACAAAGAAGAGCTATCATTCAAAGACCTTTACTGATTTTACGCATTCGATGTCGGAGATAATATCCGGAATGTGTAATAACGGGCTTGTTGTTACCGGGCTTCAGGAGTTTGATCACGATCTGAGCGGCGGCTTCGCTTCGATAGATCACAGCGCTTTTCCGCTCTCCATGATCATACAGGGGAAGAAACTATAGATTCCGCTTTTGTACCTGCATTATCAGATCGTAGCGGGACTCATTTAAGAGCTGAGGGGAAAATTATGGAAAATATCGTTATCAGAGAAGCAGAAACAGATGATGCGGAGGAAATGATCGCATATTTAAACATCGTTGGGGGAGAATCCGATAATCTCATGCACGGAGCTGACGGCTTTAAAGCGCCGGTCGAAGCGGTAAAACGGCGCATTCAGGCTCAGCATGACGCAGCTAACAGCATTATCCTGATCGCCCTGGCAGGAGGGAAGATCATAGCCCGGGCAGAACTGGATGGCTATCCGGGTGCAAGATTACGTCATAATGCCAAGTTTTCAATTTCCGTAAGAAAAGACTATTGGAACAGGAAGATCGGCACGATGCTGATGACAGAGATCATTGAATGCGCGAAAAAAATGAAGCTGCATAATATTGAGCTGGAAGTTGTAGCCGCTAATAAGGCGGCCATTGCGCTGTACCATAAAATGGGCTTTTCGGATGTCGGAGTATACAGAAATTACTGGTTCGCAAACGATGTCTACAGCGATGCGATCGTTATGCAGAAAAGTCTGGAGGACTGAAATTCTTTATGGAAGAGAAACAGGAGTAAGTGATCGATGGAGCTGCGGGATTGCTACATTGAAGAGGATCTGTTTCCCGGGATCTTTACGGATCATGAGGAGAGGGAATACGGGATTCTTTTCTTTAATACCGATAATAAGGATTCTTATGATTCGAACCATGCGGTGATCTATAAGGATAAGATCCGTGATCTGCGGCAGGTGCTGTCGGATATCAGCGCTTTTTACAGGGAAAAGGGAAGCAGACCGATCATCTATCAATCCATGCTGGATGATAACTGGTTCGGCGAAATACAGGAAGAACTCTCTGCGGCCGGTTTCAGGAGCTGGATCGAAGACCAGGAATATATGCTCCTGGCGGAAGAGAACAGGATCATTCCAAATCCGGATATTAAGGTCAGGAAGGTTTCGGAATGGAGTGACGGGATAGAGAATGTGTTTCTCGAAGCAGAAGAACCGTGGGAGATCAAGGTCGCGAAGAAAACACTGGACTGTCCGGAAGCATGGATGTTTGCAGCAAGTCTGAATGGTAAAACGGTCGGATTGTTGTATGGACATATTTCGGAAAGAGCCTGCCGTGTGGATTATCTGCTCGTATCCAAAAAATACAGAAAAGCAGGTGCCGGTCGTGCCCTGTTTTCTGCCTATGTGGAATGGTGCAGGCATAAGGGCATTGATAATGTCTATATCTGGCCGGATGGAGAGACACCAAAAAGAATATACGAAGAAGGCGGCTACAGAGTTGTCGAAGTCCGCAAGGCAGGACGTGCGGTAATGAGAGAATAGCGATAAAATGGGCGTATAGGAGGATCATCAATGATCGATCATAGGATAAAAGAGCAGCTTGCGCTTGAGTTTAGCTGCAAAGCGGATGATTTTGAGCGTGATGAAAATGTGATCACGAAGAGCTGTCTGCATGAAAACAGAAGGAAGTTTTCTGACGAACCGTTTTTTCTCCAGATGGCGACATTCGGAGGAAATGCCGTTATCTCTGCTGACGAAAAGCTGCATCCATGGCTTAATGAATGGGTGAAAGGAAAAAAGGGATTCTGGCTGTTTGAACAGCATAATTTTTTTGAGCTTGAGACCGAACTCAGAAAGTATGGCTTTAAGATGGCGCTTACGCATCATATGTTCCTGCCGAAAGAGGATACTTCCGGTTTCGGAACGGATCTAAAGCTAAGGTGGCTGGAACAGAAGGATATCCTGCCTTTTTACGGGAAGGAAGAATTTTCAAATGCACTGTGTGACCGCTTTAAGCCGGAAAGACCGGATGTGCTTGCCGTGATCGCCCTGGACGGAGAGGAGATCATGGGAATGGCAGGCTGTTCCGCTGACACTCCTCTTATGTGGCAGATCGGGATCGATGTGCTGCCCGCTTACAGAGACCGCGGGATAGGAAAAACGCTGGTCACACTGCTTAAGAACGAAGTGATACGCAGGGGAGCGATACCATATTACGGAACAAGTCTTTCCAATATCTTTTCATGGAAGATCGCACTGGGAAGCGGCTTTGCTCCCGCGTGGGTCGAGACGGAATCCAGAGCGTGTAATGATAACGAATTTGCAAAATAAAAAACTATAGGTAAAGCTTTTATGGAAGAAAAGAACAAAACAAAAATCAAATTATGCGGGATGATGAATCCACCGGATGTGATCACCGCAGCAGAACTTGAAGCGGATTATGTCGGCTTCATTTTATCGGAAGGATTCCGCCGTACGATCGGGCTTGGTACTTTTTGTGAACTGAACAGTTATCTTCACGGAAGTAAAGTGAAGAAAGTCGGTGTATTTGTAAATGAAGCGATCGGGAACATCCTGGAATACTATGAAGAGGAGCTTGATATGATACAGCTTCATGGAAATGAAGATGAGAATTATATCAGAGAGCTCAGGCAGCATACAGCCAAGCCGATCATCAAAGCATTTAAGATCACTTCTGCGGAGGACATACAGAATGCGATCAGCAGTACTGCGGATTATGTTCTTCTGGATTCCGGTACCGGTACCGGAAAAACATTTGAGCATTCCCTGATCCGCGGGATTGAAAGGCCGTATTTTCTGGCCGGCGGACTGAATGAAGACAATGTTGCGGATATCATTAATACTTTTCATCCCTATGCCATAGATGCAAGTTCGTGTCTTGAGATAGACGGAAAAAAAGACAGAGATAAGATGATGGGGTTTGTAAGAGCATGCAGACTTTTGTGATCGAGACAGAGAGACTGATCCTCCGGCCTTTAAGCCTGGAGGATTGCGATGCGGTATATAAATGGGTCAGTGATGAAGATGTGGCCGGATATATGGTTTATCCGACCTATACCTCTATTGTTTCATTGGGGGACGCATTTGGTTAAACTTTGAATATTTTTATGAGGAAACAACATGAAGAATAATATCATCATAGCAGGTGTACCGAGAGCCGGGAAAAGCACGGTATCACATCTGTTATCCCGGGAATATGGGTATCAGCATGTCAGTATGGATTCGATCATTGCCGGATTTGAAAGGTGTTTCCCGGAGACCGGAGTGAGTACATATCAGGGTTTATCTTCGCTGGAAACCCTTCGGCTTATCAGCAGCAAAATGGCACCCTTTGTCCGGGCTATGCTGGACAGTGGCGAATATGATGAATTTGCGCCGGGAATGGTTCTGGATATGTATCA
The DNA here is from genome assembly GCA_016282915.1 of Lachnospiraceae bacterium. Lineage (GTDB taxonomy): Bacteria > Bacillota > Clostridia > Lachnospirales > Lachnospiraceae > NK4A136. Next base: position 6,250 of record JAEELW010000058.1, on the reverse strand, counting down.
GCTTTTACCTGAAGACTTTGATAATTATATCCGGGGGGCCAATTGTGAGATCGTATATTTCATCACATCGGATGTGACGCCTGAAGAACGCTTCCTGATCCAGAAAAAATATGATACAGAGAAAGACTATACCTTCTATAAACCGGATGAAGAACTGCGGGAGGGTGCGGAATATATTGTTGAGCAAAGCATACTCATGAAAGAGCAGTGTATCGAATATGGATTACCTTACTATGAAACGGCCAGGGAAAGGGAAGAGGTTTTCAGACAGTTTCTCCGGGATTTTGAACTAAGGTGATGCATGCCGCTGTATCTGACATGGAATCCGGAGCATTATATCAAAAGGGCGGAAGGATACGGTAAAGAGGAATGGTTGAAGAAAAGAAACTCTGCATGGGCTGCATGCGGGAAAGATTTGAAGAAGATGATTTCTGCGCTTATTGCGGATATAAGCACGGAGAAGAGAATCCGGCGCGTTGTCTGCGTGCCGGGACGATTCTAAATGAGAAATATCTGATCGGAAAAGTCCTCGGCGAGGGCGGTTTCGGGATCACTTATATTGCATATGATACGATCCTTGAGAAACGGATCGCGATCAAGGAATACTTCCCTTCGGAGCTTGTGACACGAGATACCACAACAGGCTTGAAGACAGTACTGTCGGTGCTGAGCAGCAGCTGTGAGGAACCGTATCAGAAAGGTCTGAAACGCTTTGCACGGGAGGCAGAGAATCTGGCGAAGTTCAACAGTTTCCCCGGTATTGTTTCGATCATGGATCTTTTCTATGAAAACAATACCGCATATATGGTAATGGAATACATTGACGGTATGACTCTGTCGCGGTACCTGGACGAGAACGGCGGCAGTCTGCCGTATACGCAGGTTCTGGAAATGATGGAGCCGGTCCTGGATTCGCTTCAGACCATGCATTCCGTGGGCATCATCCACCGTGACATCAGCCCGGACAATATCATGGTCACAAAGAACGGTGAGATGAAGCTCATTGATTTCGGTGCCGCCCGTTTTGTGGGAAACAATGATGCAAAGAGTCTGACTGTGATCCTGAAGCATGGTTATGCGCCTCCTGAGCAGTACCAAAGCGACGGGGAACAGGGACCGTGGACGGATATCTATGCTCTTTCGGCAACAATGTACCGGATGATCACCGGTATTGTCCCGCAGGCGGCAACGGATCGGGTGATAGGGAATGACAGGCTCGCGGATGCGGGAGATCATGCAGAGAACTTGCCATCTTATATTGCAAAGGCGCTAAACCATGGTATGGCGCTTAACAGCAGGGAAAGAGTTTCTTCCGTCAAGGATCTGGAAGAAGAACTGAATGGCAGGAAAAAGACATATAATAAAACAATCCTGATCGCAGCTGCGGCGGGGGTGTTTGTTCTCATCACTGCGATCATTGTATTGCTGATCTTTGGCGGCCGTAAAGAAGACCAATATGATTCAAATGAGGATGCTGAAAAGGAAGAGAACGTATTCGCAGAACAAAAGAATGATGCGGATACGAATGAAGACAGGAAACAGGAACCGACCATTGTTCTTTCGGAAAAAGATATAAGGGCAAAATACAAAGAATTCTTTTATGATAACTTTGACATAGGGAACCAGAAGGAGTATTACGTATATTTTGCTGATCTGACAAATGATGGAACAGAAGAGTGTATAGTAGTGAATCAGGAATATGAAGAAAAGCCATATATAATTATGTGCGATATCCGTGATAAGCTGAAATGCTGTAATATTTTTATATATACTATCAGCGATGCTTCGGTAAAGCAATTATATAATGATAGGATCTGCGAAAACGGACGGAGAGAATCATACTCTCTGACTTATGGGGATTCGGGTGCTTATCAACTGGTCAAATCTATATTTGAAGAAACAGAGAGGAACTTCGAGGTAGTAGAGCTTTCTGATGAGAAATCTTATGAATATAGAAAAGAGTATGAAAGTGTCAACTGCATTGATCTGTGCAGTACGAGAAATAAGCAATTTGACAGTGTGATAATAGGATATGGAATAAATGTTTGCTACAATCACGATTACAGGTATGGATTTGATGATGAAGAAGGATTGGAAAACATCGAATCGATCAAACATGATTATAAGCGTTATGGAGACGGAGATCTGATATATGTTGCAAATGAAGACTTGGATGGAGATGGTGCAAAAGAACAGATCACAGTGTGGAACAAGGATATAGATATCGAAGGGTGGTACGGTGGTCCGGAATACAAAGTATATATATCAGAGGATGAAAAGGATACTCTTCTTTATTCGAATGAGAGTTACTCGAGTATAATTCCGGTAATTGTACGTTTCGGCAGGGAATATGGGGTCCTTCTCGAACGAGGGGTGTCTGGTACAGAGGGGGCTCAGGAAACAGCATTATATGTATACTCTCGGATGACCGATGAATACCATGAATACTCATCCTATTTTATTGAAGCAGATAGGGGGGGAAACATATATACTTTTGGATATAATAGAGACGGGTATGAATTCACTTATGGTGGTGATAGTTCGGGTTGTGGTTCTATGTGGCATTTAAATTACATAAATGAGGAATTGGTTGAATATGATATGACGGAGATATCTGAGGAAGATCTCGAACGATTTGAGAATGTGCAAAATGCACGAACGGAAGGAGAAAAAATACTGAATGATGATTTTATTCGAAACTATATCGGGATCGGAGACGAGATAAACATAAAAAGTAAAATCACAAAGGTATTGTATTCCGGTGATGACAGGATATATATCATCAGGTCATACTACTGCGAAGATGAAAGCTTTGACTGGCTTTGCAATGATTTTCGAGGTATACGGAATCCCAGTGCTACGGAGATTTATTCTGTTGAGAAAGGAGTTATGACTTTTATCGGATATGAAAATGGCGGACGGAAAATGACATCCGAACGTGGGATTAAATCCTACAGAACGGATTTGGAATAAGAGAAAATGGAGCAGATACGGGCAGCTGCTTCTGTCAGGTCAGATGGGGAAATCATAAAGATCGAAAGGCCGGCAGGGACGGGCACCGTCCCTGTGAGAGGGACAGGTTATGTATATAAGATCGCAGAAAAAGACAGCGGAAAGATACAGGTGGCAGGAGAAGGTGGCTTTTGCCACCGTTTTTTGCTTGACACGTGAACATCCGCGTGATAACATTCACAGTGAACAATCTGAATGAAATATTCACGATCAAAAAACGAAGCTGAATGATACGGAATGGCATGAAGGGAGAGACGGGATGGCCGGCGGTTTTACTGATGAGGAGAGAATGGCTATCAGAGAAAAGCTGATATCTGCAGGATATGCTCTGATCGAAGATTGTGGGATTAAAAAGATGACCATAGCAATGGTCGCAGGATCTGCAGGGGTGGCTGTGGGATCCTTTTATAATTTTTTCCCTTCAAAGGAAGATTTTGTCGTGGCATTGATCAGCGAAACGGAACAAAGGGCGATGAAGAAAATGATGGCAGGCTTCTCGAAGGATGGGACGATCGCATTAAAGAAATTCCTGGATGTGTATAGTGAAAACTTCCGGCCGGAAAACAATTTCTATCTGCGAATAAGACTGGAAGACTGGGTATGGCTTAAATCACACCTGAAGGGGTCGCCGTATTTCAACACGGAAAAAGATCTGGAAAAGTTTGAGTTTATGCGCCCGCGAATTAAAGGCATAAGGAAGGATATCGACCCGGGAGTCGTCACGAATTTCATTAAATCAATATATGCAATGTATCAGAACAGAGATACCTTGTTCGAGGGTTCACTTCAGACAAACGTGGATCTTATATTTGACACTTTATATCGATACATGAAAGCCTGATCAGAAGAAGAGAGGAGTGAGAGATTTGATATTAGCGTTTATCGAAGGGATCCTGCTTAGTTTTACACTGCTTATGATATGTGTATTAAGTATAAAGAATGGCCCGGCGGGAGGAGTTCATTACTACGAAAAGGATGTACAGGACCGAGTGACAGAAATGGGACTCTTAACGGAAAAGGAAATAAAAAGAAATAAGAGTTTGTCAGGTATTCCGTTCTTTGTTATGATGATCATAGTATGTCCTGTTATGGTATTCTTCCTGAATGGGGCTTCGGATTTTCCGGAGGGCTTTCTTCATCTTCTGATAGCATATATGATCTGTAATTTGTTTGACCGCTTTTTCATTGACTGGTATTGGGTTGGTCATACAAAAGCATGGATCATTCCGGGAACGGAGGATCTTATGCCATATATACCGAAAAAAGTGCTGATCAGAAAATGGGTGACCTCTATGATCATGTACCCGGCATTTGCAGCACTACTGTCATTTGTTTTTACGAGCTTTATCGTATGATAGGGGGAATGCGAAGAATCTCAGGCTACATCCAAAAGGAAGACCCAAAAGGATGGGTTTAATAAGTTACACAGGAGGGATAGCTATGGAAAGGAAATGCAGTAAGTGTGGTGGTGAACTTATGGAAGGTGCTTTACTGGACGACTTGAGTTATCATTCAATAATCTTTACAGCTATGGAAGAACTGAATAAGATCAAAAAGAAAAAAACAGCTGTGATCTGCGATGCCTGCCTGCAGTGTGGAAGCATTGAAAATCTCCGCCTGGAAGATCCGTCTGTATTCAGAAAGAACTGATGGATCGGAGGAATGCCATCGTGATCGCAATATGCCGGGCTGATACGTCAGCCCGGAAAGCTGTTATCCGGCTGTTTGGGAGAATACTATGTTTCTATATCATTTTTATGATGCCAGGTCAGGTCCGTTTCGAAGCCTGACTTCCATATCTCAGGATGAAGCCAGAGAAGTAATTGAGAGGATAAAGCTGGAACGCCCGAAGTCCCAATGCGCATCCAGACATGATAAATGTGTGGAATACCGGCATAATTGCGAGCGGATGCTTCGGGAAGCATTTGCAAAAAAGGGCGGGATCATGGAGATCGATTCGCCGCATTATATGGTTTTGGAATTCAGTCCATGCTTATCAAGCTGGTGGGAAAAGCATGCAGAGGAAGGAAAGAAAAATGGATTATAAGATCGTTGATGAAAGTTTCTATGACGGACTTGCGAAAGCGATGTCTGCGTCATATTCCGAAGAACCCTGGAATGAGAGCTGGAGCGAAGAAAGGGCGATCCGGAGAGTAAAAGCGATAATGGGCAATTTCGAGGCTCTTGGTATAGCAGCAATAGATGATGGGCAGATCGTGGGCGGCTTATTGGGCTATGTTGATCCCTATGCGGATGAAGATTTTTTCTTTGTTTCGGAATTGTTTGTCATCCCTGAGAAAAAGAGAAACGGAGTAGGCAAAAGCCTGATCAGGGAACTTGAAAAAAGACTGAAGGAAAAGAATATTCCCGTAATCCAGCTGATAACAATAGAACCTGATGAGCTTTTCTACGGAAAATGCGGATTGAAAAAAGATGATGTGTCGGTTTTGTTCAAGCGGTGTTAATGAGAGGGGGGATAGTTTTAATGTGCGGAATATGTGAAAGAATAGAAGAAACAAAAGCCGGTAAGAATCCGTTTCTTGTAAAAGAACTTGAAACGGGATATGTGGTGATCGGAGATTTTCAGCACTTTAAGGGGTATACGCTGTTTTTGTATAAAGACCATGTCGTTGAATTATTTGATTTGGATAAAGAAACAAGAGAAAAGCATCTATACGAGATGACACTTGTCGCGGAAGCAGTTAAAAATGCCTTCGGAGCTGAAAAAATGAATTATGAGTGTTTGGAAAATGGACAAAGGTTTTGTGAAGAATATAGAACTGAAGAAAAAATCGTTTTAAAGAAAAAACTGTAAAATGAAGAGAAAAAGCAGATGGATATAAATGATGTGGTGGGGTTCTTTACCAAAAGTATTCCCCAAAGTATAGAAACTAAAAACACCAGTCACGGAGACGATGACTTTAGAGAAACCTTGCTCGTGGATTTTGGAAATGAAAAGATTGTGGTCAAACTCTCCTCAAATGGATTTACAGACGAAGAACATCTTGCACTATGGGAAAGGATTGCTAAAGAGTACCGTGACCTCGGTTATTACTGCCCGCAGTATATTCGCGCTTTGGATGGGACCTTTCCGACCATTTTGTATAAAGGCAAAAACTGTATAGCATGGGGTGAGGAGTTTTCAAAATACAGATCCGCAGAAGAATTGATAAGTGACAAGTTTGCAGATACTAAGCTTGTTAAGGACGGATGGTATACGTTTTTGGAAGATGCCATG